>NZ_DASRSY010000149.1:0-12724 GCF_035656215.1 Paraburkholderia sp.
GCCAAGACGCTGCACACGCTGGTCACGTGGCTCGGCATCTGCGACGGCAACATGCAGGAAGGCTCGTTCCGTTGCGACGCGAACGTGTCGGTGCGCCCGGTCGGTCAGGCGGAATTCGGCACGCGTGCCGAGATCAAGAACCTGAACTCGTTCCGCTTCCTCGAAGAGGCGATCCAGTACGAAGTGCGCCGTCAGATCGAGTTGATCGAAGACGGCGGCACGGTGGTGCAGGAAACGCGTTTGTACGACCCGGACAAACGCGAAACGCGTTCGATGCGCACCAAGGAAGACGCGCACGATTACCGCTATTTCCCTGATCCCGATCTGATGCCGCTCGTGATCGACGCGGCGTGGGTCGAGCGCGTGAAGAGCGAAATGCCGGAACTGCCGGTGGCGATTCAACAGCGCTTTGTCACGCAATATGGCCTGACGCCGTACGATGCCAACGGGCTGACGTCGAGCAAGGCCATGGCTGCTTACTACGAAGCCGTTGTGCTCAAAGTCGGCCCGGCTCAGGCCAAGGTCGCGGCTAACTGGCTGATGGGTGAAGTGTCGTCGCAACTGAATCGCGAAGGCGTGGATTTTGCCGATAGCCCGGTTTCGTCGGCGCAACTCGCGCTGCTGCTGCAACGTATCGCCGACGGCACGATCTCGAACAAGATCGCCAAGGAAATTTTCCTCGCAATCTGGGAAGAAAAGGCCACCGACGAAGCCGCCGCCGATCGCATCATCGAAGCGAAGGGCCTGAAGCAGATCTCGGACACCGGCGCGCTGGAAGCGATCATCGACGAAGTGCTCGCCGCGAACCAGAAGTCGGTTGAGGAATTTCGCGCCGGCAAGGAAAAGGCGTTCAACGCACTGATCGGCCAGGCAATGAAAGCGACCAAGGGCAAGGCCAATCCGGCGCAGGTGAACGAACTGCTGAAGAAGAAGCTGTCCTGAGTTGAAGCTGGGCTAAAGCTCAGTTGAAAGAGCCACGGCCGAAGCGCGAGCTTCTGCCAACACGGGCTGTTGCCGGAAACGAAAGTGGGGGCAGCGGCCCGTTTTATTTTGCGGGCCCGCTTTTATGTCCCGCTGAACGCAGAACACGGAGTGTGAATGGCGAAGCAACCCGAACTCGACGATTTCCGCGTACCGTATTTCGACGACGGCAAGAAGAACAGCAAATTTTCGCTCGACGCTTTCGATCCAGCCGCAAAGCCTTTTTCGACCGGTTCGAAAGATTCCGACCGGGCGCGTTTGTCGGAGATCGGCGCGAAGCTCGATACACTGCAGGAGTGCCTGCACGCGCAGCAGCGTCGCCGGGTGTTGCTCGTGCTGCAAGGCATGGACACGAGCGGCAAGGACGGCACGATCCGCGCGGTGTTTCATGAAGTCGACCCGCTCGGTTTGCGCATCGTGCCGTTCAAGGCGCCGACGCCCGTCGAACTGGCGCACGATTTTCTATGGCGCGTGCATTCGCAGGCGCCTGCTGCCGGTGAGCTGACTATTTTCAACCGCAGTCACTACGAAGATCTGCTGGTGCCGACCGTCCTCGGCAATCTGGATGCCGAAGCATTCGAGCGACGCTGCTGCCACATTCGCCAGTTCGAAGAGCTGTTGGCCTTCAGCGGTACGGCTATCATCAAGTGCATGCTGCACATTTCGAAAGATGAGCAGCGTGCGCGTCTGCAGGCGCGCATCGACGATCCGAGCAAGCACTGGAAATTCGACGTCGCCGATCTCGAAGCCCGCAAGCAATGGGACAAATATCAGGCGGCGTATCGCGACGCGCTGGCCGCGACGTCAACGGACTATGCACCGTGGTACGTGATTCCGGCCGATTCGAAGACCCATCGTAATGTAATGGTCGCCGAGTTGTTGCTGCGCCAGTTCGAAGCGCTGAAGCTCGAATATCCGCCTGCCAAAGAATCGCTGAAGGGCATCAAGGTCGAGTGACCGTATGCTTTCTGCCCTTTGCTCTAACAACGAATCGAACATAAAAGGAACGACATGTTGCGTGTGATTACCGCCAACCTGAACGGCATCCGCTCAGCGGCGAAGAAAGGTTTTTTCGAATGGTTCGGCGAACAGAAAGCCGACGTGCTGTGCGTGCAGGAAATCAAATGCTCACAGGACGATTTGACGCCGGAATTCATGTCGCCGCACAATTTCACCGGGTATTTTCAGCATGCGGTGAAGAAAGGCTATAGCGGCGCGGGCGTGTACACGCGTCACGAACCGGACGAAGTCATTATCGGTTTCGGTAGCGAGGAATTCGATCCGGAAGGGCGCTATGTCGAATTGCGCTTCGGCAAACTGTCGGTGATCTCGGTGTACGTGCCGTCGGGATCGAGTGGTGAAGAACGCCAGCAGGCCAAGTTCCGGTTCATGGACGAGTTCATGCCGCATCTCGCGGAATTGGCCCAGGAGCGCGAAGTGATCGTGTGTGGCGACGTGAACATCGTCCACAAAGAGATCGACATCAAGAACTGGAAGAGCAACCAGAAGAATTCAGGCTGCCTGCCGGAAGAGCGCGAGTGGCTCACCAAACTGTTTGACGAAGTTGGTTACGTCGACGTCTTCCGGACGCTCGATCAGCGACCGGAACAGTACACGTGGTGGAGCAATCGCGGTCAGGCGTATGCGAAGAACGTTGGGTGGCGGATCGATTATCAGATCGCGACGCAGGGTATCGCCAGCAAGGCGAAACGCACCGACGTGTTCCGCGATATCAAGTTCAGCGACCATGCGCCGCTGACGATCGATTACGACCACAAGCTCAAGAAGTAGGCACGGTTCGAACCGCAGTGAAACCGCGTGAGCCGCAGGCGGGCCCGAGGCCGCAAGCCGCAAGCCGCAAGCCGCAAGCGCCGCGGTCCGCGCATCTTACTCGCTGATCGGTTTGCGGCGCGGGCGGCCCATGCCGGCATAGTCCGGCAACGCATCGACGCTCTTGCCGATGGCCTTGGCATAGAGCGGCAGCATATCCGGCAAACGCTTGATGATGTCCTGGCGGCGGGTCGGCGTGTACGGGTGCACGTAGATATAGCCCTGGTCATGATTGCTGCGCGTCGCCTTGGCCAGCTTGTCCCATAGCGTGACCGCCGCGCGCGGATCGAAGCCGGCGCGCGAAGCGATATCGCTGCCAATGACGTCGGCCTCGGTTTCGTCGGTGTTTTCGTACTTCATCTCCAGCAACCGCGAACCGATGCCGAGCGGCGCCGCGCCCAGATCGGCTAGTCCGAATAGCTGCGGGATCGTGCCGGACGAGTCGAGCTGGCTGGACTGGAGTTCGCCGAGCCGCTCACGCGCATGCTCACGCAATGCGTGCGCAATCTCGTGACCGATCAGCATGCCGAGTTCGTTGTCGTTCAGACGCGCGCGATCGAGCAGGCCGCTATACACGACGATCTTGCCGCCCGGCAGGCAGTACATGCGGATATCGGGCGAGCGCACCATTGCTACATTCCACTTCCAGCCTTTGGCGCGCTCGTTCCACTTCAGCGAATAGGGAATCAGCTTGTCGACAATCGAACGAACGCGAGTGACGTGGGCATCGCTATCGCCGTACAGGCGGTCCGCATGCTCTGCGCCGTACACGATCTGGCTGAATTCCTCGGCGGCTTGCGCCTCGAGCATTGGCGATGGGATCAGGTTGCGAAATACGAGGTAACCGCCGTAGCGCAGTTGTGTATTCGGACTACTGTAAGACGGGGAAGCGGGCGCGTTGGCAGCTGCGGCGGGCGTTGAAGTCGCGGCAGGCGCTTTTGCGGCCGCTGCCGGCACCGAGGTAGCGGCAGGCGTTCTGGCCGTTACCGGTGCCGGTGGCGGCTGCGTTGAAGAGGGCGGCGTGGCGGCCGCAGGTGCGCTGCCGGCGTTCGTGGCGCTGGCCGCGCTGGCCCCCGCCGATGTCGCGTTTTCAGCACTCGCCGTGTTCGGTGCGGACTTTGCCGCTGTCGCTGGAGTCGGCGCGGCGGCGGTGGTCGGCGCTGCTGCACTGGTGCCGACCGCGGGCATTGCTGTCGCGTAGGCGCTCAACGGTGCCGCCAACGTCAGGCTCGCGCAACCGAGCGCCAACGCCGCGCGCAGCACCGCGCGGCCGGCCTTGAGCGAAGGAATCCCGGAGGCCTTCGATTCCGGGCGCACCACGTGCGTTGACTGACGCGCCGTCACGACCGGGTTCTCCAGGGCGCGATGCGCAGCAGAAGCAGCATGCCGGGCAGCCCCAGCGCGGTACACACGATGAAATAGTCGAACCAGCCGATCTGCGCGACCACATAGCCGCTTGCCGCCGATGCCAAGGTGCGCGGCACGGAGGCGAGGCTCGTGAAAAGCGCGAATTGCGTAGCGGTGTAACGCGGATCGGTGGTGCTGGCGATATAGGCGGTGAAGGCCGCCATCGTCAGACCGGTCGCGAAGGTTTCCAGGCCGTAGACCAATGCCAGCGCGACTGAGCGCGGATCGAGCTGCACGGTCCAGTCGATGCCGACTAGCGCGAGCAGCTTCGAGGTGCCCTGGCTTAGCCACACAGCGATGTCATAAATCACGGTCAAACCGGGCGACGCCGGGCCAAGATGCGCGAGCCATGCAAAGCCGAGTGTCGACACCATCTGCAGGACGCCGAAGATCCAGAGCCCTCGGCCAATGCCGACCTTCATCAGCCAGATCCCGCCCACGATCCCGCCCGCCAGACTCGCGCCGAACGCGGTGGTCTTGGCGATCACACCGATCTGCGTGCGCGAAAAGCCGATGTCGAGAAAGAACGACGTGGACAGCGTGGTCGCCATCGTGTCGCCGAGCTTGTAAAGGAAGATGAAACCGAGCACGAACAATGCGCCACGCCAACCATCGCGCTGAATGAATTCGCTGAACGGCTGCACGATCGCTTCGCGCAGATTCTTCGGTGGCGTGCCGTGCACCTGCGGCTCGCGCACCACCAGCGTCATGACCATGCCGGGCAGCATGAATGCAGCGGTAACGATGAAAACGGTGGGCCACGGCAAATGGTCGGACAGAATCAGTGCCAGCGAACCCGGCACCAGCGCGGCGATCTTGTACGCGTTGACATGCACGGCATTGCCGAGACCTTGTTGCGTGTCGCTCAACAACTCACGCCGGTACGCATCGATCGAGATGTCCTGGCTCGCACCGAAGAACGCGACCAGTGCCGTCAAAGCCGCCACCGTCCAGATCGAGTCGCGCGGCGATACGAAACCGAGCGTCGCAATCGCGCCGGCGACCAGAATCTGTGTGACCAGCATCCAGCCGCGCCGTCTTCCCGGACGCCAGCCCGGAAAACGCGGCACATAGCGGTCCATCAACGGCGCCCAGATGAATTTCCAGGTGTACGGGAACTGAATCAGCGCAAAAAGGCCGATTTCCTTCAGATTGACGCCTTCGGAGCGTAGCCACGCCTGCACCAGATAGACGAGCGTGAACAGCGGCAGTCCCGACGTAAAGCCGAGAAAGACGCAGATCAGCATGCGCGTATTGAGAAACGCGCGCCAGCCGGGATGTTCTTCGTGAGCGGTAAGTGCAGGCGCCTCGTGCGGCGGGTTCGACATGTGGATAAGTGGCGTTAGCTTTTCTTGACGCGATAGACCGCAAGACTACCACGCCAGTTCACCCCCCATCGCACCACCTGGCCATCGTGAAGCACCACGCGGTCGAGAATCTCGATGCCGACTTCCGGCGCCAGCGCCTCGAAATCCTTGATCGTCAGCACCCGCACATTCGGCGTGTTGTGCCACTGATAAGGCAACGACTTCGACACCGGCATGCGGCCTTGCAGCACGGAAAGCCGATGCGCCCAGTAGCCGAAATTCGGGAACGACACGATGCATTCCTTGCCCACGCGCACCGTCTCGCGCAGGATCGCGGCCGTCTGATGGATGGTTTGCAGTGTCTGCGACAGAACCGCGAAGTCGAAGCTGCCGTCTTCGAACAGACGCAGGCCGTCTTCCAGATTCTGCTGGATCACGTTGACGCCGTTCTGCGTCGACGCCAGCACGCCGGCGTCGTTGATTTCAATGCCGTAGCCCTGCACATCCAGTTCTTCGGTCAGCAGCGACAGCAGCGAGCCGTCGCCACAACCCAGATCGAGCACGGTGGCGCGCGGTTCGACCCAGCGGGCGATCGCGCGGAAGTCTGGGCGCAACGCCAGATAATCGAGTGCTCGCTGGTTCATGCGTTCACCTCGTTTGCAATACGTTCGTAATAGGCGCGCATCAGGTTGTGATAGCGCGCGTCGTCGAGCAGAAAGGCGTCGTGGCCGTGCGGCGCGTCGATTTCCGCGTAGGTCACCGTGCGCTTGTGATCGAGCAGCGCCTTCACCAGTTCGCGCGAGCGGGCCGGCGCGAAACGCCAGTCGGTCGAGAAACTGGCGATCAGGTATTTCGCCGTGGTGTGCGCGACGGCGGCGGTCAGGTCGCCGTCGAAGGCTTTGGCCGGATCGAAATAGTCGAGCGCGCGGGTGATCAGCAGGTACGTGTTCGCGTCGAAGTAGTCGGCGAACTTGTCGCCCTGGTAGCGCAGATACGACTCCACCTCGAATTCCACGTCGAAGTTGAAGTTGTACGCGTCCACCGCGCCTTCCGCGCGGCGCAACGAGCGGCCGAATTTCTCGGCCATGTCGTCGTCCGACAGGTACGTGATGTGGCCGATCATCCGCGCGACGCGCAAGCCGCGCTTCGGCTTTACGTTGTGCGCATAGTAGTTGCCGCCATGGAAGTCCGGGTCCGATAGGATCGCCGAGCGTGCCACCTCGTTGAACGCGATGTTCTGCGCGGACAGCTTTGGCGTGGAAGCGACCACGATGCAATGGCCCACGCGCTCTGGATACATCATGCTCCACGCGAGCGCCTGCATGCCGCCGAGGCTGCCGCCCATCACCGCGGCGAAGCGCGTGATGCCGAACTCATCGGCGACGCGCACTTGCGCGTTCACCCAATCTTCAACCGTGACCACCGGAAAGGTCGCGCCGTATGGGTTGCCCGTTGCCGGATCGATGCTCATCGGCCCAGTTGAGCCGAAGCACGAGCCCAGGTTGTTCACGCCGATCACGAAGAACTTGTTGGTGTCGAGCGGCTTGCCTGGGCCGACCATGTTGTCCCACCAGCCGATGTCCTTCGGATTGTCGGCGTACACGCCCGCCACGTGGTGCGATGCGTTGAGCGCGTGGCACACCAGCACGGCATTGCTGCGCGCGGCGTTGAGCGTGCCGTAGGTCTCGACCATCAGGTCGTAACCGGTCAGCGAGCTGCCGTTCTGCATGAGCAGCGGCTCGGTGAAATGCATTTTTTGGGGAGCGACGATACCGATCGATTCCATTCATTCCGCCATTTAACAAATACAGGGCGGCTAGATGGCGTCGGCGAGGCACGGAAGAGAAACAATGTGCGCGGCTGACGACCTCTTTAGCCGCATTTATAGTGAACCGCGGGAAACGTTCCCGGCAGTTCGCGCGCCCGCAATCGAGTCAGCAAATCGGCGCGTGATAGGTGTTCAGGGTGTTCTGGACAGCGGTCTCAGGAGTATCGAGTTGCCGAAGTCAGGCACAAAGTATAGCGGAAAATTTCATGCGGCAGCGGCGGGGGGCTCGTGAACCCGCGTGCCGCGCGGACTACTGAAGAATCAGCAGCAGTTGTGCATCGGCGTGTTCGGCGGGCTGCCGCGCAAAGCCGCTGCGAACATATCGATGCCAGCGGCCGATGATGTAGCTCAGCAGCAGACTCGCGCGAATCGCGGGATCGTAGCCGGCGGGCAGCAGGGCAGCATGCACATTTGCGCTCGGGCTTGCGTTTTCACCCGCGCTTGCGTTTGCCTCCATCTGGGCCAGCCGCAAACACTGCTTCAACGACGCCTCGATCCGTTCCAGCATCTGATTGACGCGCTCGGTCAGCCGTTCGTGCTCGCCGACCAGCGCCTCACAGGTCAGCACACGCGTCATGCCAGGATTCTTCGCGGGGAAGTTGAGCAGCATCAGCGCGATTGCACGGGCTTGCAGCACGCCGTTGCTTTCTTTGTCGGCGATCTGGTTGATCAGGCCGAAGATGGTCTGCTCGATGAACTCGATTAGCCCTTCGAACATTTGCGCCTTGCTGGCGAAATGGCGGTACAGCGCGGCTTCGGAGACGCCGAGCCGGGCGGCGAGCGCCGCCGTCGTGATCTTTTCGCTCTTCGGCGTCTCCAGCATTGCGGCAAGCGTCTGCAGGATGTGCACGCGACGCTCGCCCGGCTTCAGGCGCGGCGCACGCGGGGCGGGTTCGTGTTCGGCTACGGCTTCGTCAGGCTTGTCGATCGGCTGCATGGCTGTCGTCCCGTCTGCTGTCCCTTCAATCGAACCGAGCGGGTGCCCAGTCGTAGCGATTTTAACGAACGAATGCTGCGATCGACATAATGCGGCCGACCGGTGCCCGGCAGACGCGTCGGTATGCCGTCCGCGTGCGGTTTGCGCGGCAAATGGCCGGTGATCCACACGGTGCGGATGCCGAGCCGCCGGTAGTTCTTCAGATGCGAGCGCGTGTCTTCGACGAGGATCACGTCTTTGAGCGAGACGTGCGCGTCGCGCATCGCCTTGCGTAGCATCGCATGGTCGGGTTTGGCGCGCCAGTTGCGGCGATCGCGCATATGTTCGATGGCAATCACCTGCTCGAACAGGCGCTCGATGCGCAACTCCGCGAGCACCGCGCGCGCATATGTCTCGGGGGCATTGGTCAGCACGATCTTGCGACCGGGCAGCGACGCGACGAGGCGCGCGACACCACGTTCGTGACGGATCATCGAACCGAGATCGGGGAACGTGTGCACGACTTTCAGGAAGTCGTGCGGGTCGAGCGGATGATGGCGGGTCAGGCCGAGCAGCGTTGCGCCGTAGCGCTGCGTGTAGCCGGTGCGCAGACGGTTGGCCTCGTCGATGTCGACTTGCAACGAGTCGATGATGTACTGCGTCATCCCCTGATTGATCGCCGGGAAGATCGCGTGCGATGCCTGGTGCAGGGTGTTGTCGAGGTCGAACAGCCAGACCGGAATGCCGCCTGCGATGTGCGGACGACGGCGCCGGGAAGTGGGGGTACGCATGATGGAATACGCCGTTCAGGCGCGAGCAGTCGCTTCGCGCAGCGAATGCGGACGACGATTCGCGATGCGGAAGGTGATAAAAGAGGGAGCGTGTTTTTGCGCCGGAGGGCGGCGCGCTGTGCACCGCTGGACGCAGGGGCGGCGCAACTGCACGGCCCACACGGCACGCCAGGCAGACGTACCGCGTGGGCCGGATTTGAGGCAGGAATCAATGTGAGCGGATCATCGTGCCGAACGGCTGTTCGGTGAGAATTTCCAGCAGCACCGAGTGCTCGATGCGGCCGTCGATGATGTGTACCGAACGCACGCCGCTCTTGGCCGCATCCAGCGCCGACGAGATTTTCGGCAGCATGCCGCCGGAGATCGTGCCGTCTGCGAACAGGCCGTCGATTTCGCGCGCCGACAGATCGGTCAGCAGATTGCCTTCCTTATCCATCACGCCCGGGATGTTGGTCATGATCACGAGCTTTTCGGCGTTCAGCACCACCGCCAGTTTGCCCGCGACCAGATCCGCATTGATGTTGTACGACAGGCCGTCTTCGCCGAAGCCGATCGGCGAGATTACCGGAATGAACGCGTCGTCCTGCAACGCTTTCACAACCGCGGGATTGATCGCCTCGACTTCGCCCACCTGGCCGATATCGACGTACTGGCCCGGATTGTCGCGATCCGGCATCTGCATCTTGCGCGCGTGGATCAGGCCGCCGTCTTTGCCGGTCAGGCCGACCGCGTGGCCGCCAAAATGGTTGATCAGCGTGACGATGTCCTGCTGCACTTCGCCGCCGAGCACCCATTCGACGACTTCCATCGTCTCCTCGTCGGTGACGCGCATGCCCTGAATGAACGTGCCCTGCTTGCCGATTTTCTTCAGCGCCTGGTCGATCTGCGGACCGCCGCCGTGCACGATGACCGGATTGATACCGACCAGTTTCAGCAAAATCACGTCGCGCGCGAAGCCTTGCTTCAGCCGCTCTTCCGTCATGGCGTTGCCGCCGTATTTGATGACCACGGTCTTACCGTGATACTGGCGAATGTAGGGCAGCGCCTCGGCCAGGATTTCAGCCTTCAGGGTGGGCGCGATCTGCGAAAGGTCAGGAAGCTCGGACATGGCGGCAGGCTCAGGCACGGAACAGTTAAAACAGGGCGAATTGTACAGGAGCGGCGCGCTGCAACAGAGTTTTCGATACCGGCGCCGGTGACGGGTGACGCAGGCTTTGCGCACTGCGCAATGGACGGGCGGAAGCGGCGGCCGACAATCAAGCTTACCGTCGTTCAGATCTGCCTGTGAATTAGCCGAACGGCCGACTCGCGGCGACCCGCCAGCCGTGGCATCATTTCCTGGTACAGGCTGAAGCGAGACCATCCGGCCCCTTATGAAATTGTCAGCTTCCCGCTCCGAAAGCAGCGCGCTTTGTCCGCGCTGCGGTCACGCGTTCGATTGCGGCATGCATGGGGTGCCGTTCGACTGCTGGTGTCGCGAGATGCCGGCGTTGCCGGCAGACAGGCTCGATCCGTCCGGCCGCTGCCTATGCCCTGAATGCCTCGCCGCGGAGATCGCACGAGCCGTGCAACCGGTGCCGGGAGCCGGCTCACCTTGAACGCGGCGCGGCTTTGGCGGCCGCGCTGCCGGCCTATGCCGCGTGGTGCCGGGCTGCAAGCGCGCTCAGGTCATGTGTAACAGCCTCAAGCACCGGATCCCATTGGCCGAACTGTGGCTGCCGGTAGAGTGTCGCGCTCGGATGCCACGGGCTGTCAGACCGGTCGAGCAGCCAGACCCAATGCGGATTGACGTCGAGCAGCACCCATGTGCGTCGGCCGAGCGCGCCACTCAGATGCGCTGCTGACGTGCAAACCGTAATGACAAGATCGAGCGCGCTGACGAACGCGGCTGTGTCGTCGAAGGTGGTGAATTCAGCGGTGTAGTCCGACATCGGCAGACCCGACGCGCGGGCCATCGCGACGTCCGCCTCGGCACCCGGTTGCAGCGAATAGAACGCCACGTTGTGCATCCCGCCGAAATGTTCTGCGTAGCGTTCCCAACCCACCCGCCGGAATGGATTGCGCTGATGGTTAAGGCTGCCGGTCCAGGTAAGTCCGACTTTGAGCCTCGTTTCGCTGGCGAGTCTCTGTTGCCATGACGCACTGGATGCAGCGTCCGCGCGCAAATACGGGTTCGCAGCGGGGATGGTTTCTTCGCGCGTATCGAATATCAAGGGCAGGCTGAGCAACGGAATTTCGTAGTCGAACGGAGGCAAAGATTCGACGCCGCCACCTGCCGAATAGTCGTCCACGTGATTGCCTAGACTGCGAGCGAGCAGCGCACCCATCTGCGGAAATGAATTCCAGACGAGACGGCCACCCTCGCGATGAACACGCTCGGCCAGCATAGGGATATAGCGGCTGAACTGCAGGACATCGCCCATACCTTGTTCACCCCACACCAGCAGCGTTTTACCGGCGAGCGGTTCGCCTCGCCAGGTCGGCGCCGGCATTGCCGGGCGGTTGCCGCCCAATTCAAGCGAGCCGTCCCAGCGGGCTTCATGCGTTTGCCAGCCGTGCGCGTAGTCGCCGCGCATGAGATGCAGCATGCTGAGGTTGGCGCGCATGGTTGCGTCGTTGGGCGCTAGTGCACAGGCGGTTCTTTCGGCGTGCTCGGCTTCGTCCCAGCGTTGCGCTTCACGCAGTGCCAGCGCATAGTTGTTATGCGCTAACGGGCTATGCGGCGCGCATTGCACGGCTTTCGCGCCGGCTTCGAGCGCGCGCGGCAGATTCAAATTGACGCGGCTTGCCTGAGTGAGATTGGTCCATGCGTCGCCGTTGTGGGGGGCGTCATGAACCGCACTTTCCAGTAGTGCGAGTTGTTCGTTGAGGTCGCCACCTGTGAGCACGAGGGCGCCAGCGAGATTGTTGCGTAACTGCGGCAGTTTTGGATCGATGGCGAGTGCGCGACGATATGGCGCAATTGCCTCGCTATGCCGGTTTGCCATCTGCAGCGTGTAGCCGAAACGGAAGTGTGCGAGGGCGCGATGGGGATCGAGTTGGGCAATAATGGCGGCGAGTTCGATCGCGTCGTTGTGACGATGTTGCTCGAGTAACGTGGTAATGAGCGATTCGATCGACTCGTCGTCGAGCGGATGGCGTTGCGCAGCGGCATCGAGCCACTTGGCCTCTGCTTCTGCGGTGCCGTTTTGTCGGGCTGCGGCAGCACGTCGCAGAAAAGTCAGGAAAGCTGACGAGGCGGGCGTCTCGCTATCGGATGTAGGCAGCATGGATGGTTTTGGGCGGCGCAAAAACCGGTGATGCGTGATCGGCCTGTGCGGCGCTGTCGCAAAAACTCCATGTTACCGGCACGAGGCCGCAAGGTAAGTCGGACTAGTCCGAACAGGTAAACTAAAGTCATGCATCGTATAACCAACACCGGCCGGGTCAACCTCGGTCATCTGTTCTGGCTACGTAGCCTCGCCATCATTGGCCAGCTGGTGACGATCGCGTTCGTGCAGACCTTCATCGGCGTGCATCTGCCGCTGCCCGCCATGTTGCTCGTGATCGCCCTCGAAGTTATCTTCAACGGACTCACATGGTGGCGTGTCTCGCAGCAGCGGCCAGAGTCCAATCTCGAACTGTTCGGCCAGATCTGGGTCGATCTCGGCGCGTTGTCGGCGCT
>NZ_DASRSY010000150.1:0-38323 GCF_035656215.1 Paraburkholderia sp.
TCGGTCGCGGGCGAGCGCGACGCTGGATGACGCCGCCCATGCCCGGATTCACGACGACTTTGTTACTCCCCGCACCCCTCCCGAGTGATTAGGATGAAACCATGAACCGATCAGCCGCCAAAATCGTACGTGAATATGGACCCTTTCCGGGTGTCGACAGTGTGCATGGCGTCACGTACGACGGTCAGCACGTCTGGATTGCCACCGGAGACAAGCTGAACGCCTTCGATCCCGCGAGCGGAGAAACGCAGCGCGCGATCGATATCACCGCGCAGGCAGGAACGGCCTTCGACGGCCAGCACCTTTTCCAGATCGCCGGTGATCACATCCAGAAGATCGATCCGGATACCGGCCATGTGCTCGCCACGATTCCGGCGCCCGGCGGCGGCGGTAACTCAGGGCTCACGTGGGCTGAAGGAACGCTCTGGGTGGGACGGTATCGTGACCGGAAGATCCATCAGGTCGATCCCCAAACCGGCGCGATTCTTCGCACCATCGAATCCAACCGCTTCGTCACCGGGGTGACCTGGAACGAAGGCGAACTCTGGCACGGCACCTGGGAAGATGATGAGAGCGAATTGAGGCGAATCGATCCCCGTACGGGAGAAGTCCTGGAGAGCCTCGAGATGCCGACCGGCACATACGTGTCAGGGCTCGAATCCGATGGCCACGGTCAGTTCTTCTGCGGCGGCGGAACCAGCGGGAAGGTGAGAGCCGTACGCCGGCCAGGGCAGGACACCGGGGTTCCCGCCGAGGTCGAGTCTACGAGCGAGTAGTCGAATCTGGGTGGTCCCGCTAGGGAATGCCGGCGGCGTTTCGCGCAGGTTGAGGCGGCTGGCCCCCTTCGTCCATGCGCAGCAGCCGTCCCGCATTCGCGATCACAATGAAGGTGCCCAGGTTGTGCAAAAGGGCAACCCAGACAGCGCTGAGCACACCGGTTGCAGCCAGCGCGATCACGGCGAGCGGCGCTAACGCAACATCCCGGCGACGATGCTCCACGGCACATGCGCCGTGTTTGCACCGGTGCGCGGTGTGAAGAACCACAGACGCGTGGCGCGGAAGTGATGGACAGCGTCCCGTGGACAACAGCGATGCTCCGCGAGCCGCAATTTAGTGCGCCGGGATAGGAAACTCAAGGTTATCCAGCATTGTCACGCCGGGAATCCTCGCGCGTTGCACGCGTAAGCGAAAACGCACGATCGGACAAGCAACCGCAGAAAAGCGATGAACGCATTCACCAGAAGACGTGATCCGCGGCAGCCGTCATGTCGTTAGATTAATTAATGGCTGAAGCGACGGATTCCCGCGAGTCGCTCCGTTAAAGAAGCTGGAGCACAACGTTCGCGAGTCACGAGCAGCCTGACGGCACTGAAAGCCGGCGCGGCAAACCCGGCAACCGTGATGTGGCAGCCAACGTTACTGCAACCCGGTTTGCCGGCCCATGCGTTCGATTTCCTTACCATGACAACTCAAATACTGGTCGTTGACGACGATGTCGAACTACTTGGCTCGTTGGCCGACTTTCTCGGACGAGAGGGTATGGCGGTATCCGTTCTGCATGAGATGCGATCGCTCGGGGAACAGATCGAGCGGAAGCCGCCCGATCTGATTGTCCTCGACCAGATCATGCACGGCGTGAATGGCCTCGCAGCGCTGACCAAACTACGCGCCGCCGGCAACACGGTCCCCGTGATTCTGGCCTCCGGGCCCGACGACATGGACCGGATCGTAGGACTCGAAATGGGCGCCGACGACTGCATCGGCAAGCCCTTCAATCCTCGCGAGCTTCTTGCGCGCATGCGGGCCGTATTGCGGCGACGAACCATGTCCGCGTCGGCCGCCGCACGGGCCGAACCCGAAGTCGTCGGAATCGGCCCGTTCACGCTGGACCTTCAGTTGCGAACGCTCAACGTGGAGAACAAACGGGTCACGCTATCAGGGGGAGAGTTCGCGCTGCTTAAGATCTTCGTCAACAACCCGATGCGGACACTTACCCGGGAGCGCTTGCTCGAGTTACTGCACGGCCCGGAAGACGATCATACCGACCGAGGGGTCGACGTCCAGGTGTGGCGGTTGCGCAGGCTACTCGAGGCAAACCCCTCCTCTCCGCGGTTCATCCAGACCGTCCGCAGTCATGGTTACGTATTCGTGCCTGACGGCGCGCAACCTTGAGCGGATGTGGACAAGGCGTTCAAGGCGCTGCATTATCCATGCTGGCTGTTAGACAGTTAGACACCCCCAGCGGCGCGGCAAGGCCCGCGCTTCACGTGACAAACTTCGCGGCGCCGTCTGCCAGTATTGACAACGCTGCCGTCTCGACGCTTTCTCCGCGTCGATTGCGCGTGGCACAGACCTGGCGAGCAGCGCCGAACGAGAGAGGCGAACAATGCCCAGGCACAACCCAGCGCTTCATCGCAATGAAAAACCCGCAATGACACCGGGTCGCCGGCGGCTTCTCATCGCCGGCGCGATACTGCTGATGGCTCTGCTAGGTTGGGGAATAGCGGTGATACTCGAACCCGCCTTCCGGCACACGATCGTCATCACAACCGGCGCAGACAACGGCATCTATCACGGCTTTGCAGATCGCTATGCGCCCATCCTGAAGCGTGACGGCATCAAGCTCGATATCCGCAGTTCGTCCGGTTCGAGCGAAAACTATCAGCGCTTGACGGACCCGAACAGCGACTACGAGGTGGGCTTTATTCAGTCCGGCACCACGCACCCGAAAGACACCGACCAACTGAAGACAATCGCCGCCGTCTCCTATGAACCGATCTGGGTGTTCTACCGCGGCGCGTCCACCATCAACCGGCTGGCAGAACTACGCGGCAAGAGAGTGTCAATCGGTGTTCCTGGCAGCGGCCTGCTGAACGTCTCCCAGGTATTGCTCGGGTATAGCGGCGTCAAACGGGACAATACGACGTTGCTCGAAATGGACGCAACCCAGGCCTACCAGGCGCTCGAAAATGGGCAACTGGATGCTGCTTTCTTCATCGGCAGACCCGATGCGCCCATGCAGACAACGCTACTGAACAGCGATCTCAAACTGATGAGTTTTGCGCAGGCCGATGCACTGGTGCAGAAATTCCCATCGCTATCCAAGGTTATTTTCCCGCGTGCCGCGACCAGCATCGCCAACGATCTGCCGCAAACCGACGTCACGCTACTCGCCGCCACCGCGTTGCTCGTCGCCAAAGACACGCTGCACCCCGCGCTGGTTTACCTGCTGCTGGACGCGGCCAAAACCGTCCATGGCGGCGAAGATTACTTCACGCCGCTTGGCGTTTTTCCGAATCTGAACACCGAGGAATTTCCTCTTTCCGGAGAGAGCGAGCGTTACTTCAAAACCGGGCGCCCTTTCCTGCAGCGTTACCTGCCATTCTGGCTGGCCAGTTTTATCGAACGACGTCTATTGATCCTGCTCCCCTTCATGGCTTTACTGCTGGGGCTGCTACAGGCGCTGCCGCGCATGGCGGCGGCGCGGATAAAGAAACGCCTGGTGGTCTGGTATCGCGAGATCAAAGCGCTCGAAGATGAGATATGGGAAAACAGCCATCCCACCCCGGACCAGATTGCGCAATGGCGGGACGAGATCGAGCACATCGACGCGCATGCCAACCAGATCCGAATGCCGCAGCGGTATTTTCAGGACGTCTACGCGCTCAAACAGGCGATTGGCGTAGTTCGGGATCGAATTTCCCGCGTAGCAAGGGAGCAATAGCGGCGCAGTGAGGGTGTGACTACGGCTCGGGCGCAGAGGTCCTGGCATAGCGAAGCGAAGCACCGTGTTGTCTCCGAACTGAGCACGGCTCCCTCACGCACGGATCAACATCAGCCCGCCGGCGCGGCGGCATCGTCGACGATCGGCTGCCGGGCCATGAACCAGTAGAACAACGCCGCACATCCGGCAATGATGCCGCCGGAGATGAATGCGAGCGCATAGGAGCCGGTGCGGTCGACGATAAAGCCCGCGACGACGGGCGAGAACGCCCCACCGAAATAGCCGCCGAAATTCTGGATCGCGCTCACCGACGCAATCATCGACGACGGCGCGATATCCGCCGCGAGCGCCCATGCCGAGCCGACCACAGCCGCAATGAAGGCGAGGCCGACGGTGAACAGCACGAGTGTCACGCTGAGCGCATGGGTGAACGGTAACGCGATCGCGCACACAGCCGCGCCTGCCGAGCAGCACGCGATCAATAGCCGCTTCGCATCGATCGCCGACGCGAGATGGCGATCGACGATCTTCTTCGCCAGATAGCCGACCGCGATTTCACCCAGCGCGCCGCCAGCCCAGGGAATGCCCGCGACCACGCCAAGTTGCGCAAACGAGATGTGAAAACGGTCGAGTAAATAGAGCGGCAAGAACACCAGGAAAATGTTCCAGAGCCAGATTGTGCAAAAGTAGCCGAGGATCATGCCCCACATGCTGCGGCGGCCGAACAGCGAACGCCATTTGAGTGAGGAGGCCGCGAGCGACCGTTCGTGACCGCCGCCGCCCGCTTCGATGTAGGCGAACTCGTCCTTCGAGAGACGTTTGCTGTCGACCGGATTGCGATACAGCAACAGGAACAGGAGTGCGAATGCGATCCCAACCGCGCCGGTGACATGAAATAGCGAGCGCCAGCCGAACGCAACCATTAACGCAACCAGCATCGCAGGCGCGAGTGCCGGTCCCCACTTGGACGACGAATCCCAAACGCCAGTCGCGAAGCCTCGTTCCTTGGCCGGAAACCACGCCGCGGTAATTTTCGCCGAAGTCGGCCAGCACGGTGCCTCGCCCACCGCGAGCAACGCACGCATCACGAGCAAGCCGGAGATCGAACCCACTACGCCCGTCAGCCAGGTCGCAACACTCCACCAGATCATGCCGAGCGCATACGCACGCTTCGCGCCGAAACGGTCGATCACCCAGCCTGCAGGTAATTGCATTACCGCATAGGTCCACGCGAACACGCTCCCCAGCAGACCAATCTGCGTGCGTGTCAGACCAAGCTCGTGAATCATTCCTGGCGCGGCGATCGAAAGACTTGCGCGGTCCATATAGTTGATGATCCCGCCGACCATCAGCCAGATCAGGACGTGCCAGCGAAAATTGAAACGAGCGGGTGGCGCCGCAGCGGCCGATACGGGAATGATGTCGTTGTCCAAATCGTGTCTCCGTCCTGATGGCCTTAGGTGGCCATTCATCATCGTCAGTGGCGTCTTTTAGCGCTGCGCAACGCGATGCTCGTTTGCACGCACCGAGCGACAAGTGTACGGACGTGCATGCACCGACTCCAATGAGGAAACCGGATGGGCCGATAGCGTTTACGTTATCGGCGCAGGCTTGTAGAGACGAAAGCCGGGCGCGGCGTTACTCTGCTTACCTTGGCTATGCAGGGCGCAGCATGAGCTTCTGTACTCGCCAGTTAAGAAGCTCGGCGACATACAGCACATTCTCCGACGGACAGGCCATTTGGTGAATCCAGCCAAACTGCTTCAGTTGCTTGCCGGATTGACCCAGCACGCCAAGCAGTTTCCCTTCGAGCGTCAGTTTGTAGATACGTCCCGGAAACGCATCGGAACTGTAAAGCACCTGATTCGGGCCCGGAGAAATGCAGATCGCCCAAGGCGAGCCTGGCGCAAAAGTGCCGGCGGCTATCGTGGCTTCGTCCGGCACGTTGCCGATTGCGGGTTGAGCGCCGGGCGGCACGGGTACGTCGATAGTGAACTGCCGCTGGAAATTGCCTTCGCCATCGAAAACCTGAATGCGACGGTTGCTGCGATCGGCAACGTAGACGAGACCTTTCGCATCCACGGCGATGCTGTGTGGCGTATGGAACTGACCCGGACCGGTCCCACGGTCGCCCCACGATTTGAGCCAGTTGCCGTCCTTGTCGACTTTCGCCACTCGGGAGTTGATGTACCCGTCGCTGATATAGGTGTTGTCCGCGCTGTCCCACGCGACGTCGGTGACTTGCCTGAAGCGTCCGGGCTCCGAGGGTAAAGGCGGATTCGGATGCTTGAGCGGACCGGTTTCCTCATCTGCCGCCTCCTGCTTGCGGCCAAAAACCATGGCTACGCGTCCTTCCGGGGTGAACTTGATCACCATGTCGGAACCCTTGTCGGTCACCCAGATATTGTCGTGCCGGTCGACCTTGACCGTGTGTGCGAACGACCAGGCATACAGGTTGTGACCGATTTCGCGGACGAAGCGACCGTCCGGCGCGAACTCGAGAAGCTGGGCCGCGGCCGCGCCGTAGGCCGGGCCGATCGAGTTGCCGCGCGAGAGCACAAAAATATGCCCCTTCGAGTTGAAGCTCACGCCGGAGCACTCGCCGAGATAGATATCGTTTGGGAGACGCAGCAGATTGGGAACCGACTCGTAAGCGATGCTCGGGACAGAGTCCGCGTAGGCGAGACCGGGGAAGAGAGCAAGCGCCGCAGCGCTTTCGGCCGCCAGAGTGAGAAAGCGGCGCCGGCTAAAAACAGCGCTCTGGGAATCGCTACAGCAAAGACAGGAGTACGACTGCTGGTCGTTCATTGGCTTGCCTCCCTTTCGCTCGCTGTGCGGGACAGCGACGTTGTCGGTTTTCGCGCCGATGTACACGGCAGGTCCGAATAACTGGCGCAGTAGGTCTTACACGCGGAGGATACACCGAGTGGGTTTGGCTGATCGCTTCAGGCTAACCAAGTCCAGGAAGATGCACACGCAGATTCCCGGCATGCATAAGATCACGCGTACTATCCCGACTATCCGGTTCACCGGCCGTACTCAACGGCCGCAACCGCCACGCGCCGCGCTTCACTCGAGGTGATATCCATGCTCAGAAATGTTTCGCAAGCAAGCTTCGCAACCATCGCCGTATCCATGCTAGCCGCGTGTGCAATGCCGCCCGCCAGTCCGTCGAGTGCATCCATCGACCCACCCCAAGCCGAGCGCGTGATGACACTCGCAGCATCCGGCGTGCAGAGCTATTCGTGTGAGTTCGACGCGCAGCATCGTCTGGGATGGGTATTCAAGAGTCCGCAAGCAACGCTCTACGACGCGAGCGGCCACGGTGCGGTCCGGCACGGCGCGGGGCCGTCCTGGGAAGCGGAAGACGGCAGCCGGATCGTGGGCCGCGTGCTTGCCCAGCAGCCTAGCGAAACACGGGCGAGCATACCGCAGCTGTTGCTCGAAACGCATAGCGTATCCGGTAGCGGCACCCTTTCAGCGGTGCGGTATGTGCAGCGCGTGCACACCGTCGGCGGGTTAGCACCAACGGCACCGTGTTCGACGGAACATGAAGCCGGAAGCTCGCCCTATCTCGCGGACTACGTGTTCTACCGGTAGCAGCCCACGCTGCGCGTCGCGCGCTTACTTCATGTTGGGCTGGTTCGGTGGCGGCAGCGCCGGATCGAGTTTCGCCGACTCTTTGACTAGCTGGTCAGTCATGGCAGCCGCAACCGGATTCAAGCCCTGCTGATGGTATGCGTCTTTACGGCTAGGCTGGACCGGCGCCGGGGGCGGCAATGCCGGATCGAGTCCAGCGGACGCTTTGACCAGCTCATCCGTGATCGCGGACGCGACCGGATTCAAGCCATGACGATGCAAACTGTCACCCCGGCCGTCGGTTCGCGGGATTGGGTCGGTCTTCGATTCAACGTAACCATGAACGGCAACCGGTTCGCGTGGTCGCGTGCTCGGTCGCGGCACTGGCTCGATACCTTTCGCTGGCGGCGAGTCGGATGCCGTCACCACTGCCCCGCTCGTAGACTGCCCGGAGCCAGTCGCCGCGTTGCCGGAGAGAGGCGCTGCGCCGACCACGCTTCCCGCGGTCACATGGGTGTCACCCAATTGTGGGGAATTCGCGGCCAATTCCACTGAGCCGTTTGTGGTGACGTCGGCTTCGGCCGTCGAGCGATGGTTTTTTTGTAATAGTAAAAAAGCGCCGAATACCAGCTCGACGAAAAGCACTACGACGATCAATGATGTGCGTACATTCCTCATATTAACCAACGATTCGTTCAATCGAGATGATTGGATTGATGACAGCCGGTCGCCCGGAGAACACGTCAAACGGCAGATTCGCAGTCTGAGCCTGCGATGGGTTGATGTGGGGATGACTGCGTAGTCCGCGTACATTGCTCGCCCAGCGGCAATGGTCCGGGGATTCACTCCGCCGCACGGCACTGGGCATCCTTCGTATGCTAATGCGAAAAAACAATCTGTGGTGAACGGCCGCGAAATCCGGGCGGGATGGTCCAAACGCGGTGGACTTTCTCTACGCCCGCGGCCACGGGGGACTACAGCGCGAAGCTATGAAACATTCGCCTCGGAAAGGCAATTTTCTCGTCCGGAGTTGTCGGCTTTTTGTCGGCAACGAGCTAGTTCTCCTTGCGATCGACACGGGCATCGATTCATCCGATGATCCACGCGCGGTGTGGCGCAGAGACGGCGCGATCCTCCCGCGTCGCGCCTTCAGATAGCGTCTTCGCCCGTTCCGGCAACAAGCCGAGCGGCCAGAAAGTCGATCAGTGTGCGAATGCGCCGCGGAACCGTGCGCGCCGCCGTCCACACCAGATGCACAGGGACGGGCTCAGGCTCGAACGAATCCAGCACCGTCACCACTTGCCCGGCATCGAGCAGTGTCTGCACCTGAAAGATCGGTGCCCGACCGATGCCCGCTCCGGCTGCAGCCGCCGCATTGCACGCTAGCGCGCTTGTGGACCGGAAACGCCCCGTGACCTCAACAGCGCCCCCTGCCCGATTGAATGTCCACGTCTCACGCTGGCCGTGCTGGCGCAGGATGCAGTCGTGTGCGGCAAGTTCGGACGGATGCGCCGGGTAGCCGCGCGCGGCGAAATAGTCCGGTGTGCCGAACACCACCCGCCGCAAAGTGCCCACCTGTTTCGCGCGTAAGCTCGAATCCGGCAGACGTCCCAGGCGGACGGCGAGATCGATGTCCGCTTTCGCAAGATCGAGATGCTGCTCGGCAAGCACGAGTTCGGCCCTGACATACTCGTGAATCGCCAAAAACTTCGCCAGAATCGGCGAGACGAATTCAGCACCGAATGCCGTTGGCGCACCGACACGAATACTGCCGCGCAACTGCGTGACCAGGTCGACGAGTTCGTCACGTGCTGCGTTGATTTCTCCCAGCGCAGGTCGAATGCGCGCGGCGAATTTCAGGCATGCCGCAGTTGGTTGCACACGGCGTGTCGTTCGGTGGAACAAGGTCACGTTCAATTCACGCTCGAGCGCCGCGATGGCGCGGCTCACCGACTGTAACGTCCGGCCCAGCGATCGCGCCGCCGCTGTCAGACTTCCTTCGTCAAGAATCGCTAACAGCACCTCGTATTCGTCTTTGTTCATGCGCGTGATTCTCTCGTTTTTTGGAAGAATGTCTGACGCCTCGCGCAGCTATGCGGGAGCTAATCGTCGCCTTACATTCTAGCCATGTTGATATCCAACCGGTTCCAAAGGAGGTGACGAATGACCCAACGAAACGAGAATGGTATGCCCATGAAATACAGCGACCGGTTCAATCTCGCCGATGCACGCCAGGTCGCGCGCGCGGCAGAGGAGGAGGCCATGCGTCAAGGCTGGCCTATGGTGATAGCAGTCGTGGATAGCGGCGGTCACCTGGTGCTTCAGCAGCGGCTCGATGGCGCGCAACTCGGTAGTAACGACGTCGCGCGACAAAAGGCCGAAACAGCCGTGCTATTCCGGCGTCCCACGCGCGTTTTCGAAGATGCAATCGCGCAAGGCGGCCTCCATCTGCGCCTGCTCGGCATGAATAATCTTGTACCGCTGGATGGGGGCATTCCGTTGATTCGCGACGGCGCCGTGGTCGGCGCGATAGGTGTCTCGGGAATGCGTTCCGACCAGGACGCGCAGGTCGCCCAGGCCGGCGCGGATGCGCTCCCGCTGGCAGAGCCGGCTACCGGCGGTTAAGGTTTGCCTTTGAGGGTAAATGGCGCCAACAGTGACTGTACGTCGACCTGTTGCCCCTGAAGCAGAAGTAGCCTCGCGTGAAGCACCGTGTTCTCGAGAACAAGTTTGGCGGTGCTCAGCAGATACAGGGCGTGAATGTCGGAGATCGACATGTTGCCTGCTTCGACCAGGTGGTGGCGCTCGACGAGTGAACTCATGACAAGGCGCCTGAGTTCCTGCTCTCCAAATGGAAGGTCCGCGTAGTCGATCGGGTCGTCGGCTTCGACTTCCCGCAGCAGCTCCACCAGCGTTTCAGTGCTCACGTTCATGTGCAGGCTCCACGTTGTCGTTTAAGACCAGCATAGCCAAACAGAGTCACCAGCACTCACAGCCTACCGCTTCTGTTCGTGTGAGTCCAGCCTGGGCGAAACGGACTGTCGTGCGCAAGCACGGCAGTCGCGAAGGCTGAAATAGCGTTGCGCTTACGCTCGCCGTTTCTTCTTCAACTCAATCGTTTCGAACAACTCATAGTTCTGCGTCGGGGTCTGGTCCGCCCCCGGCGCGTGATAGTAGTTCATCGTAACCGTGGTCTCGCCACCCGCACGTCCCGGGTCATGATCGAACACCGCGATACCGTAGCCCGTCCCGGTATCCCGTTGCGCCGACCAGACTGCATCTTCAACAGCATCCGCACTGAACCGCGAAACGGCTCTGCGGCGACGACAGGACCCAGCCGGTATTGGGCGTCGCGAGATCGCCGTAGCTCGTCCAGCGAAATGGCGCACGGCCACGGGGCGCAGTGCGGAAGCTCGCGGTAAAGGGTTGAGCCGCGTTGCTGTCGTTGTCGGCGCCGGCGACGCCCACGACACGGTGACTTCACTCGTCGGATCGTTGCCTCAGGTCAGATGGACCTGCTCCGGCGTGCCGTCGGGCGCACTGTTCGCGGCCCGCGCCGCCGACGCGAGTGTGCCCGCGGCGGTTGCCAGGCTCGATGCGCCGGCAAACTTCAAAAACCCGCGCCGCGAGACGATGCTGGCGCCCTGATCGGTCGGTAAATCTTTAGCGATTTTCTTGTTCGACATGTCTGGTGTTTTTCTATGGGGGTGGAAGGTCGCCAATGCGGACGGCGGGCTCACGGTGCGACGTGGGCCGCGATTGCCGTGCCGGACCAGGGCGCGACAGAAGTGATGGGGCATCCTAGTCATGAAGCTATGACAGCCAGATGAAATGACCGGACGTGGCAAGATGCCAGCCTGCTTTTTCAGGCGCGGCTGCTTCACGTCGTTGCCGTACATCGCACCGCCCGGCCGCCCTGATCGCTCAATAGACGCCTGAGGCGAAAGCCACCCACGCGGCATAGAAAAACCAGCATGACGCCCGAAATCAAGGCATCGCAACTGGCTTGCCGATCACGCCGAAATCCCCTATTCGGCAGCCCCATTCATTAAGGGGCTGCATCCCCCACCCCGTCGCCGTGTAAACTGCTGACTTTTTTGACTCTGGTGGTATGGTGCAAGCCCCACAGCGCACAGCTTTCAGTGGCCCGGCGCTCATTCGTTTACTTGCTCGCCTGACGGACGTCGACGTTCCCGAATCCAGCCAATCGCTCTCGGACCGGCTAAGCCAATGGCTGGGCTGGACCGACGCGATCGCGTTGTCCTCGGCGCTGAACAACAATCCGCCCGCGGTCGCCGCCGGCGCGCGAGCCTTCGGCGAAGCTGAAGAGAGCGAATGCGCCCGTGTGCGCGCGTCGTTGGCGAGCGCCATCGTCGGCGATAGCGTGTTTGGGGCCGCGAGGCGTCGCGGACCGGCGGCGCAAACGCTCCCCCAGGGGGCGCCCGTGGATGCGCCGGTCGACTACGCGGTTTTTCGTCAGCGCTACCTCGCCATGCAACAGTCGATGGAGACAGGTGTCGGCAACCTGCGCGGTCGTCTGCGGGCAATGTTGGCCGCCAAAACGCCCGCCATGGCCCGGCTCGCGGTGGTGGACGCCGTGATGGAGCGAGCGCTCAGCGAGCGCGAGCGGAGTCTGCTGGCCGCCGTGCCTGGGTTGCTCGCAGGGCACTTCGAGCGCTTGCGTCAGGCGGAGCAACAGACGCTGACCGTCGCCGACGCACCAGCGGAGGATGCCGAAAAAGCCACAGCCGCCACGCCCGGCGCATGGCTGGACGCGTTCCGCAAGGATATGCAGAGCGTGTTGCTGGCCGAACTGGATGTTCGTTTACAACCGGTCGAAGGATTGCTCGCAGCCCTTCGCACCCGCTAACTGGGACACTATGTCCAGATATCTCAATCTTGTCGTTTTTCTGTTAGGTCTGGCCGCGGTGTGCTGGATCGGTGCCGGCTACGTCGGCTCGAATCCGTTGGCGTTCGCGGTCACGATGTTGATTGGCGCCTGCTACGTGGCGGGCGCGCTCGAACTGCGACGCTACAGCCAGGCCACGTCCACGCTGACGCGGGCGGTCACGGGCCTGTCCGCGCCGCCGCCCAGCCTGGGCGCCTGGCTTGACGCGTTGCATCCCAGCCTGCGCAATGCGGCGCGCCTGCGCGTCGAGGGTGAGCGTGTGGCCTTGCCAGGCCCGGCGCTGACCCCGTATCTGGTCGGCCTGCTCGTGTTGCTGGGCATGCTCGGGACGCTCCTCGGCATGGTCGCGACTCTGCGAGGCACCGGCATGGCGCTGGAAAGCGCGACGGACCTGCAGGCCATCCGTGCGTCGCTCGCCGCGCCGGTCAAGGGACTGGGCTTTGCCTTCGGCACCTCGATTGCGGGTGTGGCCACATCCGCGATGCTGGGACTGCTTTCGGCGTTGAGCCGTCGCGAGCGGATCGATGCCGCGCAGATGCTCGACGTGAAGATCGCGACGACATTGCGCATCTACTCGCAGACGCATCAGCGTGAGGAAAGCTTCAAGCTCCTGCAGCGGCAGGCCGAGATGATGCCCACGCTGGTCGATCGTCTGCAGACGATGATGGCGGTCATCGAGCAGCAGAGTCTCGCCTTGAACGAGCGGCAGATCGCCAGCCAGGACGCCTTCCATGGCAAAGCCGAAGCCGCCTACACGCGCCTCGCTTCCTCCGTGGAGCAGTCGTTGAAGGAGAGCGTCGCCGAAAGCACCCGCGCCGCCAGCGCGGCGCTGCAACCGGTCATGGAAGCCACGATGGCGGGTCTCGCGCGCGAGACGGCCTCGATGCACGACACCGTCACGCACGCTGTGCAGCGTCAACTGGACGGGCTCTCGACCGGATTCGAAGCCACCACCACCACCGTAGCGGACATCTGGAACAAAGCACTTGAGGGACACCGGCAATCGAGCGCGGCGCTCACCCAACATCTGAGCACGTCGCTGGATCGATTCACCGAGACCTTCGAACAACGCTCGGCCGGTCTGCTAGAAGGTGTCTCCGCGCGCCTGGACGCGACGGCGGGCAGCGTGTCGGCAGCATGGAACGAAGCCCTGTCGCGGCAAGAACAGGTCGGCGAGAAGCTGGCGGGCCACAATCAACAAGCCTTGGCTGCTGCCGCGGCGACCTTCGAGCAGCACTCGGCGTCGCTGCTACACGCGGTCGGACAGTCGCATACGGACTTGCAGGCGGCATTGGCCGCGCGGGACCAGCAACGGTTGACGGCCTGGACCGAGACGCTCGGTTCGATGGCCACCGCGTTGAGCAAGGAATGGGAGCAGGCGGGTACGCGTAGCGCGAGCCGGCAGCAGGAGATCTGCGACACGCTGGCGCAAACCGCGCGCGACATCGGCGCCCAGACACAAGCACACGCGAGCAGCACAATCGCCGAGATCGCCCAACTCGTGCAAGCCGCGTCGGAAGCGCCCAAGGCCGCAGCGGAAGTCGTCGCCGAACTGCGTCAGAAACTCTCCGACAGCATGGTCCGCGACACCGCGATGCTGGAGGAACGCAGCCGCCTGCTGGCGACGCTCGAAACCCTGCTCGATGCCGTGAACCATGCCTCCACCGAGCAACGTTCAGCCGTCGACGCGCTAGTCGCCACGTCGGCCGATCTGCTGGATCGTGTCGGCACGCGCTTCACCGATCAGGTCGAGCTTGAGACCGGGAAGCTGGGTGCGGTTGCGGCGCAGGTCACCGGCAGCGCCGTCGAAGTGGCAAGTCTCGGCGAAGCATTCGGTGCATCTGTTCAGTTGTTCGGCGAGTCGAACACCACGCTGATCGCGCACCTGCAGCGTATCGAAGCCGCGCTGGACAAATCCCTCGCGCGCAGCGACGAGCAGTTGGCCTATTACGTGGCGCAGGCGAGAGAAGTGATCGACCTGAGCATGATGTCTCAGAAGCAGATCGTCGAAGACCTGCAACAGCTCGCGGGCAAGCGGGCGGCCGCGGGAGCTGAAGCGGCATGAGTGAGGAAATCGACGGCGGCGTGGAGACGGCGGCGCCTATATGGCCCGTCTTCGGCGACCTGATGTCCGTGCTGCTGGGCGCTTTCGTGTTGATCCTGGTGGGCGTCATCGGCGTGCAACTCGAACTTTCGACCAGGCTTGAGCAAGAGGTCAAGCAGCGTCAGATGGAAACGCAGCGGCGCAAGACCCTGGAGCAGGCGCTGGCAGGACCGCTGGCGGCGGGCCGGGTGACCTTGGTTAACGGACGCATCGGCATCAACGGCAGCGTGTTGTTCGCACTGAACTCCGATCAATTGCAACCCGAAGGCCGGGATGTCTTGAAGAGCCTCGCGGGGCCGCTGTCCGCTTACCTCAAAGCCAATGACGAGATCCTGATGGTGAGCGGTTTTACCGATGACCGGCAGGTGCGGGAAGCTAACCGTCGCTTTGCCGACAACTGGGAACTGTCGGCCCAGCGTGCGCTGACGGTGACCCGTGCGTTGATCGATGAAGGCGTTCCTTCCTCGTCTGTATTTGCGGCTGCGTTCGGTTCCCAGCAACCCGTCAGCTCGAATGCCGACGACCAGGGCCGGGCCAGAAACCGGCGCGTGGAAATAGCACCAGTCCCGAGGCCTTCGACCGCGACGGTGAAGTCCGGTGAGTAGTGTGACTGGTGCGAGCAATGGGGCTAGCGGTGTGACAAGCGACGCCCGGGCAACGCTCGACGCATGGCGCGAGCGCGGCGCCGATCGTCTGGATCCCATCCGCTTTCATTTCATCGAAGCGCTCGATCGGCGGGCAGCCGGTCACGGCGGCGAGGCGCGACGCCTGCTGGACGACAGGCTGTCCAAACTGATCGAGGCTTATGCCGGCGATCTCGAACGTGCTGTGTCCGAGGCTGGCACCGATACCGATACCAGCGCCAGCGCCAGCGCCAGCGCCAGCGCAGCAGCATCATCTGGCGAAACCGCTCGCGGCGCACTGGCCGAACTGGTCGACTACATCGCCCATGCGCCAGCCGACGGAAACAGCCCCGCAGCGGGTAACGCCGCACCCCGCCGCCCCTCTTATCCGGAACTGGAGGCGCTCGACTACTTCAGGGACACCTGGTCTAAGGCTCGCTCCGAGAAACAGTTGCGGCAATCGCTAAAGAAAGCACCCGATAACGCCGGTCCGCTCAACTCGAGCAGCCTCGTGCATCGGTCGCTCTCGCTGATGCGCGAACTGTCGCCTGGATATCTCCAACAGTTCCTGTCGTACGTCGACGCCTTGTCGTGGATGGAGCAGATGAACGGCGGGGGCACCTCGCCAGCTAAAGATGCACCTCGCCCCACAAGCGCCAGAAAAAGTCCCCGGAGCAAATCGCGCTAGCGCGGTGGGGACGGATCAGTCGAAGCTTCAGCCATCACAGTCCGACCAGAAACAATCTTTCGGTCTGCGTCGTTTTCACGCCCCATATGCGTCTCCCCGCAAGCTTTCCACCATCGCAAACCTGTTACATCAAATGGCTGGAGTGGCGGCGCTCCGGGATGATGTCGAAGGTTTTCGCCGAGCTTGGCATGAGCGAGCAGCTAGAACATTGATCGTTCGGCGCGATGACGGCAGGATAAAAACGCGCCGCCAAGTTCGTCGGCCGCATGCGCGGTTGACGTTAGATTGGTGGTGCGGTTCGGCATCTACCCAGCCGTGCGCCAATGCCTGATCCTGCGATTTAGCGGCTCGGAATAAAGCCGTGCGATGCCGACGCTCAACGCTGCCGACAGCACCAAAAACCCAGCCAATAACAGTAGTTTCGCGTCACCGTCTACAACGCGCGGCGGCCACATGGTCCGCATCGCACCAAGCACGATGAGATGGAACAGGTAAAGCTCATAGCTAAGACGCCCGAACCACTCGAGGCCCAGCAGAACGCGGACGCCTCCAATGGCAGGCGTGGTCGGTCGACAGTACGCACCCAGCAATAACACAGCAGTGCCTAACGCCATTCCCGTCACACCGAGGACGTTGGTGTCTCCAATAGGCCCAACCAGGTACAGAAACGCCATGGCAATCACCGCGACGCATTGCAGGAGCGTTGCCGCGCGACCGCGCAGCGCTATCCGTTTCGCGAGCACGGCCGTACAGCAACCTATAGCGATGCCGTCGAACGAAGCAAAATAAGCGTAGAGAAAGCCGCCTTCGTCGCCCTGATGGGCGAGGCGATAAAACGGGCCGATGATGATGATCGCCGCCCAGAAGACCAGCAGGTGCGACTCCCGCTTCAGGACAAGGCAGAGAATCGGGAAGAACAGGTAAAACACCTCCTCCACCGACAAAGACCACAACACACCCAACGGATAATTGACCCACCCGCGCAAGCTGACGAGCACATTCATCCAGAAGGTAAGCGACGCCAGATTGACGAGCCAGAAAGACACCGGTGTGCCGGCCGGCGCGTGATTCTGGAAGATGGCGACGCCCGCCAGCGCGAGCAGATTGACCGCGCCGAGCAACAACAGCAGACACGGAATGATCCGCGCGACACGCAATCGATAAAATGCCCGCGCATCGATGCCGCTAAGACCGGACCAACGACGATCCGCGTTCGACGTAATCAGATAGCCCGAGATGACGAAGAACATCGTCACCCCATAATTACCGTTTCGCGCAACGGCGCGCACCGCTTCCCAACCGAATGTTTTCGCCAGCCACGTGTCGTTCAGACGGTACGCGATGTTGAAGTGATGAAACAGGACAAGAAGAATCGAGACGCCGCGGATCACATCGATCCGCGAGTTGCGCTGGCCAACCGTCATCATGTCCGATCCGAAGTCCACTTCACGAATGCAGCACCGACCTCCCGCAAGACAGCCTCCCGAGCGGGCATGCCAAGGGCCGGCGCATCGTAATAGGCGGCGATGAGAAGCGGCGCGCGTTGCGGTGGGCGCACGATCGCATAGTCGTTGGTTTCTTCTTCTACGCTTGTTCCGGGTCGGTCACCCGCTATCCAGTCCGGCGGTAAAGCCGCGCGGAGCCGGTTCAAACCCGGCTTGCTGGCAATCATCCAGTTTTCCAGTTGCGCACGCGATTGGGGACTCAGCACGTTCCCCAGCAAAATTTTGCTAGCCAACTTCGTGATCGATCGAGGTGTCGTGGTGTCGAGCACCCCGCTATATTTGTTCGACTCGGGTTCGTACCGATCGGAGCGGGTAACGGTATCGCCGAGACCGCGAACAAATTGCGTGAGACCGGCGGGACCACCCGCGCTTTTCATCAATAACACGGCCGCCGTGTTGTCGCTCACTTCGACGATGGCCTGGCACAACGCGCCGACCGACATCGCGCCTTCTGCGAGGTGTGCCTTCGTCACCGGCGACGTGAAGATGAGGTCTTTCTCGGTGTATCGCACAAGGCGGCCAAGATCCTCTTTGCCGGCGTCCACGCGGAATAGCACCTGTGCGACGAGCAGTCCCTTAAAGGTGCTGCACATCAGAAAGCGCTCGTCAGCGCGATGCGCCAGGGTTCGGCCTGAACCGGTATCGATAGCGAACACACCAAGGCGTCCACCATTGCGGCGTTCGATGTCGGCTAACGGGGATGCATTTGCGGCCAGCGTGGGTGTGGCGCCAAGGCTAAGGAGTATGGGCAACCCGAGCGTCAAGCTCCGGCGTGTTGCAGAGATGGTCAAAGAATCGTCCTCAAATTCAATTCGCTCACGAGGACCACGCGATGGATGGCTAAGGTCAGGAATATCGCGCTGCTATCTGACATCCGGCCGACTGGTTTCCATGGTTGCGTTGCGGCAGGCGCCGGTCCGGGCTCAACATAAAAACCGGGTCAGCCCTGCGTAGGGCTGGCCCGCTCACTGCGCAAAAAAATCACGTCTGAGGATTCGCGTCGTCTGTGGTTTGAGCATTGTCGGCGTCGTCCTGCTTCTCGCCGTCTTTTTTTTGCACCAACGACTCCAATGCACCGGCGCCTTCAAAACCCGCAACCGCTGCAACGCCCTTTGTGAGCAGACCTGCATCCGGATCGACTTTTTCTGCTGCTTCAACGGCTGCTACTGCCCCAGCGATCTTGCCTACTTCGTCCAAGAGCCCCATTTCGCCATCCGCGAGAAAAAGTGAAATGCCATCCTCTCACGAACTCAAGGCCTTGTCGTCAAATGTAAAATTGACTTACCAGTTTGCCGCCGACCCGAAATGACATTGAAAGAAATCGCTCATACGCACGCTTAAATCGCCTTCGTCACCGGCGCGGTTGCAGCCGGATCGGTAATGCTGGCGTGGCCCGTTTCCACATGACCCGCAATGCGCCGTAACCAGCCGGCATTGCCCGCGACCATCAATTGAAAGTCGTACCACTGGCTGCTGCATGACAGATCCCAGTGTGCCTCCGTTGGCCACGTCATAACAGGTCACTACATCCGCCTTTGCCGCAGCATCCGCACTCGACGAGCCCGCGAAGCGCCGGAAATAGCCGTTCGGGCCGTAGACGTTCACCATGTAGTTGCCGTTCGCGTCGAATGCCCACGTATCGGTCAACTGCTTGCCGGCTTCGACGGTATAGCGACGCGGCATCGCGGTCGGGTCGCCCGTGTACACCCAGAAATGCGCGCCCTGTGTGCCGGTGTTCGCCAACGTCAGCGCATACCCTTGCGATTGCAACTGCCCGTTCACGTGCAATTCATACGGTAGCGCACGCGCGGGCCGCGTACCTGACTCCTGCCCCGCCACCAGTTGCTGTGCGGTGCTCGCCGGTGCGGCTTGCGCGGTGGAACGCGCGCATTGCAGATCGGCTTGTGCGACGTAGGTTTGCGTACTCGGCAGCGACGGCACGGTCGAATCGGACTTCGAAAAATCGAGCGCCGCGGAAAGGTCGCCACATACAGCACGCCGCCACGGCGAGATATTGGTTTCGATTACGCCAAACCGTTTTTCGATGAATTGAAGCACCGACGTGTGATCGAAAACCTGCGAGCACACGAAACCACCCTTCGACCAGGGCGACACGACAGGCCGCGGATGCGCTGCGCCTTGACGTTCGGATTGCTCGTGTCGTAGCGGAACGGCGCGATGACTTTCGCTAGTGTCGTGTTTAAAAGCAGGTGGACTGCTTTTGACCGCTAGCGCCTGGGTGGCTGCGGGTTATTCGCCGGATTGGTATCGAACCGGGCAACGCTTCTGATGCCATCGTCACTGACGAGTGCCTGCAGTTCGGCTTCCAGCACGTCGGCGATTTCCTTGCCGTATATCTCGTAGCCATTCACGTAGACAGTGAACGACTGCAAGTACTTCGCCTTTTTCTCCGGGTTCTCGATCGTCTGCCGGGTCCATTGATAAAGCGGATAGTTTTCCGGACCCTGCTTTTCCGCTTCGCTCACGTAGTCGGCGAAAGCGTCGAATTGACACTTCAAGGTCGCGTTGTGTCTGCTCAAAACATCACGAAGCGCCGCATGTGAAGCACTCGCCGGCTCTGCACGCAGATCGTTTGCAAGGTCAGGCGAGACGGCGATTCTTAGCTGGAATTGCCATGTGGGTTCCATGTCTACCTCGGTATCAGTTTCGCTGTACGCACGGGTGAAATCTGCACGCTGATCGGGCCGAATGGCGCGGGCAAAAGCTCATTGCTCAATGTGATCAACGGTGCCTATCAACTGCAGCACGGCAGCCTACATTTCGATGACCACGTCTCTTACTGCTCGACGAACCGATGGCCGGCATGAAATGCGGACGAAAAACATGCAATGGCCGGGCGTTAGCTTTTTACTGGCGGAGCAAAATGCGGCGATCGCGTTGCGGTACGCACAGTCCTGGTATGTGCTCGAAGGCGGCCGCGTGGTTGCGCATAGGAACGCCGACGTGTTGCTGAAACTGGATGCGTTGCGCGATGCCTATCTTGGGCGTGGCAAGTCGGCCACAAGTGGCACGCGTCGGGGATCACGCCACGCTGCGCCATTACCGGCCGACTAACGCTGCAGACACCTTAACGGTTCAGCGCTGCTGCTCAAGCCTTATCCACGGAAAGCGCAGCAAGCCCTTTTTCGAAGTGCGGGATCTCCTCCCCCCTGACCGGCTTGCCGAGAAGAAAACCCTGAGCATGTGTGCATCCGCAGACGCGCACAAAATTCAGCTGCTCCTGCGTTTCGATGCCTTCCGCCGTGGTCGGCATACCGATCTCTCGCGCCAAAGCCACAATCCCGCGAACCATGGCAGCGGATTCGCGCCGATACACGGATTCTTTCACGAACGAACTGTCGATCTTGAGCTTGTCGAATGAGAAGTGCACGAGCGTCGACATGGTGGAAAAACCGGTACCGAAGTCGTCGAGCGCCAGGCCGATTCCCAACGCGCGAAGCTTTTCGATGTTGTGCCGGGTGACGATATCGTCGCTCAACAACACCGTTTCCGTGACTTCGATATTCAGACGCGCTGGCGGCAATCCCGTTTTGCCAAGTATCCCAGCGACCGTCGACGCGAACGACTCCTCCCGCAATTGCACCGGCGACACATTCACGGCGACGCTCACTGCATCACGCCAGGTGGCAGCTTCCGTGCACGACTGCAGCAAGACCCACCCGCCGAGGGCGAGGATGAGCCCGGTACGTTCGGCAGTGGGGATAAATGCGGAGGGAGAAAGCTCGCCGCGGGTCGGGTGCGTCCAGCGAAGGAGTGCCTCGCGGCCGGAAATCGTGTAGTCGCTGAGATCGACGATCGGCTGGTACTCCATGCGCAAATCGCTGTAAGACTGCATCGCGCCTTCCAGATCGCTACGCAGGAGACTTAAACTTTCATCGGATGCATGCGTGGCCGCATCGAAGATAGCGAACGCGCTTTTGCCGCTGCGTTTGACAGCGTACAACGCGCGGTCCGCGCAAATCAGCAGTTGCGGCCCTGTATTGGCGTGCTCCGGATAGAGCGAGATGCCCACGCTCGCACCGATATGTACCAACGCCTCGCTCAACACAAAAGGACGCGCCAGCGTTTTGACGATACGTTCAGCCAGCAAACGAACGTCGCGGGTGGACGCCGTGCCGTCCGAAATGGCGACGAACTCGTCGCCGGCCAGACGTCCGACAAGGTCACCCGCCGGCAGCACTTCACGCAATCGAGTCGCTGCCTCCTGAAGAATCTGATCGCCGGCGGCGTGACCCAGGCTGTCATTGATCGCCTTGAAACCGTCGAGATCGATCAGTAGAACCGCGAATAAATGATCCTGCCGTAACGAGCCTGCCGCCGTGCGCTCCAACAGAAGTTCGGTAATGCGAGCGCGGTTGGGTAGACCCGTGAGACTGTCCTGGTGAGCGAGCCGGTGACTGCTTTCCCGCGCCAGCAGTAATGCAACAGTGTCGCGATTACTGCGCAATGCCACAGTGAAGAAACCGGCCGCACAAAACGGCGCCTGAAACAGCAGTACGAGTTTGCCGGAGCCGGGAGAAAGCGCCGCCCCCCAACCCAACAGCCCGAGAATGAGCGAAATCTGCAGAAGCGCGAGCCGGGGTGTGCCTGCATTGCGTCCGGCTAATCCGCCGATCACGCCCACTGCGCAAACGTTGCCGAGCAGAAACAGCGTCTGGTTTCCGCTGGTATTGCACAAGAAACTGCCGAACCCGAATAAGACGGCCCAGAGAAGGCTCGCAAGGAGGAAGGCTGAGGTTGGGGTCGGCAGATTCTGGGCGCTGCGCCGGCAGCACAGCCAGATCAACGCAAGACGCGCAATCAGTAGCGCGACCACGGCGCTGCCCCACCACGCGTAAAGGGCTCTTGGGTATAGGTAATAGGCGGTCGCGCAGACACTGATTTCGCAGATCGACGCAAACACGATCGATGCGGTTCGCGTGAACAGGTTGGCAAGCAATACTTGCCGGTTGTCGGCACTCAGGTTCTGAGCGGAGGACACCACCCACTTGAAAAATGGAGACCTTGGTTCGCTGAAAGCCATGACCTGCACATTTTCACTGGTTAGTGGATCGAATCGGACGCGCTTCGCGATTATTACGTAAACACAAAACAAAATGTCCAAAGCAACCCCACAGCGCTGCTTTGGACGCCATCACGTATGTTTATCAACAATGTTGTGCCGAATCCCGGTCGAAGCTGAGGGCATCTCTTTCACTGTCCACGAGAACAGGTTTCGGGCGTGTCAGTGTTTTCCTTTCGTGATCTGGCAGCTATGCGCGTGACTTCCCCGACGTCACCCCGCCAAATAACCGGATCAAGGCTTCATAGTCGACCGGCTTGGTCAGATGATGGTCGAACCCGGCCTCGGCCGATCTGAGGTGATCCGACGGCAGTCCATATCCGGTAACGGCTACCAGAGTCGTCTTTCGACTGGAGTCGGATTCACGTAGCGTTCTCGCGACCTCGTAACCATCCATGCCGGGGAGTCCGATATCGAGAAGTACGACGTCAGGGCTGAAAGTTGCCGCCGCGCTGATTCCCGAAACACCATCCAGGCAGGTCTCGACCTCGTGGCCTTCATTCGCCAGAAGCATTGCGAGGGCCTCACTCGCGTCGGCGTTGTCGTCAATAATGAGAATCCGCTTCGGTCGCACGGCAACCGGTTCTGGCTGCGAATTGACCTGTTCCCCGAAAACGGCTCCCGGAACGAGCGGCAGATTGACAACGAACTCACTGCCGGTCCGGCCGTCGCTAATGGCCCGAACCGAGCCGCCGTGCAACTCGACCAGCCTCCGCGCCACGGACAGGCCGACGCCCAGGCCAGTCTGGCGCTGACTATCGGACACGGGGCCCTGGACAAACATGTCAAAAAGGCTCCCGAGCATCGTGGACGGAATACCTCTCCCGTTGTCCTTGATGCTGAGCGATAGCCGATGAGCCATTCTGGTCGCCCGCACTTGTATTGACCCACCCGGCGCGGTGTATTTCGCCGCATTGATCACAATGTTCTCGAGGACCTGCGACAGGCGTGTCGGGTCCGCGTTTAGCCATATAGGTTCTTCCGGCAGCGAGACGGACAGCGTATGACGACGCTCATCGACGATCGGCTGACAAACTTCGATGGCACTCTGGACGATTGTTCCAAGCAAAACCGTCTGTCGATTCAACTCGATATTGCCACTCGTTATCCGGGTGATATCGAGCATGTCGTTCACGAGATGCATCATCGCGCGACCTTGCCTCTGTATAACGCCAGCGGCCCAGTCCTTCTGCGAATCTGCAACCGTTTCCGACGCAAGCAGATTTCCGGCAGAAACCAGCGCTGCAAGCGGATTCCGCAGTTCATGGCCGAGCATGGCCAGAAATTCGTTTTTTCGCCGGTCGGCGACCGCCAGCTGTTCGGCACGCTCGCGAAGGTGGGCATTGCTCACGCTGCGGTTGACGAGATCGCGCTCGGTTGATGCCACGGCAATCGCGTTGCCTCCGTCGTCCGTCAGAACCGACAGCGTAAGCCATATGTCGACCACGCGACCGCTCTTTGTTACCCGCTGCGTCTCGTAGGAATGCAGCGCCTCGTTGTGCTCAGCATGGTGGACGAAGTCAAGTTGATCCTGCCTGGCACCGCGTGGCATCAGATCGGAAACAGTCATGCGCAGCGCTTCGGTCTCGCTGTAGCCGTACATCGCGGTTGCAGCCTTGTTCCAGGCGAGAAAGCGGCCTTTGAGGTCGAATACCGTTACCGCGTCGTTCGAATCCTGAACCACTGCGGCAAGGCGCCGGGCGTGTTCGTCGGACAGCTTGAGATGGGTGATATCGGTCCAGGTCACCACGACGCCCGCAGGCAGCGCTTCGCGTATCGCGATATACGGCGTAACGCGGCGAACATACCATTCTGCAGTCGCGGTTTCGATCTCCTTCTCGACCTGCTGGTCTACGCCCATCAGTATCCGGTCGACCTCTGCCGGCAACGCGTCGCCGAGCGGGTTGCCGAGGACCTCAACGATCCTGCGTCCGATGTCAGGCGGTGCCAGTCCTAAAATCCTTGCCGCGCTGGGGGTAAACCGTTTAATCAGACCATGCCTGTCAAGAAGCAGCGTCGCGATTTCCGTGCTGGCCAGCAGATTCGTGACGTCCTCGTTGAGGACCTCCAGCTGGTGGACCTTCTGCTCAAGTTGAGAATTGAGGACATTCAGCTGCTCATTGACCGCCTGCAGTTCCTCTTTCGACGTTTCGAGCTCTTCGTTTGCGGAGCGCAACTCCTCATTCATCGAAAGGATTTCTTCGTTCGATACCCGCAATTCGCTATTGCTCTCTTCCAGTTCCTCGATCGTGCTGCCGAGCTCCACCTGCGTCGTGCGAAGCTCGCTCTCGAGGTGCCAGAGGTCGGAATCCGCGCCGGAGGGCACTGTCGATACGGGCCGGTCGGCCGTCGGCAACCTGGCAAAGATGACAAGCAATGCCTTGCCGGCATGCGTCGTGTCGAACGGTCGCGTCACCGTGATTTTTACCGCAGGTGCACCACCGTCAGCTACGACTTCACTGACCGGCGAGGCGGCCTGATCCTGAGTCGCCCGGCGCAATACGATTCGCAGCTTCAGGCGCAGGCCTTCGCGCGCCATGTCCAGAATGTTGCCGGTCGGCTCACCTGCCGGTTGCGTCAGGTATTCGTCCGTCGATCCGCTCACGTAGAGCACCTGGTGGGCGGAATTGATCAGCACCGATGCGGCATCGTGCTCTTCGAGTAGCGTGGCGTTGACCAGCTCCGCGTAACCCTTGCTGCGGACACCGACGCGGCTAGCGGGCGGGAATTCCTCGCGGCGTGCCGTTCTTGCGGAAAACCGATAGCCAGTGGGTGCCGGGGCGACGGCCGGACTGCGTTGGTAAATACGCCAGGCCCTCGATACTTCCTGGAACTGGGTGGAATCGGGATCGGTGCTTTCTGATCGCCCGAGAAACAGATAGCGTTTCGGATTGAGCGCGAAGTGAAATAGCTCGAATACCCGCTGCTGGGCCTCCGGCTCGAGGTAGATCAGCAGGTTCCGGCAACTGATCAGATCGACCCGGGAAAAGGGCGGATCAGCAATCAGGTTCTGCGGGGTGAACAGAACCGTTTCGCGAACTTCCTGCCGGATCTGGAATCCGTCGTTGTGCACCTGAAAGAATCTCTCGAGCCGCGCTTCACCCACCGACGATGCCACGCTGGCTGAATAGATGCCTTGCCGTGCGCGGCCCAACGCCTGGCGGTTCACGTCAGAGGCGAGAATCATGAACGGTCGAGTCGACCGATGCTTCTCGATCTCCTCGGTCAGCAGCATGGCCATCGAATACGCCTCTTCGCCGGTCGCGCAGCCCGGCACCCATACACGAACCGGCTGCTCGCTCTGCGGCTCCTCCAGCAGAACGCTCAGCACGCGTTCGGACAGCGCGGTCCATGCATCCGGATCGCGGAAAAACTCTGTGACGCCAATCATCATGTCCAGGCTAAGCGCCTGAGCCTCCTCGACCGAGGCTTTCAGGGCGTCGCAATACGCATCAAGACTATCAATCCGGTTGACAGCCATGCGGCGGGCAATACGACGCTGAAGCGTCCCCCGCTTGTAGCCCCTGAAATCCGATCCGGCAGCCGCAAGCGCTCTGAGCACCGGTTCAAGATCGACCGGCTGCGTGAAATCAACGTCGGTCCGTAACGTCCCGGGCCTGGATCGTGTGAGGTAATCGAACAGGGCAACAGGCATGTTTTCGACCGGGAGCACGTAGTCCACCAACCCTGTTGCGATCGCATGACCCGGCATTGCGCTGTGCTCGGCCGTCTCAGGCGTTTGCGCCATTACCATGCCGCCCTCGGCCTTGATCGCTCTCAGGCCCGCTGAACCGTCCGCGTTCGCGCCAGTGAGTACGATCCCGATGGCGCGATCGTGCTGATCAGCAGCCAGCGACGTGAAGAACTCGTCGATCGGCATGGGGATTGCTGGTCGCTCAACGGCGACCCGCAGTCTGAACGTGTCCTGCTTGATAACGACGGATACCCCCGGCGGGATAACATAGACGTGCCCCCCGCGCAATATTGCGCCGTCCTCGATTGTTGACACGGGTAAAGGCGTGTCCTTGGCCAGCAACCCTGGGAGATGGCTCTCGGCGCCCGGAGCCAGGTGGACCACGATCACGAAGGCAACGTCGTTCGGAATTGCGGAAGCCGCCCTGAAAAACAGGCTTAGCGCGTGAAGAGCGCCGGCCGAAGCGCCAATCGCAACTATGCGGGGAGCGACGGCCGCCTCTGGCGCAGCAGATGTGTTATTGGAATCATTCATGGCGCACCGCTGAAGACTGCTGGAACGCCAGTGTAGCGCCTATTACGCCGCCACTGAGCGGGCTTCTGGAGGAGGGGTGTTCGCGTCTATCGCCGGGTGTCGCCGGGTGTCGCAAATGGGCTATATGTTCGACGCATCATGCCCGGAACCTCGAATATCTGTTCAATATCCGAAGTCGGCGAAGCGATGTGGTGTAGTGTGGTTTCCTGACGGTCTGCGAGGGATCTGGCAAATGTTGAAGGAAGATCATCGGAACGGGAATCACCTGCTCTCCGTGCTGGACGAGGCGGAATGGACTCGCGTCGCTCCGCATCTGGTGCCAGTGGACCTTTCGTTGGGGCAGGTCATCTACGAGGCCGGCGACCGTCTCGACCATGTCTATTTCCCGGCGACATCCATCGTTTCGTTGCTGTATACCCTGGAGAATGGCGCATGCGCCGCAATTGCCATCGTGGGCAACGAAGGGATGATCGGCATCGCACTCTTCATGGGCGGTGAATCCACGCCGAGCCGGGCGGTTGTCCAAAGCGCCGGACGCGCATATCGACTGGATGCCGCCATCCTGAAAGAGGAATTCCATCGCGTGGGGGCGGTGCAACGCCTGTTGCTGCGCTATACCCAGGCTCTGATCACGCAGATGGCTCAGACCGCCGTGTGCAACCGGCATCACTCAATTGACCAGCAACTGTGTCGGTGGCTGCTTCATAGCCTTGATCGGCTGCCGTCGAATGAACTGATAATGACGCAGGAATTAATCGCCAACATGCTCGGCGTCCGGCGAGCCAGTGTGACAGACGCGGCGGTGAAACTGCAGGATGCCGGGCTGATCCGTTACAGCTATGGTCGTATCGAAGTGCTGGACCGACCTGGACTCGAAAAGCGTGCGTGCGAGTGCTATGAAGTTGTCAGGAGAGAGTGCGAAAGACTGCTGCCTGATGTGAAGGCGCTGTGACAGGTCCAACTTCCACGCAGTTGGGGGCCCGCTCTTCCATTACAGATCAACCTTGGCGCGACCGCTTTGTGACATCGAGAGCTCACTACTCCTCGACAAGGGACGGCGCATCAATTGCGAGCGGCCGTCGCACATAGCGCAACCAAGCGTGACAGACTTTTTTCTTTCATGACCGACTTTATTTCTTCTGGTCAGTGATGACCCGCACGCCAACTCCGCCCACCATTTACTTGACATCTAAACTATCGAAGCCTAAATTACATTCCAGAGCAAAGTCTACGTGGGAGAGTCAGCATGCGCATCGTCTGTATCGGCGGCGGCCCGGCAGGGTTGTACTTCGGCCTGTTAATGAAGGGCCGGAACCCGGCGTATGACGTCACGGTGATCGAACGCAACCGCCCTTACGACACCTTCGGCTGGGGCGTCGTGTTCTCCGACCAGACGCTCGGCAACCTGCGCGCCGCCGACGCCCCGAGCGCGGACGCGATCCTCGACGCCTTCAATCACTGGGACGACATCGAGATCAATTTCCGCGGCAGGCAGATTCGCTCGTCGGGTCACGGCTTCTGCGGCATTGGCCGCAAACGTCTGCTGAATATCCTGCAGGCGCGCTGTGAAGAACTGGGCGTCAAACTGGTTTTCGAAACCCAGGTCACGGACGACACAACCTACGAAGCCGACCTGATCGTCGCCTGTGACGGCGCCAACAGCGCAATCCGTCAGAAGCACACCGCCACCTACAAGCCCGCCATCGACATGCGCGATTGCCGCTTCGTCTGGCTCGGCACTAAAAAGCTCTTCGACGCTTTCACCTTCGCCTTCGAAGAAACCGAGTTCGGCTGGTTCCAGGCCCACGCCTATCGCTTCGACGATCAGACCTCCACCTTCATTGTGGAAACACCGGAGCGCGTGTGGCGCGCCGCCGGTCTCGACGAAATGAGCAAGGAAGACAGCATCGCGTTCTGCGAGAAGCTGTTCGCCAAGTATCTGGACGGCAACGCGTTGCTATCGAACGCAGCGCATTTGCGCGGGTCGTCGCAATGGATCCGCTTCCCGCGCGTTGTCAACGAGGAATGGGTGCATTGGCGCGGCAACGCCGACGGCATGCAAACACCGATCGTGCTGATGGGCGACGCGGCGCACACCGCGCATTTCTCGATCGGCTCGGGCACCAAGCTCGCACTCGAAGATTCGATCGAGCTTGCCAACAGCATCGGCGCGCATCCAGGTGATTTGCCCGCTGCGTTGAAGCACTACACGGATGTCCGCAGCATCGACGTATTGCGCATTCAGAACGCCGCGCGCAATTCGACGGAATGGTTCGAGCATGTCGATCGCTATACGTCGTTCGAGCCGGAACAGTTCGCGTATTCGCTGCTGACGCGCTCGCAGCGCATTTCGCACGAGAATTTGCGTGAGCGTGACGCAGGTTATCTCTCGACATTCGAAGACTGGCTCGCCCACCGCTCAGGCGTTGACCGCGCGCCTGAAAAACACTCCGTTCCGCCGATGTTCACGCCCTTCACGTTGCGTGGCGTCACGCTGAAAAACCGCGTGGTCGTCTCGCCGATGGCGCAATACTCCGCCGTCGACGGCATTGCCGGTGACTATCACCTGATGCATCTCGGTGCCCGTGCAATGGGTGGCGCCGGGCTGGTCATGACGGAAATGACCTGCGTGTCGCCCGAAGCACGCATCACGCCCGCCTGTCCCGGCATGTACGCACCGGAACATCTCACGGCGTGGAAGCGTATCGTCGACCTCGTGCACAGTCAGTCGGACGCGAAGATCGGTATTCAGCTGGGGCACTCCGGTGCGAAGGGCTCCACACGTATCGCGTGGGAAGGCATCGATCAGCCGCTTGACGAAGATAACTGGCCGCTCGCGTCCGCTTCGTCGCAGCAATATTTGAGCGGTGTCAGTCAATATTCGCACGAAGCCACTCGAGACGAACTGAACGAAATAGAGGCGCAATTCGTACGCGCCACGCAAATGTCCGCAGAAGCAGGCTTCGATTGGCTCGAACTGCATTGCGCACACGGTTACTTTCTGTCGAGCTTCCTGTCGCCGTTGACCAACCAGCGCACCGACGAATACGGCGGTCCGCTCGAAAATCGTCTGCGCTATCCGTTGCAGGTCTTCAAGGCGATCCGCGCGGTCTGGCCGCAAGACAAGCCGATTTCCGTGCGTATTTCCGCTAACGACTGGGTCGAAGGCGGCACCACGCCCGACGACGCTGTGCAGATCGCAAGTGCCTTCAAAGCGGCAGGCGCCGACATGATCGACGTCTCGTCGGGCCAGGTCAGTAAGCAGGAAAAGCCCGTGTATGGCCGCATGTTCCAGACGCCATTCGCCGATCGTGTACGCAACGAGGCCGGTATCGCAACGATCGCCGTTGGCGCGATCTCGGAAGCGGATCACGTGAACAGCATCATCGCAGCGGGCCGTGCGGATCTCTGCGCGATTGCGCGCCCGCATCTGGCGAATCCGTCGTGGACGCTGAATGAAGCCGCAAAAATCGGCTATTTCGACGTGATGTGGCCGAAGCCTTATACGGCAGCTAAGTCGCAACTCGAACGCAATCTCGAACGTGAGCGTGCCCAGGTTGCGGCGAATGCCGGTCTGTCGCCACAGGAACGCGCGCAACGTGCGGAGGGAACCACGTGAATACGTCCATCAGAACGCTCGCGGGACAGCATGCGGTGGTCACCGGCGGGGGCAGCGGCATTGGCGCGGCAGTAGCCGAAGCGCTGTTGCGTGCCGGCGCTCGCGTCACCTTGATGGGACGCAACGCACAACGTCTCGATACGCAGCGGGAAATTTTCAACGGACTCGGCGAGGTCGCCTGTATCAGCGTCGACGTGGCTGACGAAGAATCTGTCGAGAAAGCATTCGCACAGGCCGGCGCAATCGATATCCTCGTCAACAACGCCGGTCAGGCGCAAGCTGCGCCGTTCGCGCACACCGACATGGCGCTCTGGCAGCGCATGCTCGACGTGAACCTCACGGGCGTGTTCCTCGGCACGCGCGCCGTATTACCCGGCATGCTCGAACGTGGCCACGGCCGCATCGTCAATGTCGCGAGTACGGCAGGGCAAATCGGCTATGCCTACGTCGCGGCGTACTGCGCCGCGAAACACGGGGTGATCGGTCTGACGCGATCACTCGCGCTGGAAGTGGCGACGAAAGGCATCACCGTCAATGCCGTGTGTCCCGGCTACACGGAGACCGAACTCCTGCACGCATCGCTCGAACAGATCACCAGCAAGACCTCGCGCACCGAACAACAGGCGCGCGAAACCTTGCTTCGCTCGAATCCACAACATCGTTTCGTGAGTCCGGAACAGGTTGCCAATGCGGTGCTATGGCTCTGCCAACCTGGTTCGGACGCAATCACGGGCCAATCGATTTCCATCTCCGGTGGAGAAGTAATGTGACCAAGTCGCCGAACATCAAGAGGTCCTCATCGGTCGAAGTCAAGCCGCCGCGTAAGGGCGTTGCCAAACCAGCGGAGAACGTCGTGGATCTGGAAATGAGCACCGGCGCCGATAGCCACATGGGCCTGCGTTTGTGGCTGCGGATGCTGACCACGACCAACCTCGTGCAAGCCGAGCTGCGCAAGCGATTGCGCAACGAATTCGACACCACGCTGCCGCGCTTCGATTTGATGGCGCAGCTTGAACGTCATCCGGAGGGTCTGAAGATGACCGAACTGTCGCGCCGTTTGATGGTGACGGGCGGCAACGTGACCGGCATCACGGATCAGCTCGAAAAAGAAGGGCTGGTGTCGCGCGACACCGATCCGAACGACCGCCGTTCGATCAGCGTGTGCCTCACGCCCACTGGTCGAAAGGCGTTCGACAAGATGGCAGTCGCGCATGAGCAATGGGTCGTCGAACTGTTTGGCGGCCTGAGTCTCGATGAAAAATCGCGGACCCATCAGCGCCTCGGCAAACTTAAGAAACATCTGCTGGACAGTCTGAAAGACTGATTCGCACAAAACCGCTGGAGACATTCATGACACGATCCAACGCCGACGCGCTACTGGCCGGCAACCGCTTGACGCTCGCCGGTTACGAGGCGCGGCACTTCGGCTGGTCGGTCGCCGACAAGGTCGCGACGATCACGCTGAACCGCCCCGAACGCAAAAACCCGCTGACGTTCGAATCGTATGCGGAGTTGCGCGATCTGTTCCGCCAACTTGCCTATGCGACTGACGTAAAAGCGGTCGTGATACACGGCGCAGGCGAGAACTTCTGCTCCGGCGGCGACGTGCATGACATCATCGCGCCACTGATCGATCTGCCGATGCCGGAACTGCTGCTGTTCACGCGCATGACCGGCGATCTGGTCAAAGCAATGCGCCACTGCCCGCAGCCCATCATTGCCGCGGTCGACGGCGTCTGCGCCGGTGCCGGCGCGATTCTCGCGATGTCGTCCGACATGCGCCTGGGCACCGCGCGCAGCAAGCTCGCGTTTCTGTTCTCGCGTGTCGGTCTGGCGGGCTGCGATATGGGCGCTTGCGCAATCCTGCCGCGCATCATCGGTCAGGGACGCGCCGCCGAATTGCTGTTCACCGGCCGCTCGGCGAGTGGCGACGAAGGCCACGCCTGGGGTTTCTATAACCGACTCTGCGAACCGGCGGCGCTCCTCGCGGACGCACAAAAGCTTGCCGCTGATCTCGTCGCCGGTCCGACGTTCGCGCACGGCATCACGAAGAAGATGCTGCACCAGGAATGGAGCATGAGCATCGACGAAGCGATCGAATCGGAAGCACAAGCACAGGCAATCTGCATGAGCACGCGCGATTTCGAACGTGCGTATAGCGCGTTTGCCGCGAAGTCGCGCCCGGTGTTCGAAGGAGATTGAGTTGAGCACTCACAGCGATAAAAGCGATATGGATCTGCACAGCGCGCTGGCCTGGCCGTTCTTCGAACCCGGCCATCGCGAACTGGCTGCGGGTATCGAAGCATGGTGCCGCGCGAATCTCTCACACGTAGAGCACGACGACGTCGATGCGGCCTGCCGCCACCTGGTCCGTGAACTCGGCGCGGCAGGCTGGCTGAAATACGGTGTCGGCGGCGTTGCCTATGGCGGCAACGGCGACACCATCGACACACGCGCCGTCTGCCTGCTGCGCGAAACCCTCGCCAGGCATTCCGGTCTCGCGGATTTCGCGTTGGCGATGCAAGGACTCGGCTCAGGCGCGATCTCGCTCGGCGGCACACATGAGCAAAAGACGCGCTACTTGCCGCGTGTGGCAAACGGTACGGCCATCGCCGCCTTCGCCTTGTCGGAACCGGAAGCTGGCTCGGACGTCGCCGCGATGTCCCTCTCAGCACGCGAAGACGGCGACGCCTACATCCTCGACGGCGACAAGACGTGGATCTCAAACGGCGGTATCGCCGATTTCTACGTAGTGTTCGCCAGAACCGGCGAAGCGCCCGGCGCACGCGGCATCACCGCCTTCATCGTCGATGCCGACACGCCGGGTCTGGAAATCGCCGAACGCATCGACGTGATCGCGCCGCATCCGCTGGCGCGTTTGCATTTTGCCGGCGCACGCGTGCCGCGCAGTCAGATGCTCGGCGCACCGGGCGAGGGTTTCAAACTCGCGATGCGTACGCTGGATATTTTCCGCACGTCGGTGGCGGCTGCGTCCTTGGGCTTTGCACGGCATGCCATGGCTGAAGGTCTCTCGCGTGCGTCGTCGCGCAAGATGTTCGGACAGACGCTCGGCGATTTTCAGCTAACGCAAGCCAAGCTCGCCCAGATGGCATTGACGATCGACAGCAGCGCATTGCTGGTCTATCGCGCAGCCTGGCTGCGCGATCAGGGCGAAAGCGTCACGCGTGAAGCCGCAATGGCCAAGTGGCACGCAAGCGAAGGCGCGCAACAGGTGATCGACGCCGCCGTGCAACTCTATGGCGGCATGGGGGTGCAAAGCGGCACCCCCGTCGAGATGCTGTACCGCGAGATTCGTGCATTGCGGATCTATGAAGGCGCGACTGAAGTGCAGCAGTTAATTGTCGGCCGCGACCTCCTGAAGGCCCACGCTGCGGAAACCATCAAGGACGCAGCGAAATGAACACGACCTTTCAAAGACCGGTCCGCATCCGCTTTCAGCACTGCGATCCCGCCGGCATCGTGTTTTTTCCGCAATATCTGGTGATGACCAACGCGCTGGTCGAAGACTGGTTCAACGAAGCCCTGCATATCGACTATGCGCAGATGATCGCGCAACGTCGTATCGGCTTGCCGATCGTCAAACTCGATTGCGAGTTTTCGCGGCCGAGCCAGATGGGCGAAACGATCACGCTGGCACTCAACGTCACGAAGGTGGGGCGCCGCTCGATCAGCATCGAGATCGTCGGCCAGCACGGCGACGAAACTCGCTTCAACGCAAAACAGGTACTGGTCACGACATCGCTCGAAAGCGGCACATCCATCGATATTCCCGACGACATCGCGAGCGCGCTCGCGATGTTCGCCCCACAGCCCGAATCTATCGAGGCGCATCGCTCATGAAAAAAGCTCTCCTCCCCGCCGGTTGGATCCAGCCGCGCGGCTACGCGAACGGGGTCGCGGCAACCGGTACGCAAGTGTTCATCGCCGGCCAGATCGGCTGGGATGAACAGGCGCGCTTTCAGACCACCGACTTCGCGCAGCAAGCCATCCAGGCGCTCAAGAACGTAGTCGCCGTACTGCACGCCGCAGGCGGCACACCCGAGCATCTGGTCCGCATGACGTGGTACGTCACGGACAAGCGCGAGTACCTCGCCGCGCTGAAAGACATCGGCCGAGCGTTTCGCGAACTGATCGGCGACTACGACATCGCGATGAGCGCGGTACAGGTGGTTGCATTGATCGAAGACGAAGCCAAGGTCGAAATCGAAGCCACGGCAGTGATTCCCCAGTAAGCACACGAAACACGAAACCCACCAAGCCAACCGAAGCGCATTCAGCCGGCTCAACGCCCGGGGAGACCATGATGGAACCGTCAGCACACGTCGATACCTTCGCGCGCGACAATCTGCCGCCGCAGGATCAATGGCCTGTCTTTCTGCTCGACAACCCGGACGTTGCCTACCCGGCGCGCTTCAATTGCGCGACGGAACTACTCGACGCGACCATCGAAGCCGGCCATCGCGATCATCCGGCGATCTGGTCGGACGTAGAGGGGAAGCCGCAGGCAACCACCTACGGTGAACTGCTTGCGCTCGTCAATCGCAGCGCGCATGTGCTGGTCGACGAAATGGGTTTGCAGCCGGGTAACCGCGTGCTGCTGCGCGGACCGAACACGTTGCATATGGCTGTGACGGCGCTCGCCGCGCTGAAGGCCGGCCTCGTGGTAGTGCCCACCATGCCGCTGCTGCGTGCGAAAGAACTCAAGCAGATCATCGAAAAGGCACAGGTCAGCGCCGCGCTATGCGACGCGCGCCTGACCGATGAACTCGCGCGATGCAACAACCCGCAAGACGAGTTCTACTGCGCGGGCCTGAAGCAAACACGCCTGTTTCATGACGATTCCGCCGATTCGCTCGACACCCTCGCGATCAATAAACCGGACCACTTCACCGCCTGCGACACCGCCGCTGACGACGTCTGCCTGATCGCCTTCACCAGCGGCACGACAGGCGCGCCGAAGGGCTGCATGCATTTCCATCGCGACGTCCTGGCGATGTGCGATCTGTTTCCGCGTCATGTTTTAAAACCTTCATCGAGCGATATTTTCTGCGGCACGCCACCGCTCGCCTTCACATTCGGCCTTGGCGGCCTGCTGTGCTTTCCGCTGCGAGTGGGTGCGTCGACGGTGCTGATCGAGCGGCTCACGCCCGAGACCTTGCTGCAAACGGTCGAACACTTTCACGCAACGGTCATGTTCACCGCGCCGACGTTCTATCGGCAAATGGCGCCGCTCGTTGCGCATCACGACGTTTCAAGCCTGAAGAAAACGGTATCGGCGGGAGAAGCGTTGCCGGATTCGACGCGCCGTCTTTGGCACGACGCAAGCGGCATCGACTTGATCGACGGGATCGGCGGCACGGAACTGATCCACATTTTCATCTCAGCGCAAGGCGACGAGATTCGTCCGCACGCCATTGGCCGCGCGGTGCCGGGCTACATCGTGCAAGCCGTGGATGACGCCATGCAACCCGTTGCGCCCGGCACGATCGGCAAACTCGCGGTACGCGGGCCGACGGGCTGTCGTTATCTGGCCGACGAACGGCAAAGCCGGTTTGTCCGCGACGGCTGGAACCTTCCCGGCGACTCGGTCTATCTCGACGAAGACGGCTACGTGTTTTATCAAGCCCGCGCCGACGACATGATCGTCTCCGCCGGCTACAACATCTCCGGCCCGGAAGTGGAAAGCGTCCTGCTGCAACACGACGCGGTGGCCGAATGCGGCGTGATCGGCGTGGCCGACGAGACCCGGGGGCAGATCGTCAAGGCCTTCGTGGTGCTGAACCCAGGTTATGCGCCGGACGACAAACTGGTCGCGCAACTGCAAGATTTCGTGAAAAATAGCGTAGCGCCGTATAAATACCCACGCGTCATCGCTTTCGTCGGCTCGCTGCCGCGCACCGAAACCGGCAAGCTCAAACGCTTTGAGTTGCGTACACTCGTGTAGCCCCTCTTTCCGCGGCAACTATTTTGCATGGGATCGGAGTAAGCGCTGAAGCGCTAACTCCGATCGACACAGGAGACACACCGTATGGCCGCCTCTTTCGTCGAAGTCGTCGCCCAGGATGGCGGCCGTTTCAATGCCTACGTCGCACGTCCGGCGCAAGGCTCGGGCCCGGGGCTCGTCCTGCTGCAGGAGATTTTTGGCATCAACGAGACAATGAAGTCGATGGCCGACCGATTCGCAGAAGAAGGTTATGTGGTGCTGGTGCCAGATCTGTTCTGGCGGATCAAGCCGGGCATCTCGCTCGGCTATGGTGAGGCCGATATGAAGCAGGCGCTCGACTATCTCGGGCGCTTCGATATCGATCTCGCCGTCGACGATATCGCGGCAACAGTCGCGACATTGCGCACCTTGCCCGAGCAGGCCGGCAAGGTGGGCACAGTCGGTTACTGTCTCGGCGGCAAACTCGCGTTTCTGAGTGCGGCACGTACTGACGTGGACTGTGCGGTCGGCTACTACGGCGTCGGTCTCGAAGCGTATCTGCATGAAGTACCGGCCGTGCGCTGTCCAATGGTATTCCATTTCCCCGAAAACGACGCGCACTGTCCGCCCGAAACGCGCGAGCGGATCAGCGCCGCATTGCGTACGCGTCCACAGATCGAGCAATACGTGTACCCGGGTTGCGATCATGCATTCGCCGCGCCATCGCGCCCGCAGTACGACAAACCCGCCACGATGATGGCCTATTCGCGCACGCTCGCCTTGCTGCGCAAAGTGCTGGGACCGGTCTACGATCTGAACGCGTTGTGGGAAGCACATTGCTACTACGAGTTCGCCACGCGCGACGTCGATGCCGTCATGCCGACCATGGTCGCGCAACCCTACGTCAATCATGTGCCCACCATGACAGGCGGCGTGGGGCATGACAATCTCAAGCGTTTCTATACGCATCACTTCGTCAATTCGAATCCCGCCGATACGAAGCTGATTCCGATCTCACGCACGATCGGCGCGGATCGCATCGTCGACGAATTCATTTTCAGCTGCACGCATAGCTGCGAAATCGACTGGTTGCTGCCCGGCGTCGCGCCAACCGGTAAATATTTCGAAGTGCCAATGCTGGCGGTGGTGTGCTTTCGCGGCGACAAGCTGTACAACGAGCACATCTATTGGGATCAGGCATCGGTGCTGGTGCAGGTCGGCTTGCTGAATCCCGAGGGACTGCCGGTGGCCGGCATCGAAAGCGCGCGCAAGCTGCTCGATGAGACGTTGCCGTCGAATCAGTTGATGGGCGCGAAGTCGCGGGTGTGAAGTACAGGGTGTAACGCCCGGGTGTGATGTTTAGCCAGGGGCGAGCAACTAGAGCCACTCCTCAGCACAACATCCCTATGATGTGACTCTTCACAGCCCACCGTCCTTCGACCCATGCTGATCGTCCATCATCTGAACAACTCCCGCTCGCAACGCGTGTTGTGGCTGCTCGAAGAACTCGGCGTTCCGTACGAGATCAAGCGCTACGAGCGTGACCCGAAAACGATGCTGGCGCCGCCCGAATTGCGCGCGGTGCATCCGCTCGGCAAGTCGCCCGTCATTACCGACGACGGCCAGACCCTCGCAGAATCCGGCGCAATCATCGAGTATCTGGTCGACAAGTACGGTCAAGGCCGCTTTGCGCCCACTGCGGGCACGCCGGATCGGCTGCGTTACACCTACTGGCTGCATTATGCGGAAGGCTCGGCGATGCCGCCGCTGCTGCTCAAACTGGTCGCCCTGCGCATTGCCAGCGCGCCGATGCCGTTCTTTGCCAAGCCGATTGCCCGCAAGATCGCGTCGACACTGCAATCGAGCTTCGTCGATCCGCAGTTGAAGCTGCACCTCGGCTACATCAACAAGGAACTGAGCACGACTGGCTGGTTCGTCGGCAGTGATTTCACGGCGGCTGACGTTCAGATGAGTTTTCCGCTCGAAGCCGCCACCGCACGCGGCGGCATGGAAGGGCAGATTCCCGCAGTGGTCGAATTCCTGAAGCGCATTCACGCGCGGCCGGCTTATCAGCGGGCGTTGGAGCGCGGCGGCAAGTACGAACTGCTGGGTGGCGATTGACGGCGACGCCGCCCAGGAATTCGTAGTTGTGGGTCGAAAGTCGCGGGTGCTAGGCCTGATATGACTTTCCGTGTCAATCGGGATCGGTTTTCGTTTTCCTCTGGTGGGTGCATAAATTTCCTGGAGGCGGCGTAGCAGTAAGTCTCGACGGTGGATCGCACTGATATCCGCGGGTTGGTTACCGCATTACAGAGGT
>NZ_DASRSY010000151.1:0-25433 GCF_035656215.1 Paraburkholderia sp.
ATAGAGTCGTTGTGCGCGTCTGTACTTGGCAGCGACGATCTCCGGCACCGCCGGATCCAATGACCGCGCAAGGATGAATTCGCGCCACGCAGCGAAGTCGTCGAACGTCGGCATGGCGCCAGGATAGCCGGGCATCGGCCACGGCAAAATCAAGGGAACACCCGCTCTACCGGTGTCAAACGCCGACAGATCCGGCCAGTCAGTCATGGACGCACATTGTCTTGAGTTCCTTCTGCGCGGTGCCTCTGGATTTCATCGCCTGCCACGGATAATCTCACCACAGACTTTTTCTGATCCACGGGCAGCCCAAGATTAGTAAGCTTGTTGGTGCCGCAAGAGGACCCAAACCTCAGAGAGTCCTGTTGTTGTAGTTGAGCCACATCTCATCGCATTATCCAGTTCCATCGAGATCCATGGTGCGCCATGGTCTTTTACTCTCTTCAAAGTGGTACATAAAACGGTACATTCGGTTTTTACACGTCTTTTAATTTCAATAAAAACAGATAGTTATATAGTTACTTCGGAGCCTCTCCTGGGCACCAACAGTTGTTCCGGTGTAAGCCGAAGAAGTCCGAGAAACCCCGTAAGATCAAAATCTTACGGGGTTTTTTGTTCTCTACAGATCCCTTGCGTTCCACTGACAGACTGCATCGAAGAATCAACCTACGTTTTCGTTGACCGATCACAAACACTGAGAATTTGAGGACAATTTCTGCGGGGATGCCGTAATCGATACTGTCAGGCACTTTCCAACGAAATCCTGGCAGAGCTTGCAGAAGCCGTGATCTTCACTCCGCCCACGCCTTCGGCCAAAAACATGCAACACATGCTGCAACCGCCGTGAGCGAAACGCAGTGGCCAGCTTCAATGCGTACTTTTCAAGGCGAACAGAAGCCTGAACTCCTTCGCGAAATAGACCGTCGCTTTTTAAAAATGTCGCGTTCCATCGTGACCGTCGCCAGCTCTCGCTTGACCCGCGCCAATTCCGCTTCCAGCTCGCTCTGCGGCTTTTGCGTCTCGCCTACTTTCGCCAGAGTCCCTTTGCGCTCAGCAACAACCCGGGCACCCAGCGTTTTAACCGACAAAGATAATCGGCCCCCAGCTTCCCGCTGCGATCGCCCATCGACAAGAACCAGCTTCACCGCCTGCTCGCGAAACTCCTTCGTGTAGCTGCCCTTCGGTACTCGATTCATCTGATCTCCGTTTCGCTCATTCTACGAAACATTGATCTCCACTTTCTTCACCCTACCTCACTCGACTGACGACGTGTTGCAGTGGCGCGAGCCTGCAGTTGCCTCATGCAATCCGGGCATGGCTGGCATTAAATTTCCATGTGTCAGGCGCAGCGACCTGTCTTACATTCACTCCGACGCCGTCCAGCACGAACTTGACTTGTCGTGACGATCCACGCGACCCGATGGAGCGTTCCAGCGAAGCGTCAGTCACGACCAGGACTTGAGCGAATTTAATCCGCCCCCGGATTATCGGGTTGCTGACGAGGAAATTCGTCGGCACTTGGTGTTTGACCGGATAGAGGGTCCGGCAGATCTGTCCGCTGATCTCAGCGAGACGAATCCACACCAGGCTGGCGTAGGCAATCTGACTCCGAGGGACAAGCGCCGCGCGGCACCGGTAGCGCGCGATCCCGGTCAGTTGTTTGCCCTCGCGATAAAAAACTGCTCGAGCTTCCGGCGTAGGTCACACGCGTCTTGAGTGGCCTAAGAAACTATAAAACTTATGTAGGAGACAACATGAAGTTGAAAATTACGGGTGCGGCTGCACTTCTCGCATTCGCGGCAGTATCCGCACACGCGCAATCGTCGGTCACGCTTTACGGAGTGCTTGACACTGGCATTCTCTGGCAGACGACCAATGCGGCGACCTTCGTGCCGAACGCCGCGCTAAACCGGAACCGGGGTTCCCGTGTGTCCCTTAACGAAGGTGGCAGTATGTTCGGCCTGCAGGGAACCGAGGACCTTGGTGACGGATACAAGGCCAACTTCAAGCTTCAGGCGTCATTCTCCCTCACCAACGGCAGGTCGGGGCTGGCTGATACGCCCGGCGCATCCTCGATGTTCACCCAGGTCACGACGGTCGGCCTGCAGGGCCCATTCGGCAAGATCGACTTCGGTCGTCAGTATGCGCCGATGGCGTACGCGCTGCGCGACACAGACGTGCGCTCTGCGCAGTACTTCGGCAGTGTGATGACCGCGTGGACGACCATGAACACGGTGGCGGGATGGCCGGGCAACAGCACCAACCTCGCGGTCGGCGCGCTGTACGACGATAATGCGATTGTCTACAATTCGCCGTCGTTCCATGGCCTGTCGGTCGCGCTAGAGTATGCGCCCGGCGGCGTGGCCGGACGGCTCCAGGGCGGCACACGCGAGTCGGCCGTTCTCAAGTACTCGAACTACGGCCTGAATGCCGCCGCTGTCTACTACAGCGCGCATGACACGAATCCGTACCAATATCCGAACGTGGCGACGGCGGTTCCGGCTACCGGCCAGAATAACAACCGCTTCGTTTATTTCGGTGCGAAGTACACATGGCACGGCGTCTCGGTGTCCGGTTCGTTCAGCAACGGACGCAACCCGGCGAACGAGAACACTGGGGCGCCGGGTGGTGCATCGGGCGATATAAATATGTGGACCGGTGGCCTCGGCTACCGCTTCACTCCTGCGTTCGACGTCACGTCAGGTGTCTACTACCTGAAGGACCAAAAACACAATCAGAACCAGTCGACCCTCTACGTGATCGGCCTCAACTACAGTCTGTCGAAGGCCACGCTGACCTACGCCGATATCGGCTACGTTTCCAATCGTGGCGCCATGAACCAGGAACTTCAATACGGAGCGCCGGTGGCTCCCGGACGGAATACGACGGCTGCGACGCTTGGTCTGCGTCACACGTTCTGATCGCCACCGGCTGGTTGCTGATGAGACACTTATAGCGACGCCCGGCGGGACCCGGTCGCTCCGATGAGCTCGCACGCCGCGCAAAAACAGCCATTGGCTGCACGAATAGCGCGGCAACTAGCCTGACACGCGCCAATTCGAGCTCCCCTAACCAGACCGCCGCCGTTACCGAATACGATCGCGCACACCAAACATACGGTCAACCTGGTGCACGATCTTTCTCCTCTCTCTTAGCTGCGGGCTTTCTCAGTTGCCATTTCACCGACGCTCTCTGAACGTACAGAGCGTATCATCGCAATCCACGGCACCGCCATCTTCTATGAAACAAACCCTATCTCCATCATGCAGGAACCACTGGAAGCCACCGTCTCCATGTCCGTTGTCCATGGATTTCTCTCCGGTGTTGATCGAGCGACGATGACGCAGTTCGCCGAACGCTCGGGCATCGCGCCCGAGTTGCTGTCGCAACCCGGCGCCCGTGTCACGCAGGAGCAGTTTTCGACGCTGTACCGTTTGCTCGCGATGGAACTCGATGACGAGATGCCCGGCATCTTCAGCCGTCCGCTACGCAACGGCTTGCTGAAGTATCTGTGCCTGAGCCTGCTCGACGCCGGCAAGCTCGAAGTCGCACTCAACCGCTTCGGCCAGTTTTTCCACCTGATCCTCGACGATTTTCGGCTGCAGATCCGGCGCGATGCTCAATTCGGCTATGTGGAGATGGGGGTCGATCCGAACGGCCCGCCCGTGAGTCCGCTGGGTCGGGAATTGATGCTGAAGCTCGTGCACGGCGTGGCATCCTGGCTGATCTGGCAAAAAATTCCCCTTGCCGAAGTGTCGTTCGATTTCCCACGCCCGGCCCAGGCTGGGGACCATCTCTATCTGTTTCCCGGGCCGATCCGCTTCGGCGCAGCCGGAACCGGTATCGCCTTCGACGCCGCCCTGCTGGATCTGCCCATCCGGCAACGCAAGTCCGACCTGAACACCTTCCTTGCGCGGGCGCCTGAAGACTGGATCTTCGTCTCCTTTGGCGCGCAGATGATGTGCCACCGCGTCCGCCAGCATGTTGCCGATTCCCTGCCAGAGATCCCAACCATCGAGGATGTCGCGCTCGAACTGCACCATTCCGTGCGCACGCTGTGCCGTCGGCTCGTTGCGGAGGGCACCAATTTTCAGTCGATCAAGGACGAGGTGCGCCGCGACATCGCGATTCAGAAACTCACGCGCTCTCAGGATGCCATTGCGTCGATCGCCTTCGATGTGGGCTTCGATAGTGCCTCCGCGTTTCATCGCGCGTTCCGGCACTGGACCGGCAGCACGCCGAACGCTTACCGAACGACGGTTTCAACCAGTCATGCCGAAGCGCCCGGGCATGCCGGCGCGATCAAGGCCTGATCTAACCATACTGGTAGACGCCTCGCCGCGTTTTCCGTCCGAGTTGCCCCGCGGCCACGTATTCCCGCAGCAACGGCGAAGCGCGATATTTCGAGTCGCGGAAGTCGTTGAAGAGTACGTCGAGCACCGACAGGCACACGTCCAGACCGATCAGATCCGCAAGGGCCAACGGACCAATCGGATGATTCGCACCGAGACGCATGCCGGTATCGATTTCCTCCGCCGTGGCAACGCCCTCGGCGAGTACGAAGAAGGCCTCGTTGATCATCGGCACGAGAATCCGGTTGACCACGAAGCCCGGCGAGTTCTTCACACCGATGGGCGACTTGTCGAGCCGCACGCTCAGCTCACGAACCGCTTCCGCGGTATCGGCGCTAGTCTGCAAACCCCGAATGATTTCCACCAGCGCGAGGAGCGGCACCGGATTGAAGAAATGCATGCCGATGAAGCGCGACGGGTCGGCCAGCGTCGCACCGAGCGTGGTGATCGAAATCGACGACGTGTTCGACGCAATGATCGCATCGGGCCGCACCACGGCTTCGATCTGCCGCAGGATACGGGTTTTCAGTTCGCCATTTTCCGTGGCCGCTTCGATCACGATATCGACGTCGGCGAAACGCTGATAGTCGGTCGATGTTTCGATGCGGGCGAGCGCCTTGTCACGGGCGGTTACGTCGATTTTTCCTTTGGATACGAGACGTTCGAGACTGCCCGTCAAGGTCGCCATGCCGGCGCCCAGCGCTTTCTCGTGAAGATCGATCATGATCGTCTTAAGTCCGGCCATAGCAATCGTCTGGGCGATCCCGTTGCCCATCGTGCCCGCACCGACGATCCCTACCGTTTCGATTTTCATCACCATTTTCTTACTCCCCGGTGCAATGCACCGCGTTTACTGAAGATTCTCGAACACTGCGGCAATGCCCTGTCCGCCACCAATACACATCGTCACCAACGCGTAGCGGCCGTTGACGCGCTGCAGTTCGTAGAGCGCTTTCACAGTAATCAATGCACCTGTAGCGCCGATCGGATGCCCGAGAGAAATCCCCGATCCGTTCGGATTGACCTTGGCCGGGTCGAACTGCAATTCCTGGCTGACTGCACAAGCTTGCGCAGCGAAAGCTTCGTTCGCTTCGATCACGTCGAGATCGCCAATACGCAGACCGGCGCGTTGCAGCGCGATGCGCGTCGCCGGAACCGGACCGATCCCCATGTAGCGGGGATCCACACCGGCATGCGCATATGACACCAGACGCGCCAGCGGCTTCAGTCCACGTTGCTGCGCGGTTTCGCTCGTCATCAGCAGGACGGCAGCAGCGGCATCGTTGATGCTCGAAGCGTTTCCGGCTGTGACGGTGCCAGCGCTCTTCTGGAACGCGGGACGAAGCTGTGCAAGTTCGTTCGGATCGAGTTGATGACGCACGTTCTCGTCGGTATCGAACACGATCTCCGTGCCTTTAACCTTGCGCGCTATCGGGAGGATCTGCGCCTTGAAGCGCCCTTCCGTGATCGCCTGAGCAGCCCGGCGATGGGATTCCACCGCCAGCGCGTCCTGTTGCTCGCGGGCGATGCCGTATCTCACCGCGACGTTCTCGGCAGTGATGCCCATGTGCATCGCGTAGAACGGATCGTTCAAAGCGCCGAGCATCATGTCGATCAGGCGCGTATCGCCCATCCTCGCACCGAAGCGCGCATCGGGCGTGATGTACGGCGCGCGGCTCATGTTTTCCGCGCCGCCGCCAATGGCGATGTCCGCATCGCCGAGCAAGATGGTTTGCGCGGCGGAGATGATCGCCTGCAAGCCCGAACCGCACAGACGGTTCACGGTGAAGGCCGGTGTTGCCTCCGGGACACCGCCGTTGAGCGCAGCGACGCGCGCCAGATACAAGTCCTTCGGCTCCGTTGCAATGACATTGCCGAACACGACATGACCAACCTGATCTCCTTCGACACCGGCACGCGCCAGCACGTCCCGCACCACGAGCGAGCCGAGTTCGGTCGGCGGCACGTCTTTCAGGCTTCCACCGAACTTGCCAATGGCAGTGCGCACTCCGCTCACTACGACGACGTCTCTCCGCATCTCAATCTCCTCGAGTTGAATCGCGCGACCGAACTGCCTTGCAGCGAGTCCGCATCGCAATTCAAAGTTCACATATTCGGATAGTTAGGCCCACCGCCGCCCTCAGGCGTCACCCAGACGATGTTCTGCGTCGGGTCCTTGATGTCGCAGGTTTTGCAGTGCACGCAGTTCTGCGCATTGATCACCAGACGCTCGCTGCCGTCGTCGTTCTTCACGAACTCATACACCGCGGCCGGGCAATAACGCGATTCCGGACCGGCATAGGTCTGCCAGTTCACATTCACCGGCACTGAAGGATCTTTCAGCGTCAGGTGAGCCGGCTGGTTCTCTTCATGGTTAGTGTTCGAAATGAACACCGAAGAGAGCCGGTCGAACGTCAGCTTGCCGTCCGGCTTCGGATACACGATCTGCTTGCATTGCGATGCCGGTTTCAGCATCTCGTGGTCCGAGTGCTGGTGATGCAGCGTCCAGGGCACGTTGCCGCCCAGCAGTTTCTGCTCGACGCCGACCATCAAGGTACCGAGGTACAGGCCCTTGCTCATCCACTGCTTGAAGTTGCGCGCACGGTGCAGTTCCGTATGCAGCCACGAGGTCTTGAACGACTCCGGATAGGCCGTCAGTTCATCGCTGGTGCGTCCTGCCTGCACGGCTTCAAAAGCAGCCTCAGCTGCCAGCATGCCAGTCTTGATTGCCGCATGCGAACCCTTGATCCGCGACGCGTTCAGGAAGCCGGCATCGTCACCCACCAGCGCACCGCCCGGAAACACCAGCTTCGGCAGCGACAGCAGGCCGCCCGCGGTGATCGCCCGTGCGCCGTACGACACCCGCTTGCCGCCTTCGAGCACCGCGCGGATCGCCGGATGCGTCTTGTAGCGCTGGAATTCCTCGAACGGTGACAGATACGGGTTCGTATAACCGAGGCCGACCACGAAGCCCACCACCACCTGGTTGTTGTCCATGTGATAGAGGAACGAGCCGCCGTACGTGTCGTTCTCCAGCGGCCAGCCGGCCGTGTGCATCACCAGACCCGGCTTGTGCTTCGCCGGATCGATTTCCCACAGTTCCTTGATGCCGATACCGTAGACCTGCGGATCGACGCCTTCGCGCAGCCTGAATTTGTCGTTCAACTGGCGGCCCAGATGCCCGCGCGCGCCTTCGCAGAACAGCGTGTACTTCGCGTGCAGCTCCATGCCGAGCTGGAAGTTCTCGGTCGGCTCGCCGTCCTTGCCGATGCCCAGATTGCCGGTGGCGACACCTTTGACCGAGCCGTCGTCGTTATACAGAATCTCGGCAGCCGGAAAGCCCGGGAAAATCTCGACGCCCGCCGCTTCGGCCTGCTGACCCAGCCAGCGCGTGACGTTCGCGAGGCTGATCACGTAGTTGCCGTGGTTCTTGAAGTTCTCCGGCAGCGCCCAGGTCGGCACGCTCTTCGAACCGGTTTCCGTGAGGAACAGGAATTTGTCTTCGGTCACGTCCACCGTCAGCGGCGCACCTTTTTCCTTCCAGTCCGGAATCAGTTCGGTGATGGCGCGCGGATCCATGACCGCGCCCGACAGGATATGAGCCCCGATCTCCGAGCCTTTTTCGAGTACGCACACGCCAATCTCGACGCCTTTTTCAGCCGCCAGCTGCTTCAGACGGATCGCCGCGGACAGGCCAGCCGGGCCGCCGCCGACAATCACGACGTCGTATTCCATCGACTCGCGCGGACCGTACTGCTCAATGAGACTTGCGGGGGTCATTGATGCTCCTCTTACCGTTAGAATGCTTTTTTCGGGATCGTATTGTGGGCGATGGTCTCCGCCACTGCAACCCGATGAGCAGAGATTAGCACGATCGTTCTATTTCTATGATACGGTATGACCCGCAGTAACGGTCCTACCGCACCTGTCAACCGCGTCTGTAACAACAACCGAACAAGGGAACGACAATGGGCCGTTCGATCAATCTGGAAGGCAAGGTCGCGCTGATCACCGGCGCCTCAAGCGGGTTGGGAAAGCGCTTTGCTCAGGTATTGTCGCAGGCTGGCGCCAAGGTCGTCCTGGCAAGCCGCCGCACCGAGCGCCTGAAGGAATTGCGCGCCGAGATCGAAGCCTCCGGCGGCGCGGCCCACGTTGTCTCGCTCGATGTCACGGATTACCAGAGCATCAAGTCGGCCGTTGCTCACGCGGAAACCGAGGCGGGCACGATCGACATTCTGGTGAACAATTCAGGCGTGTCGACCACGCAGAAGCTCTCAGAAGTCACGCCGGCCGACTTCGAATACGTGTTCGACACTAACACGCGCGGCGCTTTCTTCGTTGCCCAGGAAGTCGCCAAGCGCATGATCATGCGCGGCAATAGCGCGCAGAAACCGTCATACCGGATCATCAATATCGCGTCGATGGCGGGCTTGCGGGTGTTGCCGCAGATCGGTCTGTACTCGATGAGCAAGGCTGCCGTCGTCCATATGACGAAAGCCATGGCGCTGGAGTGGGGTAGGCACGGCATCAACGTGAATGCCATCTGCCCGGGCTATATCGATACAGAGATCAATCATCATCACTGGTCGACCGAGCAGGGGCAGAAGCTGGTGTCGTTGCTGCCGCGCCATCGCGTCGGCAAGCCGGAGGATCTGGACGGGCTGTTGCTGTTGCTGGCGGCCGACGAATCGCAGTTCATCAATGGCTCAGTGATTGCCGCCGACGATGGGTTCGGGCTCGCCTGAACGCGGCCTTGGGGGCGCCGTTGGGGCGCTCTATGCAACGCTTGCGCCGCTGTCGCGAGGCTTTGCCGCGCTTCATACCGGTGCCGCCTCGGACTACCGCCGCATCGGATTAGCCCGCTGTCGAAGAAACTGTTTTACGGGCGCGGATCTTCTGCCGAAAGAATGCCCGCGTTATCTTGTTTGCCATTCCTACGCCGGCCTACTCGCCGGTTTCACCCTTGTTTCAACCCCTTAAAGACGTACGATGAACGATTTTCACGCAGTTTTTGAGATGTCGATGCCGATCCGCTGGGGCGACATGGACGCATTCGGCCATGTGAACAACACAGTCTATTTCCGTTACATGGAGCAGGTACGGATTTCCTGGTTCGAACAACTGGGACTGGCCGGCAGCAACGCCGACGGGCAGGGGCCGGTGATCGTCAATGCGTCGATGGAGTTTCTCAAGCAGTTGCACTATCCCGGCGATGTAATCGGCCGGATGTCCGTAGCTACGCCCGGCCGCAGCAGCTTTGATACCGGATTCGAGCTCGTGCGCGCCGACGAGCCGGACACCGTCTATGCCCGTGGCGCTGCGCGTTGTGTGTGGATCGACTACGCCGCTGGCAAGTCGGTACCGGTTCCGGATATGTTGCGCGCGACCATCGAGCGCGCGGCGCTGGTCAAGGCGGCGTAGCAGCAACTTTGCGTCAAATCCGCAGCGTGAGTTAGCGTCGTGCGCGTTACGGGTGGCCTCAGCGCCGGTTTTTCAGCGCCGGGCTTCATGCCCGAGCCGTCAAAGCCGAGCCGTCAAAGCCGAGGAGCCAAAGTCCGAGCCCTCAGTGCCCGAGCAAACGCTGCAAGAGCTCGGTCGCGTTCCCTGTATCGTATTTGCGCATCAGCCGCGCGCGGTAGACATCGACCGTGCGCGGGCTGATATCCAGCACCCGCCCGATCTGCTTGCTGGTTTTGCCCGTCACCAGTTGCGCGGCGATTTCGCGCTCGCGCGGCGTCAATTCGACCGCTACGCGCCGCGTCGCGCTCAAATCCTCGAACGTCCACACACCGGCTGCATGCGGGTCGGTGCGTTGCTGCGCGCGGCCTGTGACGTGGCACCAGAACAATTCTCCGTTAGCACGCTTCATGATCCGGTCGTCGGCGTAGCTGCCTTGCGCGGTCATGATCGGCGGAATTCGCGCGCCGATCCGCTCGAATTCATCCGTCGACGGATAAAGTATCTGGAACGACTGGCCGAGCAGCGCCTCGCGCGTGCAGCCGAATATCGACGCCAGCTCGTCGTTGCAGTCGTCGATGATCCGTTCGCGCGACAGCACGAGTCCGATCGGGGCAAGGTGAAACGCAGTTTGGTAATCCAGTGCGGGCATGGGTTGGTGGCAAGTACTTATGTATTTTTGCGTATTGTGCCGCATGGCGCGCCCAGCGTACTCTTTCGGGCATATCACAACGCGGCGAAGCGTCCGCAGCAGGCGTAGGCGCCACACAGGGCAACCTGAGCGCATGGCCTGCCGCGGATGACTAGAATGATGTGTCGGGCGTTTGCCCGCTGAGCGTCATATCGACGTCGCAACGATCCGGCGTACCAGTTTCGGATTTCCATAAAGGAAGGGACATACTGATGAACAAGGTCTATCCAGGCGCCGCCGAGGCGCTGAAAGACATCGTCAAGGACGGGCAGACGTTTGCCGTCGGCGGCTTCGGGCTGTGCGGCATTCCCGAGGCGCTGATCGCGGCGCTGCGCGATTCGAAGGTGCAGGGCATCACCTGTATCAGCAACAACGCGGGCGTCGACGGTTTCGGCCTCGGTCTGTTGCTCGAAACGCGCCAGGTCAAGAAGATGATTTCGTCGTACGTGGGCGAGAACAAGGAGTTCGAACGCCAGTATCTGGCCGGCGAACTCGAACTGGAATTCACGCCGCAAGGCACGCTCGCCGAGAAGCTACGCGCCGGCGGCTCGGGCATTCCGGCGTTCTTCACGAACACCGGCTACGGCACACTGATCGCCGAGGGCAAAGAAACCCGCCGGTTCGGCGAAAACCACTACGTGCTCGAACATTCGCTGACGGCCGACGTCGCGTTGGTCAAGGCATGGAAGGCCGACAAATCGGGCAACCTCATCTATCGCCGCACCGCGCGCAACTTCAACCCGATGTGCGCGATGGCCGGCAAGATTACCGTCGTGGAAGTCGAGGAAATCGTTGAAGTGGGCGAACTCGATCCGGATGCGATCCATACGCCGGGCATTTTCGTGCAGCGCATTGTGCTCAATGCGAATCCGGAAAAACGTATTGAACAACGCGTCGTCCGCGCGAAAGGAGACTGATCATGGCATGGACTCGTGACGAAATGGCCGCACGCGCGGCGAAGGAATTGCAGGACGGTTTCTACGTGAACCTCGGCATCGGCTTGCCGACGCTGGTGGCGAACCACGTGCCGGCGGGCGTCGAGGTGTGGCTGCAGTCGGAGAACGGCCTGCTCGGCATCGGCCCGTCGCCGACCGAAGAAGAAGTGGATGCCGATCTGATCAACGCCGGCAAGCAAACGGTGACCACGCTGCCGGGTTCGTCGATTTTCTCGTCGGCGGATTCGTTCGCGATGATTCGCGGCGGCCACATCAACCTGGCGATCCTGGGCGCAATGCAGATCAGCAAGAAGGGCGATCTGGCCAACTGGATGATCCCGGGCAAGATGATCAAGGGAATGGGCGGCGCGATGGATCTGGTTGCGGGCGTCAAGCGCGTGGTCGTGCTGATGGAGCACGTCGCGAAGGGCGACCAGCACAAGATCCTCGAAGAATGCACGTTGCCGCTGACAGGCGTGGGCGTGGTCGATCAGATCATCACCGACCTCGGCGTGATCGAAGTCACGGAAGACGGTCTGAAGGTGACCGAACTGGCGCCTGGCGTCAGCGTCGAGGAAATCAAGGCGAAGACGGGCGCGCCGCTCGATGTGAGCGCGGTGAGCTGAAGGGCTTTGTGAGCCGGCTGCGGCTTTGGTCTGTATGACCGGCAGGCGGCGGCGAGGCAGCATCTGGAGCGGGCGAGGCGTGAGTCTCGCCCGCTTTGTTTTGGTGCGCCGGGTGTTCGTTTTGCGCAGTCCCAGTCTGTCCTAGGCCGTTTGGCCGATCCTTGCCGCGCGGCAAAGCGGTTTACAATCTTTCGAAGATTGAACGCTTATTGATCCCTGCAGTACCCGGGCCGAATTCGCAGCGTTTTTGCAAGGAACCCAGATGACCGAAACGTCCGCTTCCACCGCCGTGCGGCCCGTGCCGCGCCAACGTTATGTGCAGTGCGCGAGCGCCGGTGGCTTGCATCGGATCGCCTACACCGAGTGGGGCGACCCGGCGAACCCGCGGGTGCTGCTGTGCGTGCACGGCTTGACGCGCTCGGGGCGCGATTTCGACCGCCTCGCGGCGGAATTCGCCGGCACTTATCGCGTCGTGTGTCCGGATGTGGCGGGGCGGGGCTTGTCATCCTGGCTCGCGAACCCCAACTTTTATAGCGTGCCGCAGTACGTCGCCGACATGGTCACGCTGATCGCGCGCCTGAACGTCGAAACGGTCGACTGGTTCGGCACCTCAATGGGCGGTCTGATCGGGCTGGCACTTGCCGGCCTGCCCGAAACGCCGATCCGCAAAATGTTGTTGAACGACGTCGGTCCCTATCTGGAGCCCGCGGCCGTGCAGCGCATCGGTGATTACCTCGGCAAGCCCGTGCGTTTCGAAACGCTGCAGCAGGGCATCGATTACGCCGCGCTGCTTGCACAAACCTTCGGTCCGCTCACGCCAGAGGAGTGGCGCGAGATCAATACGCCGCTTTTGCACGAGCAGGATGGCGCATGGTTGCTCCGGTACGACCCCCGGATTGCACAGCCGTTTGCCGCGACGACCGAAGAGGCGGTCAAACTTGGCGAGGCCGCGCTGTGGCATTCGCTGGCTGCGTTTCAGGGGCCTGTGCTGGTGGTGCGCGGCGAGCAATCCGATCTGCTCTCGCGTGAGACCGTCGCGAAGATGGTCGAGACCGGGCGTGCTGTATCGAGCGCGGAGATCGCGGGCGTAGGACATGCGCCGACGTTTCTGTCGGCCGATCAGATCGACCTCGCGATGCAGTTCTTTATCGGTCCAGCCGCCAACGCGTCATAATATATAGTTCCGCGCGGCGTCCGTAAGCCTTGAGCGAGCGGGCGCAATGCGAAACGCATCTTCGATCAATTTTTAACCAACCTCAGGATTCTTCATGGCAGTCATTCGTCATCACGTCGGCAAGCGCCTCTCGGAAATCGCCGTGCACAACGGCACCGTGTACCTCGCGGGCCAGATTGCCGAAGACGATGATCAGGACATCACGGGCCAGACGCGCGAAGTGCTGGGCCATATCGACCGTCTGCTGGGCGAAGTGAATAGCGACAAGTCGCAGTTGCTGTCCGTGCAGATCTACATCTCGGACATGGTGCACTTCGCCGGCATGAACGCGGTGTGGGACGAGTGGGTCGCACAAGGCGACACGCCGCCGCGCGCCACCGTGGAAGCGAAGCTCGCAAATCCGAAGTGCCTCGTCGAAGTCGTCGTGGTCGCGGCGCAGCGCGCTTAAGCCTGGCCTCGCAGTTGTTGTTGAAATTCCGTTGATCCGTATGGCCCGGTGGGCCACCGCACCATGACTACCGAAATCGTTACGAGCACCCCGACACCCATCCCTTCTTTCGACGAAGCGATGGCGTTCGTGCGCGAACATGCGGGCGACGTGCGGCTCTCATCGGGTGAGTTGCTGGCGGATCATGCGGCGGGTACGGCGTCGATCATGCGCACGCTGAACGTCGATCCGCCGGCTGTGCTGGCGGCGGCCTTGTTTGCACTGACGCCGCATCTGCAAGACCCGGAGCGCGTGATCGCCGATAACTTCGGTGAAGAAGTCGCGCAACTGGTCGGCGACGTGCGCAAGTTGCTGCGCCTGGGTACGGTGAGCTTGCGCGCCGCGCAGAATGCCATGCCTGAAGCGGGGCGCGATGCGCAGGCCGCACGCCGCGCGCAGGTCGAGGCGCTGCGCAAGATGCTGCTCGCATTCGCGCAAGATATTCGCGTCGTGCTGATACGGCTCGCGTCGCGCTTGCAATCGCTGCGTTATTACGCGGCGGCGAAAGTCACGCCGTCGCCTGATGTCGCGCGCGAGACGCTCGATATTTACGCGCCACTCGCCAACCGTCTGGGCATCTGGCAACTGAAATGGGAGCTCGAGGATCTCGCGCTCCGCTTCGAAGAGCCGGTCACTTATAAACGCATCGCCAAGCTGCTCGACGAGAAGCGCGTGGAGCGCGAGAGTTATGTTGCGCAGGCGATCGAGCGGTTGCAGCAGGAGTTGGCTGCGGCGAATGTAGAGGCCGAAGTCAGCGGCCGGCCCAAGCATATCTACAGCATCTGGCGCAAGATGCGCGGCAAGGATCTGGATTTCGCCGAACTGTATGACGTGCGCGCGTTTCGCGTAATCGTGCCGGACATCAAGGATTGCTACACCGTGCTCGGTATCGTGCACAACCTGTGGCAGCCGGTGCCGAAAGAGTTCGACGACTACATCTCGCGGCCGAAGCCGAACGGCTATAAATCGCTGCACACGGTCGTGATCGGCGACGACGGGCGCGCGTTCGAAGTGCAAATCCGTACGCAGGAAATGCATCAGTTCGCCGAATACGGCGTGGCGGCGCACTGGCGTTATAAGGAAGCGGGCACGCGTGGTTACGGCGGCCAGTTCAGCGCTAATGAGAAGTATGACGAGAAGATCGCGTGGTTGCGTCAACTGCTCGCGTGGAAAGACGAAGTCTCGGAAGGCGAGCACGGCGAGAAGCGCGCGGCGCAGCCATGGGAGCAACTGCGGCAGGCTACGCTCGACGACGACCACATCTACGTGCTCACGCCGCAAGCGCGCGTGATTCCGCTACCGCACGGCGCGACCCCGGTGGACTTTGCGTATCACCTGCATAGCGAACTGGGGCACCGCTGCCGCGGCGCGCGTGTCGACGGCGCGATGGTGCCACTCAACACGCAGTTGCAGAACGGTCAGACGGTCGAGATCGTCGCGGTGAAAGAGGGCGGTCCGTCGCGTGACTGGCTCAACCCGCAACTCGGGTATCTGCAGAGCCATCGGGCGCGACAGAAAGTGCGCGCGTGGTTCAACGCGGTCGAAGTGCAGGAGCACATCGCGAGCGGCCGTGCGATGGTCGAAAAGACCCTGCAGCGCGAGGGCAAGACGTCGGTCAATCTCGATCAGCTCGCTACCAAGCTTGGCTTCAAGGCCACCGACGACCTGTTCTCGGTAGTCGGCAAGGAAGAGTTCAGTCTGCGGCTCGTCGAGCAGGCGCTGCACGATGCACCGCCGCCCGAGCCTGTAGTCGAAGCGCCGGAACAGTTCGAGAAGCGCAGTAGCGGCGCGAGCGTCGCACGCGGGGCTTCCACGGGTGTGCTGGTGGTTGGCGTCGACGCCTTGCTCACGCAGCTCGCGCGCTGCTGCCGGCCCGCACCACCTGACGACATCAGCGGGTTTGTCACGCGCGGCAAGGGCATGTCGATTCACCGCAGCGATTGCCCGACCTTCCTGCGCATGGCCGATCGCGCGCCGGAGCGTGTGTTGCAAACCGCATGGTCGGCAGATGTCATGAGCGGCCGCGGGCAATCGGTCTATCCCGTCGACCTCAGCATTGAGGCAACGGATCGGCAAGGGCTGCTGCGGGATATCTCCGAAGTTTTCGCGCGCGAGAAAGTGAATGTGATCGGCGTGAAGACGCAGTCGCGTCGTAACGCCGCATTCATGCAATTCACTGTCGAGGTATCGAGCGCCGCGCAAATTCAGCGCGCGTGTACGTTGCTTGGTGAAGTAACGGGCGTGGTGCGCGCTTCACGCAAGAATTGAAGCTCGGGCGAGAGGGCGGGGCGCCAGCAGATATCGGTTAGACATGCTCGAGCGTGTGAGTAGAAATTTAAAGTCTGTGCATAAAAGTACTTGCCAAGCGGTATGGCGCTCCATATAATCTCGTTTCTTCAGGCTCGTAGCTCAGCTGGTTAGAGCACCACCTTGACATGGTGGGGGTCGTTGGTTCGAGTCCAATCGAGCCTACCAACGAAAGAGAAATTCCGGTTTTGCCGGGGTTTCGCAAACTGCAGTAAGCGCCTCGGCGCAAAAAGGCGAGTAGGGTATGACACCGCGAACGTTGACCGAAACTACTTCGGAGCGACGCTAGTCGAGGACCACTTTCGCCAATGTAGTTTGCAGGAAATGTGAATGCGGCCCCTCGAAAGCGGGGCCGCATTTTTTTTGGCTTATTTGATGGTTGTATGTGCCGCCGCCGGTCGGCACCACGGAGAACGCAATGGTTTCGATACGTCTGCCTGACGGTTCTGTTCGACAGTACGAGCATCCGGTGACCGTCGCCGAAGTGGCCGCCTCGATCGGCCCCGGCCTCGCGAAGGCCGCGCTCGGCGGCAAGATCGACGGTGAACTGGTCGACACGTCCACGCTGATCGATCACGACGTGGCGCTTGCCATCGTCACCGAGAAAGACGCCGACGGTCTCGACATCATTCGTCATTCCACGGCGCACTTGCTCGCGTACGCGGTGAAGGATCTGTTCCCGGAAGCGCAAGTCACGATCGGTCCGGTGATCGACAATGGCTTCTACTACGACTTCGCATACAGCCGTCCCTTCACGCCCGAAGATCTCGAGAAGATCGAGAAGCGCATGCAGGAACTCGCGAAGAAAGACGAGCCGGTTTCGCGCCGCGTGGTGTCGCGCGACGAAGCCGTGGATTACTTCAAGAGCATCGGCGAAAAGTACAAGGCCGAGATCATCGAATCGATTCCTGCCAGCGACGAAATCAGGCTGTACTCGCACGGTAGCTTCACCGATCTGTGCCGCGGCCCGCACGTGCCGTCTACCGGTAAGCTGAAGGTCTTCAAGCTGATGAAGCTTGCAGGCGCCTATTGGCGCGGCGATTCGAAGAACGAGCAGTTGCAGCGCATCTACGGTACGGCCTGGACCAAGAAGGAAGACCAGGACGCGTATCTGCACATGCTCGAAGAGGCGGAAAAGCGCGACCACCGCAAGCTCGGCAAGCAACTCGATCTTTTCCACATGCAAGACGAGTCGCCGGGCATGGTGTTCTGGCATCCGCGTGGCTGGACGCTATGGCAGCAGGTCGAGCAGTACATGCGCCGCCGCGTGAACGACGCCGGCTACCTCGAGATCAAGACGCCGATGATCATGGACCGCTCGCTCTGGGAGGCGTCGGGGCACTGGCAGAACTATCGTGAAAACATGTTCACGACCGAATCGGAAAAGCGCGATTACGCGATCAAGCCGATGAACTGCCCGGGTCACGTACAGGTGTTCAACCACGGTCTGCGCTCGTATCGCGATCTGCCGCTGCGTTACGCGGAGTTCGGTTCGTGCCACCGCAATGAATCGTCGGGCTCGCTGCATGGCCTGATGCGTGTGCGTGGCTTCGTGCAGGACGATGCGCACATATTCTGTACCGAAGACCAGTTCATCAGCGAATCGATTGCGTTCAACACGCTGGCGATGAGCGTCTATAAGGATTTCGGCTTCGACAACGTCGAGATCAAGCTGTCGCTGCGCCCGGATTCACGTGCCGGCACCGATGAGACGTGGGATCGTGCGGAGCAGGGTCTGCGCGACGCACTGACGGCTTGCGGCGTGACGTGGGAAGAGCTGCAGGGTGAGGGTGCGTTCTATGGCCCGAAGGTCGAATACCACATCAAGGACGCCCTCGGCCGCTCGTGGCAGTGCGGCACCTTGCAGCTCGATATGGTGCTGCCGGAGCGCCTGGGCGCTGAATACGTCGCCGAAGACAATGGCCGTCGCCGCCCGATCATGCTGCACCGGGCAATTGTCGGATCAATGGAGCGCTTTCTTGGTATTCTGATCGAGCACCATGCTGGTGCAATGCCGTCGTGGCTCGCGCCCATGCAGGTTGTGGTGATGAATATCGCGGAAAATCAGACCGAATATGCACAGTCGCTAGCCCAATCGTTGCAAAAACAAGGGGTTAGAGTAGAGGCCGATTTGCGCAACGAGAAGATTAGCTATAAAATACGGGAGCACACGCTAGAAAAGGTGCCGTACCTGCTCGTGGTCGGCGACAAAGAGCGTGAAGCCCAAACGGTAGCCGTGCGTGCCCGTGGTGGTGTCGATCTGGGCGTAATGCCTCTCGATACCTTCATTGAGCGTCTGCGCCAGGACGTGCAGTCGTTCAACTGAGCCACTTGGCAGCCCGGCTCGTTTTTTTAATTTTTAGAGGAAACGTAACATCGCTACTGATAAGTCTGCGCACCGCATCAACGGTGAGATTACAGCACCCGAGGTGCGTCTGGTCGGAGTCGAGAACGAACCGCTCGGCATCGTGAAACTCGCTGATGCGTTCCGGATGTCGGAACAGCAAGACGTGGATCTGGTCGAAATCGCTCCGCAAGCGGTCCCTCCGGTCTGCCGTTTGATGGACTACGGCAAGTTCAAGTACTCGGAAGCGAAAAAGCAGCACGAGGCCAAGCTGAAGCAGAAGGTCGTCCAGGTCAAGGAAGTTAAATTCCGCCCGGGTACCGATGACGGCGATTACAACGTCAAGCTGCGCAACCTCATCCGCTTCCTCGACGACGGCGACAAGACGAAAATCACGTTGCGTTTCCGTGGCCGCGAAATGGCTCACCAGGAAATCGGTATGCGCGTGCTTGAGCGCCTGCGCACGGACCTTGACGAAGTCGGTCAGGTCGAGCAGATGCCGAAAATGGAAGGTCGCCAGATGATCATGGTGATCGCTCCGAAGAAAAAGAAGTAAGCGGCTGGAGCTGCGGCGCGCCGTATGGTGCGCGCTCCGGTTGTTAAAGATTGAAACGATGCTGTACCGGATGTCCGGCGCGGTATCGGCAGGTTTCGGATCGGTGCCTATGCAAATGGGTGCCGTTTCCTGAAAAGCGGCTGCCGGCAGTAGCGGCGGTCTGCATACCAAGTGGAATGGGTTTCGAAGGGCGGGTAATGGCCATCTGGCCGACCGCACACCCATATCCATCTAATAATGGAGTTGTCATGCCGAAGATGAAGACCAAGAAGAGTGCTGCAAAGCGCTTCGTGGTGCGTCCGGGCGGTACCGTCAAGCGCGGTCAAGCCTTCAAGCGCCACATTCTTACCAAGAAGACCACCAAGAACAAACGCCATTTGCGCGGTTCGACGTCAGTTCATGAAGCAGATATGAACTCCGTGCGCGCAATGCTGCCGTTCGCTTAACCCTTAACCGAAACTCATAGGAGCGAAATATGCCTCGAGTAAAACGTGGGGTTACCGCACGGGCCCGTCACAAGAAGATCATCAAGCTGGCCAAGGGTTACCGCGGCCGTCGCAATAACGTCTATCGCATCGCCAAGCAGGCGGTCATGCGCGCAGGCCAATACGCCTACCGCGATCGCCGCAACAAGAAGCGTGTGTTCCGTGCATTGTGGATCACGCGTATCAACGCGGCGGTGCGTCAGCACGACATGACGTACAGCGTGTTCATCAACGGCCTGAAGAAGGCTTCGATCGAACTCGACCGCAAGGTGCTGGCCGACATGGCTGTGTTCGACAAGGCTGCTTTTGCTGCGATCGTTCAGCAGGTGAAAGCCGCCGTTGCAGCCTGATTGCGCTTTGGGCAATTAAACTGCGTGGTTCGTTGCAGCGAACATCCGGTAGTCTCGGTGACGCTGCGGCAAAAACGGGGCTCCTCACCGAGCCCCGTTTTTGTTGGTAGAGCCAGTTTTGCTTCGATAGAACACTGACGTTGAAATGATGGGATCAATGGATCTGGACCAGATTGTCGCCGACGCGCAAAAAGCCTTCGCAGAAGCCTCTGACGTCACCACCCTCGAGAACGAGAAAGCGCGCTTTCTCGGCAAATCGGGTGCGCTGACCGAGCTATTGAAGGGCCTTGGCAAGCTCGATCCCGAAACGCGCAAGACCGAAGGCGCACGGATCAACCTCGTCAAGCAACAAGTGGAAGCCGCGTTGACGGCCCGCCGTCAGGCGCTGGCCGACGCGTTGCTGAACCAGCGCCTCGCCGCTGAAGCCATCGACGTCACGCTGCCCGGCCGCGGCACTGGTGCAGGCAGCCTGCATCCGGTGATGCGCACGTGGGAGCGCGTCGAACAGATTTTCCGGTCGATCGGATTCGACGTGGCCGACGGCCCCGAAATCGAAACCGACTGGTACAACTTCACCTCGCTGAACAGCCCGGAAAACCATCCGGCGCGTTCAATGCAGGATACCTTCTACGTCGACGGCAAAGATGCCGACGGCCGTCAACTGCTGCTGCGCACGCACACCAGCCCGATGCAGGTGCGCTACGCCCGTACCAACACGCCGCCGATCAAGGTGATCGTGCCGGGCCGCACGTATCGTGTGGACAGCGACGCAACGCATTCGCCAATGTTCAATCAGGTCGAAGGCCTGTGGATCGACGAGAACATCAGCTTCGCGGACCTGAAGGGCGTCTATACCGACTTCCTCAAGAAATTCTTCGAGCGCGACGACATTCTCGTGCGCTTTCGTCCGTCGTATTTTCCGTTCACCGAACCGTCGGCTGAAATCGACATGCTGTTCGAAACGGGCAAGAACGCCGGCAAGTGGCTCGAAATTTCGGGCTCCGGCCAGGTTCACCCCACGGTGATCCGTAACATGGGCCTCGACCCCGAGCGTTACATCGGTTTTGCTTTCGGCAGCGGCCTTGAGCGACTCACGATGTTGCGTTATGGCGTGCAAGACCTGCGTCTGTTCTTTGAAAACGACCTGCGTTTCCTGCGTCAATTCGCGTGAACTGGCGCGTACGAACGCGACAAGCATAGAGCGCGGCACTGCACGCAGTGCGTGCCGCCAGCAGCGTCCCCGGCAGTGCAGTGCCCAGTGAATCCAATGAGCCTCCTGCCGGACGTGGACCTAACCTGATCAGAACGTACACAGAACCATGCAATTCCCGGAATCCTGGCTGAGAACCTTTGTCGACCCGCAACTGACGACCGATGAGCTGTCGCACGCGTTGACGATGGCGGGTCTCGAAGTCGAAGACCTGCGGCCGGCCGCGCCGCCGACCTCGAAGATCGTCGTCGGCCAGGTGCTGGAAGTCGTCAAGCACCCGGACGCAGACAAGCTCAACGTGTGTCAGGTCGACGCCGGCACGGGCGCCACGCTGAACATCGTGTGCGGTGCGCCGAATGTCGCGCCGGGCATCAAGGTGCCGGTTGCACTGGTTGGCGCGCAACTGCCGCCGGCCGAAGAGGGCGGCACGCCGTTCGCGATCAAGCTCTCGAAGCTGCGCGGCGTGGAAAGCCAGGGCATGCTGTGCTCGGCACGCGAACTGAAGCTCTCGGAAGATCATAGCGGCCTGATGATCCTGCCGGAAGATACGCCGATCGGCCAGGACATCCGCGAAACGCTCAATCTCGACGACACCGTTTTCGAAATCAAGCTGACGCCGAACAAGGCGGACTGCCTGTCGGTGTTCGGCGTGGCGCGTGAGACCTCGGCCATCACCGGCGCGCCGCTGCGCCCGCTCGAGATCAAGCCGGTCGAAGTGAAGCTGAACGAAACGTTGCCCGTCAAAATCTCGGCGCCCGATTTGTGCGGCCGTTTTTCCGGCCGCGTGATTCGCGGCGTGAATGCGCGCGCGAAGTCGCCGCAATGGATGGTGCAGCGTCTGGAGCGTTCGGGTCAGCGCAGCATTTCCGCGCTCGTCGACATCTCGAACTATGTGATGCTCGAGCTTGGCCGTCCCTCGCACGTGTTCGATCTGGACAAGATCCACGGCGGCATGGACGTGCGCTGGGGCCGCAAGGGCGAAACGCTCAAGCTGCTGAACGGCAACACCGTCGAACTCGATGAAACCGTCGGCGTGATTGCCGACGAACAGCACATCGAAAGTCTCGCCGGCATCATGGGCGGCGACAGTACGGCCGTCACGCTCGACACCACCAACATCTATCTCGAAGCCGCGTTCTGGTGGCCCGATAGCATTCGGGGCCGCTCGCGCAAGTACAACTTCTCGACCGATGCAGGCCATCGTTTCGAGCGCGGCGTCGATTACGCGACGACCGTCGACCATATCGAACGCATCACGCAACTGATCCTCGATATCTGCGGCGGCGAAGCCGGCCCGGTCGACGATCAAACCGTCAACGTGCCGAAGCATGAGCCGGTGAAGATGCGGGTCTCGCGTGCGAATCGCATTATCGGCATCAAGATCGATGCGGACGAAATCGCGCAGATTTTCACGCGCCTCGGCCTCACCTTCGAACGCGAGGGCGATACGTTCTCGGTGATGCCGCCGTCGTACCGCTTCGATATCGAAATCGAAGAAGACCTGATCGAAGAAGTCGCGCGTATCTACGGCTTCGAAAAAATCCCGGCACGTCCGCCGGTCGCGACCAGCGAAATGCTGCCGACCAACGAAACGCAGCGCTCGATTCACGTGATCCGTCACGCGCTCGCCGCGCGCGACTACGCGGAAACGGTCAATTTCAGTTTCGTGGACGCCGAGTGGGAGTCGGACTTCGCCGGCAATGACAAGCCGGTACGTCTGTTGAATCCGATTGCGAGCCAGTTGTCGGTGATGCGCACCACGCTGTTCGGCAGCCTGATCAACGTGCTGCGCACGAATCTGAACCGTCGCGCGGCCGATCGCGTGCGCGTGTTCGAAGCCGGCTGCGTTTTCCTGCACGATCCGTCGATCAAGGCAGGCGAGCTGACGGTGGAAGGTTTCGCGCAGCCGAAGATGATCGGCGGCCTTGCCTACGGTCCTGCGCTCGAAGAGCAGTGGGGCGCGCAAACTCGCGCGGTCGACTATTTCGACGTGAAGGGCGATCTGGAAGCCGTGCTCGCGCCGGCTGTGGCGCGTTTTGTGAAAACGGAGCATCCGGCATTGCATCCGGGCCGCAGCGCGCGTATTGAACTGAATGGCCGCGCAGTGGGCTGGATTGGCGAATTGCATCCGCGCTGGATGCAGAAATATGATTTGCCGCATGCGCCGATTCTGTTTGAAATCGAAGCAGAAGCATTAATGCAGCGCGTATTGCCGACTCCGGCGGAGGTGTCTAAATTCCCGCCGGTGCGTCGCGATATTGCGGTGGTCGTCGATCAGAAAATCGAGGTGCAGGCGCTGCTGGACGAGCTCCAGAAGGCTCAGTCCGAAGAGGCCTGCAGGACTGTCCAGAAGGTTGTGCTTTTCGACGAATTCCGTCCAAAATCAAACACTTCCGGTGGTCTGGCTGCTCACGAGAAAAGCCTTGCGTTCCGTGTGACCTTGCAAGATACTGGCGGGACCCTTCAGGATGAAACGGTCGATCTGGCCATTCAAACTCTGGTGGAACGTCTGGCTCGAGTATATGGCGCACGGTTGCGTGGATAACCCGCATTTAACATTTGCACGGCATTTTTTCGCAACCCCCGTTTTTGCTTGGCGCGCCATTTGATAGATATGAATGAAATGAACTCGAGTGATTTCGAAGCCCTTCTTACGGCGCAACGCAGCGCCATGATTCGCGATATTCCGACATCACCCGCGGCCGTTTCCCCCGAAACGCCGACGCTTACCAAGGCTGAACTTGCCGAGTTGCTGTTCGACAATGTCGGGCTCAACAAGCGGGAAGCGAAAGACATGGTCGAAGCGTTCTTCGAGGTGATCCGCGATGCGCTGGAGAGTGGCGACAGCGTGAAGCTGTCGGGGTTCGGCAACTTTCAGTTGCGCGACAAGCCCCAGCGTCCCGGCAGAAACCCGAAGACCGGCGAGGCGATTCCAATCGCCGCGCGCCGCGTTGTGACGTTCCATGCAAGTCAAAAGCTGAAAGCGCTGGTCGAAAACGGCGCTGAAGCGAGCTTCGCGCGCTGATCGATTGGCGCGTTCCTGCGCAACCCACCACGACGGCTAACTGACGATGACAGCGACGATCGAAAAAGTCGTCTTGCCTCCGATTCCGGCGAAGCGCTACTTCACGATTGGTGAGGTCAGCGAACTATGCGGTGTGAAACCGCATGTGCTGCGCTATTGGGAACAGGAATTCACGCAGTTGAGGCCGGTCAAGCGGCGCGGCAATCGCCGGTACTACCAGCATCACGAGGTGCTGTTGATCCGGCGGATTCGTGAGTTGCTGTATGAGCAGGGTTTCACGATCAACGGTGCGCGCAATCGGCTTGATTCACATGGCGGTGGCGCGCATGGCGCACCGGCAGATCTGGTCGAGGAAGGCGAGGACACAGCGGCGCGGGCAGCAGCGACGCCTGCGGTGGACGTCGACCAGTTGCGCAAGGAATTGCTGCATGTGATCGACATGTTGGGCCACTAGTTTGCATTGTTAGCGCGGGGCGGTTCTAATCGCTTGAAGTGTCTGTTATAATTATTTGCTGTTCGGGGCGTAGCGCAGCCTGGTAGCGCACACGCCTGGGGGGCGTGTGGTCGGAGGTTCAAATCCTCTCGCCCCGACCAAAGAAATCAAGGCCTTATGGATGTACTTCCATAAGGCCTTTTTCTATTTCCGGTTCGGTCCGGCTTCGTGTTCTGGCCAGCGCTAATCGATCATGACTTACGGATGTCCCGCGTGCGTGCGCGCCTGACGCAGACCGCCACCGTCCAACTCATCACCGCGACGCCGTCGATCTAATTTAGGCTAGCGCTCCCGATTGCGTCTGTACTCTCGCTGCTCACCACAACCCCGGCATGACATCCACAAACAATATCTTCACGATCGTCATAGCCGGAAAGATCATGGCGTAACCGATGTCCGGCTTGTCGGTCGGCGTGAGCTTGTTGGCAAAGGCAAGAATCGCCGGATTACCGCATGCGCCGGCAACGATACCCGCCACTTCGTCGTACGGCAGCCGGAACACCAGCAGACCCAGAATCAGTATCGGCACGGTCAACGCGAGCAACACGATTGCGCCGAGGCCGAGCATCAGCAGTCCGGTCTGTGAGATCGTCGCGGCGAATTTCGGCCCCGATGCCATACCCACTTGAGCAAGAAATATCGTCAGCCCCAAATTGCGCAACACGAGGTTGGCGGGCAGCGGCATCGTCCAGTTGACGCCGCCAGTGCGGCGCAGCTTGCCGAGCACCAGCGCCACGATCAAAACTCCGCACAAGCCAGGCGCGAGTTTGCCCAAACCGGGCAGTGGAATCTGGATCGCGCCGACCAGAAACCCCAGCGCCATTCCCAGACCGACCGAAATGTAGCTGAACTCGGCCGTGCCCTTGATCGAATCGCCGAAGAAACTCCGCAATGCCGGAAACGTCGCGCGCTGTGTCAGCAGCCCGACACGATCGCCGTATTCG
>NZ_DASRSY010000152.1:0-4413 GCF_035656215.1 Paraburkholderia sp.
GATGTCGAGGCTGGTGGACTGGTCGAGGCGCACCGCAGCCGAGCCGATATGCAGTTCGGAGCGCGCGCTCTGATCGTTCCACAACTGATCGCCGGTGGTGAGCGGGCGATTGATTTGTGCGTACGACCAGTCGGTCGCACCGGCCGGCTCGGTGGTCACGGCGCCGGCGGTGTAGTTCAGACGCGCAACGCGCCCCGGCGGATCGCTAATCTGCGAGGCAGCGCCCGGCGGCGGTGTCTGTTCGGCTTCCTGCGCCAAGGTGGCTTGCGCCGCGAACAGGAATGCCGCGGCGGCGATGAGCGTGTAGCCGGTGATCCGGCGTTTCGAATGTTGAGGTGTGGTCACTGTTCTCATGATTTATCTCCGACGGACGCGGCATTGTGCCGTGTCCGTGAGAGCCACTCTACCCTCACGCTTTGTTTCAAGGCCCCCACTTTTGTAAGGCCCCCTGACGAGCATGTAACAAAAGGTCTCGATAAGGCATTTCGTAAGCTGATTGCGCAAATTCTGTAATCGCGTCAAGCAGTTAAGCGCGGCTCAGGCGGCGAGAAGGGCGTCGAAATGACGGTGGCCTGCCGGTGGGATGCGCAAGATTCGCGGACGCTCAGTACGCTCGACCCAACCATGAGCCGACCACGAATCGAGCAGTGCGGCGCCGAGCGCGCCGCCCAGATGCGGACGCCGTTCGCTCCAGTCGGGACAGGTGCAGGCGAAGCGGCGCCGACGGCTCTTCTGGGCCGACATGTCGATGCCCCAATCGGCGAAACGGGCGGCGCCCTCGGCAGTCGCTTCGAGCGAGGAGCCGTGCAGCGTCAGGAGGCCCCGCTCGACCAGCCGCTCGAATACTCGCACCGACAATTCGCCCGCCATGTGGTCGTAGCAGGTGCGGGCGTAGCGCATGTCCACCGGCACGATGCGCACCGGGCGCGGCGCGGCCCGTTGCGGCGCGCTGACCTGCGCGACATTGGCGAGCGCTTCGATGGATGCGGCGATATCCGGCGAGGCGATCCGGAAATAGCGATGCCGGCCGCGCACTTCGAGCGCGAGCAGGCCGCCGTCGGTCAGGCGCGCCAGATGAGCGCTGGCCGCCGATGGCGAGAGCCCGGCGATCATCGTCAGTTCACCGGCCGGGCGGGCGCTGCCGTCCATCAGTGCCCACAGCATCGCGGCGCGGCCGGGGTCGGAGAGCAGCGCACCGATACGGCTCAGGCCTGGGAAGTGGTTGTGTTCGTCTGCGAGGTTGGCGGGCATCAGGCGTCTCCGGTTGGTGGCGCGGGCAGGGCGCCATGCAGTCCACTGTATCTGGCTGCCGCATTCGATGTTTCAGCTTAGCGTGAATTGTCGAATGCAGTGGCTACGAAAATCCGGTGGTGCAGGGCGGGCTAGTGCGTGCTTTGGTGCTTCGGTGGCGTGTTTCGGGGACGCGTCGGTTCTTCAGTGCCCGGCGCGCCGATGCTTCGGCGGCGTTTCGGCCCCGCTTTGGCATCGCGCCGGGCCGCCAGGCTAGAATCGAATCCTGTCTTTGCGGGAACACGCTCTCATGAAATTCTTTCTTGCCGCCACTGCCGCGGTTCTGCTGTTCAGTGCGTGCGCGCAGAGCGGTTCCGCTCCGAGTTCGGGTGCGGGCACGGGCAGCATCACGATGTACGGCACGATCGACGAAGGCATTTCGGTTCGCAAGTAAGCCCGAAGCAGGGGCGGCCGCTTTTTCGGGCGGGTAAGCGTGGCGGATGGCTGGAATTGATGCATCATTGTCATTCCTGCCATCGCCGGCCATGTGACGATCTGGGCATTGCCACTTTCGCCGCCCGAGGCTTACCGATGCCGCCACGCACCGCTACCGCTACCTCTGCCGCAGCCTCCACAACTGGCTCCGCCCGGTCCTCCGCTGTGTCGTCTTTTACCGCGAGCCAAATCGGCTCCGATGATTCCGATCCTCATGGCCGCCGCGCCGCGCGCGTGCTGGCGGTCTGCCAGGCGCTCTACACCTCATCTGTCTCGATCGATCTGACCTTGACCGGTCTGGTCGGCTATACGCTTGCCGGCGATAAGGCCCTCGCGACGCTGCCGTTCTCGCTGATTACCGTTGCTGCTGCGCTGACGACTATCTTCGCGTCGTTCCTGATGGCGCGCATTGGCCGGCGCGCGGGTTTCGTGCTCGGCGCGGGCGTCGGCGCGCTGGGCGGGGCCATCTCGGTGTGGGCGATCTTTCATCACAGTTTCTGGGCGTTTTGCGCCGGCACGGCGACGGTCGGCGTGTTTCAGGCGTTTGCGCAGTACTACCGGCTGGCGGCCGCCGATGCCGCCGGAATCGAAGGCAAAAGCCGCGCGATTTCGACAGTGCTCACCGGCGGCGTAGTGGCAGCCGTTTGCGGGCCGCTTCTCGCCGCATGGAGCAAGGACTGGCTCGCGCCGGTCGCGTTTGCCGGCTCCTATGCGCTTGTCACCGGTTTCGGACTCTTATCGATTGCCATGCTGGCGCTGTTGTATCGCGACGCCGCGCCATCCGTGCGCGCAGCCATGACTTACGAACCGGCCCGGCCGCTTGGCGAAATCGTTCGACAACCGATCTTTGCCGCGGCGCTCGCTAACAATGCGCTCGGCTACGCCGTGATGATGTTCGTGATGACCGCGACGCCCATCGCCGCAGTCGCGTGCGGTCATACGATTGGCGACGGCGCGGCGATCATTCAATGGCACCTGGTCGGCATGTTCGCGCCGTCGCTGTTTTCCGCGCGGCTGATCAGGCGCTTCGGCGTGCTGCCGGTGATTGGCGCGGGGATCTTGCTGTCAGCGCTGTGCGGTGTCCTGGCGTTGCGCTCGACCGATCTGCCGCACTTCTATGCGGCGCTCGCATGTCTGGGTGTTGGCTGGAATTTCATGTTCGTCGGCGGTTCGACGCTGCTCGCACAATCGTATCGGCCGTCCGAGCGGGCCAAGACGCAGGCAACCAGCGAATTCACGACCTTCGCGTTTTCCGCACTGGGCTCGCTGTTCGCCGGGCAATTGCTGGCGCGCTTCGGCTGGGCGACGATCAATGCTGCGATCTTTCCGCCGCTCGGGATGGCGGCGTTGGCCACGCTTGCGTATGCGTGGTCGAGCAAGCGGCAATCCTCGGAGGTGGTTTCCTGATGGCTGCACGTCATATCGTTTTCGCCGTGGCGCCTGACCTCGTGCTGCTCGATGCGTGCGGCCCGCTCGAGGCGTTCTGGCGCGCTGAATTGACCATGGCGGCCGCGGCGGGCGTAGCGGGTCGTTCTGCTGCTTCTGAGTGTGCGGGTGGATCGGCCGGTGTCGGCAGAGTTGAGGGTGCGGGCGGGCCGAGCGGACCGGGCGCATCAAGCGGATCAACCGACTCAAACAGAAAGGCTTCCGAGCCGATCGCCTATCGCACGACCGTCGCGTCCATCGACGGTGGCGTATTGCAAACCTTCCCGGGTCTGCCGGTCGTGACCGAACGGCTCGACTCGCTCGACGACCAACCGATCGACACGCTGATCGTCCCGGGCATCCCGATCGACGACCATTGCACGTTGCAGCCGGAACTCGTCGCATGGATCAGGCGGCGCGCGCCACAAGCGCGGCGCGTGTGCTCGGTCTGCACGGGCGCTTTCTATCTGGCGGCGGCGGGCCTGCTCGACGGCCGCCGCGCGACCACCCATTGGCGGGAGGCGCCGCATCTCGCACGCCGTTTCCCTAACGTGCGGGTCGACGCCGATCCGATCTTCATCCGCGACGCAGGGCAAGGTGAAGGAGCGGGTGTCGTCTGGACGTCGGCGGGCGTGACGGCGGGCATCGATCTGGCGTTGGCGCTGATCGAAGAAGATGTCGGCCACGCGGTCGCGATGCAGGCGGCGCGGCGGCTGGTCGTTTTCATGAAGCGGCCTGGCGGACAATCGCAATTCAGCGCGGCGCTGGCAGCGCAGGCTTCGGCGGGTAGACCGTTCGAGGCGCTGCATAGCTGGATGGCGGCCCATTTGCGCAACGACCTGTCGGTCGAACGGCTAGCCGAGCGTGCGCAGATGAGCCCGCGGACTTTTGCGCGACGCTACGTCGACGAGGTCGGCCGCACGCCCGCTAGAACCGTGTCGGCACTGCGTCTGGAGGCGGCCGCGCGGGTGCTGGCGGAGTCGCGCCGGCCACTCAAGCGGATTGCGCTCGATTGCGGCTTCGGCAGCGAACAGAACTTGCGGCGCGCCTTTGTGCGGCGCTTCGGCGTGTTGCCGCTCGAGTATCGGGAGCGTTTTGAATCAGCGGTCGTGCCACGGCACGCGGCAGCATCTGCATCTGCGGAGGCGAGTTGATGAACGAAAGCTCGTCGAAAGCATAGCGGCCATCCTGGGCGGCATTCGGCAAGATAACCCGGCCCGACCCGCGACGGAGTCAATATTGCGCTCGTATAATCGCCTCCTT
>NZ_DASRSY010000153.1:0-4149 GCF_035656215.1 Paraburkholderia sp.
ACGGTGGCGTGCGACATCACCACGCCCGAAGGACGCGCCGCGGCGCTCGCCGCCTGTCCGCAGCCGGATATTCTGGTCAACAACGCGGGCGGTCCGCCGCCGGGCGACTTTCGCAACTTCACGCACGAAGACTGGATCCGCGCGCTGGAGAGCAACATGCTCACGCCGATCGAACTGATCCGCGCGACCATCGACGGGATGAGCGAGCGTGGCTACGGACGTATCGTCAATATCACGAGCTCGGCCGTCAAGGCGCCGATCGACGTGCTCGGCCTGTCTAACGGGGCACGCTCGGGGCTGACCGGCTTCGTGGCGGGCCTGGCGCGCAGCAAGGTGGCTTCCGCGGGCGTGACGATCAACAACCTGCTGCCTGGCCTGTTCGACACCGACCGCATCGCCACCACCTTCGCGGCACAAGCCAAGGCGCAAAACATATCCGTCGACGACGCGCGCAAGCAGCGCATGAAGACGATCCCCGCCGGCCGTTTCGGCAATCGCGATGAATTCGGCCGCGCCTGCGCGTTCCTGTGCAGCGTGCATGCCGGCTACATCACGGGCCAGAACTGGCTGATCGACGGCGGCACTTACGCCGGTACATTCTGAACGGCCAGGTATTGAAGTGCCGGCGAAGGAAGTGCTAGCGAAGCACCGGCATCACCCTCACTACAACAACGACATTCACAACGGTTTCAGGAGTCTTACGTCATGACCACCCGCATTGCGCTGATCGCGCACGATCACAAGAAAGACGATATCGTCAAACTGGCCGGCGAATACGTCGATACGCTCAGGCGTTGCGAGATCGTCGCGACCGGTACGACCGGCACGCGCATTGGTGACGCGCATGGCCTGACGGTCGAACGCATGTTGTCCGGCCCGCATGGCGGCGACTTGCAGATCGGCGCGCAGCTCGCGGAAGGGCGGGTGGACATGGTGATCTTCCTGCGCGACCCGATGACGCCGCAGCCGCACGAGCCGGACATCAACGCACTGGTGCGCGCCTGCGACGTGCACAACATTCCGTGCGCCACCAATATTTCGACCGCGCGAATGATTCTCGACGTGCTGACCTTGCGCCTCACGCAGCAGGTCTGAACACGCGCGTGCTGTGCGACCGATCGACATCACAAACCAAGGAGACATGATGGTCAAAGCAATCCGATTCGATAAAACCGGCGGCCCTGAGGTGATGAAATGGGTGGACGTCGAAGTGGGCGAGCCGGGCGCGGGCGAGATTCGCATCAGGCAGACTGCGGTGGGCCTGAACTATATCGACGTGTATTTCCGCACGGGCCTGTATCCGTTGCCGTTGCCGGGTGGCCTCGGGATGGAAGCGGCGGGTGAAGTCACCGCGGTCGGTGCGGGCGTGACTGGTCTCAAGGCCGGTGATCGCGTGGCATACGTGGCGCGTCCGCCTGGCGCATACGCCCAGGAGCGTGTGCTGCCGGCGGCGCAAGTCGTCAAGGTGCCGGACGCGTTGAGCGACGAGCAGGCGGCCTCCGTCATGCTGCAGGGGCTGACCGCGCAATATCTGCTGCGCCGCACCTATCCGGTGAAAGCGGGCGACACGATCCTGATCCAGGCCGCGGCCGGCGGCGTCGGCCTGTTGGTTTGTCAGTGGGCGAAGGCGTTGGGCGCGACGGTGATCGGCACGGTCAGTTCCGATGAGAAAGCCGAGATCGCCAAGGCGCACGGCTGCGACCATCCGATCGTTTATACGCGCGAGAACTTCACCAAGCGCGTGCGCGAGATCACCAACGGCGCGGGTGTGCCGGTGGTGTACGACTCAATCGGTAAAGACACGTTTACGGGCTCGCTCGACTGCCTCGCGCCGCTCGGCATGTTCGTGAGCTTCGGCAATGCATCGGGCGCGTTGCCGCCGATCGATTCATCGGAATTCGCCGGACGCGGTTCGCTGTTCTTTACGCGCCCCACGCTCTTTACCTATATCGCCAAACGCAGCGACTACGAGGCGATGTCCGCCGAATTGTTCGACATGCTGGTGTCGGGCAAGGTGAAGGCGAGCATCAATCAGCGCTACGCGTTGGCCGATGTCGGCAAGGCGCACGCGGATCTCGAAGGGCGTCGCACCACGGGCTCGACGATTCTGGTGCCGTAAACGCTCGTGCAATGAGCGCAGGGCGGAGCATCGTGCAGGTGTAAAAACCACAGCGTCATGACGCTTGCGGTGCGTGGCAGCCAGGCCGGCGCGAACCACCACAAGCCCACGCCCCATCGGTTCAAGGCCGTTCCATCTCATGATGGAACGGCCTTTTCCGTTTACGCGATTTTTACATCCCATCTCAAATCTTTGACCTGCCCTTTACGCGGATCGGCATAACGTTGCACCTATCCAAAGTCCGTGAATGGGGAATAAAAATGGATGTGCTGTATGTCGGGGGGATGGTGCTGTTTTTCGCGCTGACCTTTGCGTTGATTGCCGGCTGCGAGAAGTTGATGCAGTTCCGGCGTGGCCAGGGAGCTCGCTCATGAACTGGATCCTCTGGTTGTCGGGCGCGGCTACCGCGCTGCTGTTTATGTATCTGGTCTATGCGCTGTTGCGCGCGGAGGACATTGAATGAACTCGAACAATGTCCTGCAAGCGGGTCTCTTCATCGTCGTGCTGCTGGCAGCCGCGGTGCCGATGTCCCGCTACCTGGCCAACGTGATGGACGGCTCCTCGCGCGTGGTTCGCTTCGGCGGCCCGATCGAGCGTTTGCTGTATCGCATCGCGGGCGTCGATCCGTCGACGGAAATGGGCTGGAAACACTACGCCATCGCCACGATCGCGTTCAACGCGCTCGGCGCGCTTTTCCTTTACGTGCTGTTGCGCGTGCAAGGCTGGTTGCCGGGCAATCCGCAGCAGTTCGGCCCGATGACGGTGGACGGCGCGTTCAATACGGCGATCAGCTTCGTGACCAACACGAACTGGCAGGATTACACGCCTGAGCAGACCGTTGGCTATCTGGCGCAGATGCTCGGCCTCACCGTCCAGAACTTCTTCTCGGCCGCCACCGGCATTGTGGTGGTGATCGCGCTGATTCGCGGCTTCGCGCGTCACACGGCGCAAACCATCGGCAACTTCTGGGTTGACCTCACGCGTGTGACGCTTTACGTGTTGCTGCCAATGTCGGCGATCATCGCAGCGATCCTGATGAGTCAGGGCGTGATCCAGAATTTCAAGTCGTATCAGGATGTGCCGACGCTGCAAACCACCACGTACGCCGCACCGAAGCTCGATGCACAAGGCAATCCGGTGAAGGACGCGAAGGGTAATGCGGTGACGGTCGATACGCCGGTGAAGACGCAAACCCTCGCCATGGGCCCGGTTGCATCGCAGGAAGCAATCAAGATGCTCGGCACCAACGGTGGCGGCTTCTTTAACGGTAACTCGGCGCATCCGTACGAAAACCCGACGCCGTTCTCGAACTTCCTGCAGATCTTCTCGATCCTGATCATCCCCGCTGCATTGGCGCTGGTGTTCGGCCGGATGATCTCGGACCGCAAACAGGGCGTCGCCGTCCTCGCGGCGATGACGATTGCGTTCGCTGTCTGCGTATTTGGCGAAATCGGTGCCGAGCAGAGTGGTAACCCGGCGTTCGCCGCGCTGCATGTCGATCAATCGGCGAGTGCGTTGCAGTCGGGTGGTAACGCGGAAGGCAAGGAAACGCGCTTTGGTATCGCGCAGTCGGGCATCTTCACAGTGGCGACCACCGCGGCTTCGTGCGGCGCGGTGGCCAATACACACGACTCGCTGACGCCGATCGGCGGCCTCTATCCGATGCTGTTGATGCAACTGGGCGAAGTGATCTTCGGCGGCGCGGGCTCCGGCATGTACGGGATGCTCGTGTTCGCACTGCTGGCCGTGTTCGTGGCAGGCCTGATGATCGGCCGCACGCCTGAATACGTCGGCAAGAAGATCGAAGCGTACGAGATGAAAATGGTGTCGATCGTCGTGCTGCTTACACCGCTGCTGGTGCTGGTCGGTACGTCGATCGCGGTGCTGACCGACGCGGGCAAAGCGGGTATTGCTAACCCCGGCGCGCACGGCTTCTCCGAAATCCTCTACGCGTTCAGCTCGGCTGCGAATAACAACGGTAGCGCGTTTGCTGGGCTGACTGTGGGCACGCCGTTCTACAACTGGCTCAC
>NZ_DASRSY010000154.1:0-8537 GCF_035656215.1 Paraburkholderia sp.
AGGATGATGTCGGTTTCGCCCTTGCCGTTCGCGTCGACCTGCTCCGATTCCTTCTGCAGCAACGCGTCGATCGAGATGCCCGTATCCGCCAGAATGCGCGTGATGTCGGCCAGCACACCCGTCACGTCAGCCACGCGCAAACGCAGGTAGTAGCCACTCGTCACTTCGTCGATCGGCAGGATCGGCGTGCTCGACAGGCTGTCCGGCTGGAACGCCAGATGCGGCACGCGATGCTCCGGGTCCGCCGTATGCAGACGCGTCACGTCAACGAGGTCGGCGATCACCGCGGATGCTGTCGGCTCCGCGCCCGCGCCCTTGCCGTAGTACAGCGTCGAGCCGACTGCGTCGCCATGCACGACGACCGCGTTCATCGCGCCTTCCACGTTCGCCAGCAGCCGCTTCTCGGGAATCAGCGTGGGATGCACGCGCAGTTCGATGCCCTTGTCCGTGCGGCGCGCAATGCCGAGCAGCTTGATGCGATAGCCGAGTTCCTCGGCGTATTTGATGTCGATTGCAGCGAGCTTGCTGATGCCTTCGACGTACGCCTTGTCGAACTGCACCGGCACGCCGAACGCGATTGCGCTCATGATCGTCGCCTTGTGGGCGGCGTCGACGCCTTCAATGTCGAAGGTCGGATCGGCTTCGGCGTAACCCAGTTCCTGCGCGGCTTTCAATGCGGTCGCGAAATCGAGCCCACGGTCGCGCATCTCGGAAAGGATGTAATTCGTCGTGCCGTTAATGATGCCCGCGATGTACTGGATGCGATTGGCTGTCAGGCCTTCGCGCAATGCCTTGATGATCGGAATGCCGCCCGCCACGGCCGCTTCGAACGACACCATCACGCCGTTGGCGCGCGCCGCCTCGAAAATCTCCGTGCCGTGCACCGCGAGCAGCGCCTTGTTGGCCGTCACCACGTGCTTGCGGTTTTTGATCGCGCGCAGGACGAGGTCGCGTGCCACGCCCGTGCCGCCGATCATTTCCGCCACGATATCGATCGACGGATCGTCGACCACCGCATTGAAGTCATCGGTCAGCGCCACGGTGCCGGCTTCACTGCCGAGCGCCGCGCTCGCCTTGGCGGGATTGCGCACGGCAATGCGCGCGATCTCGATGCCGCGGCCCGCGCGGCGTTTGATTTCTTCCTGATTGCGGCGCAGTACCGTGAAGGTGCCGCTGCCTACCGTGCCGAAGCCCAGCAGTCCAACTTTGATCGGTTCCATGCAGCGTGTGTTTTCGAGTAAGTGATTAAAAGGAAACTGGGGCTGGCAGCGGCGCGCGCGAGGCGCGCCGTCCATCTCAAGCCGAGTGACGTTTGCGGTAACCGTCGAGGAAGCGCGCGATCCGGTTGATCGAATCCGCGAGGTCGTCCACGTTCGGCAGGAACACGACGCGGAAGTGATCCGGCGTCTTCCAGTTGAAACCGGTGCCTTGAACAAGCAGCACGCGCTCTTCCAGCAGAAGATCGAGGATGAACTGCTGATCGTCCTGAATCGGGTAAATCTTCGGATCGAGGCGCGGGAACATGTACAGCGCCGCCTCCGGCTTCACGCAACTCACGCCGGGGATGGCCGTCAGCATGTCATACGCGAGTTCGCGCTGTTTGTACAGGCGCCCGCTCGGCACGATCAGGTCGTTAATGCTTTGATAGCCGCCGAGCGCGGTCTGGATCGCGTACTGGCCGGGCACGTTCGGGCACAGGCGCATCGAGGCCAGAATGCCGAGCCCTTCGAAATAGTCTTTACCATTGCGGCGGTTCTCGCCGGTCAGGCCCGAAATGAACATCCAGCCGGCGCGGTAGCCGCACGAACGGTAGCTCTTCGACAGGCTATTGAACGTGACGGTGAGCACGTCTTCGGAGAGCGCGGCCATCGACGTGTGCTTCTTGCCGTCGTAGACGATCTTGTCGTAGACCTCGTCGGCGAAGATAACGAGGCCATGCTGGCGGGCGATCTCGATCAGGCCGAGCAGCAGTTCGTCCGAGTACAGCGCACCGGTTGGGTTGTTCGGATTGATGACGACGAGCGCACGCGTATTCGGCGTAATTTTCGCGCGGATGTCGTCCAGATCAGGCATCCAGCGGTTCGATTCGTCGCAGATGTAATGCACGGGCGTGCCGCCCGAGAGGCTTACGCCCGCAGTCCACAGCGGGTAGTCCGGTGCGGGCAGCAACACTTCGTCGCCGTCGTTCAGCAGGCCCTGCAGCGCCATCACGATCAGCTCGGAGGCGCCATTGCCGATGTAGATGTCGTCCAGTTCGACGCCATGCACGCCCTTTTGCTGCGTGTAATGCATGATCGCCTTGCGCGCGGCGAACACACCCTTGGAATCCGAGTAGCCCGACGAGCCCGGCAGATTCAGGATCATGTCCTGGATGATCTCATCCGGCGCTTCGAAGCCGAACGGCGCGAGATTGCCGATGTTCAGCTTGATGATGCGGTGACCCTCTTCTTCGAGCCGCTTCGCATGTTCGAGGACGGGCCCGCGAATGTCGTAGCAGACATTCAACAACTTGTTGGATTTGAGAATCGGTTTCACGGCGGGCACTTCATCCTGTTGATGGGCTTGGGCGAACAAGCGGGAGGCGAAAATACGCCGGCCCGGACAAGTCCGCCGATACGGGGAATTATGACGCGGCACGACCGCCCGACACAGATCGGGCCGCCAGACACGGGTTGGGCCGACTTCCCGAGCCGGTTAGGCGCGCGTCCGGCGGATTGCGCCGGTGCAGCAGCCAAACAGGCAAAAGCAGACAAAAGCAGGCCAAAGCGGGCAAAAAACAGTCGAGAAACAGACGAAAAGCGGGCAGAACCGAGGCAGGTAGCCGGTGGGCCGCGCCCATGCCCTCAGTGCGGCTTATGACAGCACATGAGGCGCCACTTGAGCGAGGGCCGCCGCGAGGCGGCTAAAAAGCTATAATTTAGCGGATTTTGGCCGACTTCCGCAATGCACCAACCGCAACGGCAAGCCTTTTCGGCCGCTTCTGTGTCACCCGCTGTGCAACTTGCGTGTCCCACTCGCGTCAAACCGCCCTGCTTCCATTCTGCCCGGTCAGGCCGCCAACACGCATGATGTCTCACGACGACTTCGGAAAACGAATTTGAAATTACATCAGGATTCCAGCGGCGCCCTCAACACCGTCACCGGCTACGGCGTCGACTATGTCGAAATCAATCTGGTGCGCCATTCGGGCAGCATTCTCGTGCTGCCGGAAGCACCCGTCATCCCTTGGCCAGTCTCCTCTTTCGACGACCTGAGCGCCGAGCACTTCGCCATGCTGGTGGACGCCGCGCCCGAAGTCGTCGTGTTCGGCAGCGGCGAACGGCTGCGCTTCCCGCATCCGCGCCTGACCGCCGCGCTCACCGCCAAACGCATCGGCGTTGAAACGATGGACTTCAAGGCCGCCTGCCGCACCTACAACATTCTGATGGCCGAGGGCCGCAAGGTCGCGGCCGCGTTGCTGATCGAAGCATAGCGGCGCCGCGTGGGCGCCGCGAAGTTGGCGTTTAGCTGGCGTAGAGGCACAGGCCGCCACGCGTGGCGTATGTGGCTATGTGGCGTGTGTGGACACCGGAGCGGCCCCACCCATGGCCGCGTCACGGCCGATCACGTACACTGCGCGCCATTGGCGCCACGCTGGCGATCGCCCTTTCCAAATAACACCGCCTCGCCGCGCACGCGGCGTCGCCAAAAAGGTTGAAATCCATGAACGATACGCCGACAAGGCTACCGCTCACTCGCACCACGATCCTGCTGCTGGTGCTGGCCCTCGCCCTGATCTGGTTCGTGCCGCTCGGTTGGCGCCATCTGCTGCCGAGCGACGAAGGCCGCTACGCCGAAATGGCGCGCGAGATGTTCGTCACTGGCGACTGGATCACGCCGCGCTACAACGGCTACAAGTATTTCGAGAAGCCGCCGCTGCAAACCTGGGCGAACGCGCTCACGTTCGCGTGGTTCGGTATCGGCGAATGGCAGGCGCGGCTCTACACCGCACTGACAGGCTTTGCCGGCGTGCTGCTGATCGGTTTCACCGGCGCGCGCGTGTTTAATGCGGCGACCGGCGTATTCGCGGCGATCGTGCTGGCCACGTCGCCCTACTGGAACCTGATGGGCCACTTCAACACGCTCGACATGGGCCTGTCGTTCTGGATGGAACTGACGCTCTGCGCGCTGCTGCTTGCCCAGCGCCCCAACCTGGCCGCAGCCAACGTGCGGGCATGGATGTGGGTGTGCTGGGGGGCGATGGCACTGGCGGTGCTGTCCAAGGGCCTCGTCGGCTTGATTCTGCCGGGCGCTGTGCTGGTGCTGTACACCCTGGTCGCGCGCGATTGGGCCGTATGGAAGCGGCTGCATCTGATCGGCGGTCTGGTCGTGTTCTTCGCGATCGTCACGCCATGGTTCGTGCTGGTGCAGCAGCGCAACCCCGAATTCCTGAACTTCTTCTTCATCGTTCAACAGTTCAAACGCTATCTGACGCCTGAACAGAACCGCCCGGGGGCGTTCTACTACTTCGTGCCGGTGCTGCTGGTCGGCTTCCTGCCGTGGTTGTCGGTGACCTTCCAGAGCGTGCGCCACGCGTGGCGCCTGCCACGTCAGCCGAACGGCTTCGCGCCGGTCACGCTGATGCTGGTGTGGATCGCGTTCATCTTCCTGTTCTTCAGCGCGTCGCACTCGAAGCTGCTCTCCTACACGCTGCCGATCGCGCCGCCCATCGCGCTCCTGATCGGCATGTACCTGCCGCTTGTCACACGTGACCAACTGCGCCGCCATCTGGCAGGCTACGCGCTGTTTCTCGTCGTGGCCGCGTTTGCCGCGCTGTTCATGTCGCGCTTCGGCGACGCGCGCAACCCGACTGAGTTGTATGTCGAATACCGCACCTGGGTACTGGCGGCACTCGGCGTCGCTTTCGTGCTGACGCTGGCCGCGTTGTGGCTGAACCGCCGCAGCCGCGCCGGCACCCTTGGCGCCATCGCGAGCTTTGGTGCGGCGTGGCTGCTGCTCGGCACGATTGCCGGCACGGGTCACGACGTATTCGGCCGCCTGAGTTCCGGCGCGCCGCTCGCGCCCGCCATCAAGGCCGAGATCGCAAAGTTGCCGGCCGATACGCCGTTCTACTCGGTCGGCGTGCTCGACCACACATTGCCGTTCTATGTCGACCATACGATGATCATGGTCGAACATCCTGACGAGCTGGCATTCGGCGTGTCTGTCGAACCGCAGAAATGGGTGCCGTCGGTCGACGCGTGGATCGAGCTCTGGAAGGCCGACCGCTACGCGCTCGCGCTGATCCCGCCGGCAACCTATGACAGGCTGCTCAAAGAAGGGCTGCCAATGCAGGTGGTCGCACGCGACCCACGCCGGGTCATCGTGATGAAACCCGTGGCGGTGGTGCCCGCGCCCGCCTCCGACGCGGCGGCGCAAAGCGCACCCGCGCCAGTAGAAAAACCACAACAATGACCCCATCTCAGGAACTGACCGTTCGATGAACCCGATTTCCCTCTTTTGTATCCTCGCGGGCGTCACATTGAACGCCGGCGCGCAGTTGCTGCTCAAAGCCGGAACGAATGCCGTTGGACACTTCGAATTCACCCGTGCGAACATCCTGCCCATCGCCTTTCGCCTTGCAACCCAGCCGCCGATCATCGGCGGGCTGGCCTGCTATGTGATCAGCGTGGGCGTCTGGGTGGTCGGACTCTCGCGGGTGGACGTGTCGATCGCCTATCCAATGTTGTCGCTCGGATACGTCGTCAACGCGTTCGCGGCGTGGTATCTATTCGGCGAAGTGATGTCGGTGCAGAAGCTGGTCGGGATCGGCGTCATCCTGATTGGCGTCGTCGTCCTGGCGCGCAGCTAGGCGCCATGTCCCCGGCCACGCTGTGCCGGGCACGATTTATTACCGTTTATTGCCGGCGCGGGTGCAAGCGCTGCGACAATGCCGGCTACAAAAGATGCGGCAAGCCGGGCACCGTCGCCGGCTAAGAAAAACGTAAGGTTGGCCGCGGTAAGCTTGGCGGTTGCGCCCTTTTTTAGTCGTAGCCTTGGGTTTGCGCGTAGTTTGTGCTTTACTTCGCGCCCTTCGGGTTGCGCCCCTTTCAATCGAGCGAAGCATTCATGAGCCAGTCAACAGTCCCGTTTTTGCCGTTTGTCAAACCTGAAATCGATGAAGAAACGATCCAGGGCGTCGCCGACGTGCTGCGCTCCGGCTGGATCACCACCGGCCCGCAGAACCAGAAGTTCGAAGCCGCGCTGTCCGAGTTCTGCGGCGGCCGCCCGGTGCGCACGTTCAATTCCGGCACCGCGACGCTCGAAATCGGGCTGCGCATCGCCGGCGTGGGCGAAGGCGACGAAGTCATCACCACGCCCGCCACGTGGGTCTCGACCAGCAATGTCATCTATGAAACCGGCGCGACGCCGGTGTTCGTCGACATCGATCCGGTGACCCGCAACATCGACCTGAATCTGCTGGAAAAGGCCATCACGCCGCGCACCAAGGCGATCATCCCTGTATACCTGTCGGGCCTGCCGGTGAATATGGACCGGTTGTATGAAATCGCCCGCGCCCACAAACTGCGCGTGATCGAAGACGCCGCGCAGGCCTTCGGTTCGACATGGAAAGGCGAGCGGATCGGCAAGCTCGGCGACATCGTCTCGTTCAGCTTCCACGCGAACAAGAATCTGACCTCGATCGAAGGCGGCGCGCTGGTGCTGAACAACGAGGAAGAAGCGATTCTTGCGCAAAAATATCGCCTGCAAGGCATCACCCGCACCGGCTTCGACGGCATGGACTGCGACGTGCTGGGCGGCAAGTACAACCTGACGGACGTCGCCGCGCGCGTCGGCCTCGGCCAGTTGCCGCATCTGGAGCGTTTCCTCGCGCAGCGCAAGAAGCTCGTGCGCGTCTATTTCGCCGGTCTCGAAGGCGGTGCGGCGGTCAAGCTGGGCATCGGCCTGCCGTGTGCCGACTTCGAAAACAGCAACTGGCACATGTTCCAGATCACGCTGCCGCTCGAAAAACTGTCGATCGACCGCGCCGGCTTCATGGGCCAATTGAAGGAACGCGGCATCGGTTCGGGCGTGCATTACCCGGCGATTCACCTATTCTCGCTGTACCGTGCGCGCGGCTTCAAGGAAGGGATGTTTCCGCACGCGGAGCGCTTCGGCGCCACCACCGTCACGCTGCCGCTGTTCACGCTGATGAACGAAGGCGACGTGGAGCGGGTCTGCCGCGCGGTCAATGAAATTTGCGAACAATACGGAAAATAAGCGGAAATGATTTATTCGGAACATCGCGCCGCCGCACCGGAAGTGTCGATCATCATCCCGGTGTACAACGAGGAAGCCGGGCTGGCCGCGCTGTTCGCGCGCCTCTACCCGGCGCTCGACGCGCTCGGCACCGGCTATGAAGTGATCTTCATCAACGACGGCAGCCGCGACAAATCCCCCGCCCTGCTCGCCGATCAGTTCCGCGCGCGGCCCGATACGACCCGCGTGATCCTGCTGAACGGCAACTACGGCCAGCACATGGCGATTCTGGCGGGCTTCGAGCAATCGCGCGGCGAGATCGTCATCACGCTCGACGCCGACCTGCAGAATCCGCCGGAAGAAATCAGCAAGCTGGTCAACAAGATGCGCGAAGGCTACGACTACGTCGGCACGATCCGCCTGCAGCGCCAGGACAGCTTGTGGCGCCGCAAGGCGTCGCGCGCGATGAACCGTCTGCGCGAGCGCATCACCCGCATCAAGATGACCGACCAGGGCTGCATGCTGCGTGCGTATAGCCGGCACATCATCGACACGATCAACCGGTGTGGCGAGATCAACACCTTCATTCCGGCGCTTGCGTACACCTTTGCGCAGAATCCGGTCGAGATCGAAGTCGCGCACGAAGAGCGGTTTGCCGGCGAATCGAAGTACTCGCTTTACAGCCTGATCCGTTTGAACTTCGACCTGGTGACCGGCTTCTCGGTCGTGCCGCTGCAATGGCTGTCGTTCATCGGCGTGATCCTGTCGCTCGGTTCCGCGGCGCTGTTCGTGTTGCTGCTGATTCGCCGCTTCATCATCGGTGCGGAAGTGCAAGGTGTATTCACGCTGTTCGCTATCACCTTCTTCCTGCTCGGCGTGATCATTTTCGCGTTGGGCCTGCTGGGTGAATACATCGGCCGGATCTATCAGCAAGTGCGCGCGCGACCGCGTTATCTGGTGCAGACGATTCTCGAGCAGCGCGACGGCACTACCGTGACCGAAGCGCCGCGTCAGGCGGTTGTGCAAGCCGTGCAAGCCGCGCCGCTGGCGGATCAGGAACCTAACCCATGAAGCCACGTGCCGTCGTATTCGCGTATCACAACGTCGGCGTGCGCTGCCTGCAGGTGCTGCTCGCGCGCGGCGTCGACGTGGCGCTGGTCGTCACGCACGAGGACAGCCCGACCGAAAACATCTGGTTCGGCAGCGTCGCCTCGATTGCAGCCGAGCATGGCATTCCGGTCGTCACACCAGCCGATCCGAAAAGCCCGGAATTGCGTGCCGCGGTGAGCGCCGCGCGG
>NZ_DASRSY010000155.1:0-6158 GCF_035656215.1 Paraburkholderia sp.
CTGAAAAACGTCAGGACAATCGCACCCGCGACGGGCCCGAAAAACGTCGCCGTACCGCCGATCACCGTCGCGATCAGCACGGCGCCCGAGCGCATCATGCCGACGCTTTCCGTCGACACCAGTTCGACATTGATCAGCCCAAGGGTGCCAGCAATGCCCGCAAAAAACGCTGACATCACCACCACGCCATAGCGGATGCGGCGCGGATAGCAGCCGATCGCCGCGGCGCGCGCCGGGTTGTCGCGCACGGCGTTGGCGAGCCGCATGAACGGTGTGCGCGACAACGCGAACATTGCCACGCTCGCCAGCACGCACCACAGCGCGATCAGCGCATAGGCTTCGCGCGCCGGGCCGAAGCTCCAGCTTGCGAACATCGGTCCGCTCGCGCGGTCGATCGGCACGCCGGCCTCGCCGCCGAACCAGTCGGGCAGCGTCCACGCGGCCGCCGCGACGAGTTCACCGATGCCGAGCGTGATCATCGCGAAAGCCGTCCCGGCGCGCCGCGTCGATACGAAACCGAACAGCACCCCGCACAGCGCACCGCCGATCCCGCCAATCAACGGCAGTAGCACCAACGGCACGCCGATGCGGTTGAACACTTGCGCCGCGATGAGCGCACCGAGGCCGGAATAAGCGGCATGTCCGAAGGACAGCAAGCCTGTTTCGCCAAGCAGCAGGTTGTAGGAGAGCGCGAACACGATCATCGTCGCGGTCTGCGCGAGATAGGCGAGCAGCCAGCTTTGCGGCCAGACAAAGGGCGGCACGGCGAGGAACAGAACGAGCGCGAGCCACGGCGCGAACATTCGCGACGTCGAGCGAACCGTGGCTGCAGTCTCAGTAGTCTTTTCGGGCAGCTCACGCATGATCGTCACGCCGTCCGAACAGTCCACGCGGGCGCAGCGCCAGCATCGCGACGAGCAACAGATAGGGAATCAGCGGCGCGAGTTGCGCAAGCGTGAGCGCGTCCCATTCGGCCGGCAGCGCGCCACCGAATACCGACGTGATATCGCCCAACGACACGTCGCTCGCCACCGCGAAGGTCTGCACGCAACCGACGATCAGCGACGCCGCCAGCGCCCCGCTCAACGAGCCTAAGCCGCCGATCACGACCACCACGAACACGATCGAGCCGAGCGACTCGGCCATTGCCGGTTCGATCACGAAGAGTGGCGCGCCGATCACGCCGGCCAACGCGGCGAGCGCCGTGCCGGCCGCGAACACGCCGGTGAACACGCGCGGCACGTTGTGGCCGAGCGCTTCGACAGCGCTCGCATGCGTCAGCGCGGCGCGTACGATCAGCCCCGCCTTCGACACGCGCAGCACCGCGTAGAGCACGGCCAGCATCGCCAGCGACACGGCCATCATGAAGGCTCGATAGCGTGCAAAGGCCGCGCCGTAGATCGTGAAGAGCGGCCCGTCGAGCGCGGCCGGAACAGTCGCACTAAGCGGACTCAAACCCCAGCCGAGCTTGACCAGTTCGCCGAGCAGATACGCCGCGCCAAAAGTCAGCAGCAACTCGGGGAGATGACCGTGCACACGCACGCGGCGCAGCAGCCAGCGCTCCAACGCCGCGCCGATCAAGCCGACGATGAGTGGCGCGATCACCAGCGCACTCCAGAAACCCGTGTGCGCCGCCACCGAAAAACCGACGTACGCGCCAAGCATATAGAAGCTCGCGTGCGCGAAATTCAGCACACCGAGCATGCTGAAAATCAGCGTCAAGCCCGCCGACAGCATGAACAGCAGCAGGCCGTAACTGACACCGTTAAGCAGATTGATGACGAACGACTGCACGCGCCTATTCCGCCCGCACAGCGACGGTGAGCGGCTCGAGCGCCGCGCGCAAATCGGCGGGCAGCGTCACCGGACGACGCGTGACGCGATCCACATACACGTGCACAAAATGACCCTGAGCGGCGGGTTGATTCTCACCTTCCTTGAAGAGGCCCACTTCATAACGCACGCTCGATGTGCCGAGCCGCACCACTCGCAAGCCCGCCTCGATCCGTTCGGGAAACACGATCGGCGCGAAGTAATTGCAATGTGTCTCGACGACGAGGCCAATCGTCGCGCCGTGCTCGAAATCGAGCACGCCGGCGCGAATCAGATACTCGTTCACCACTGTGTCGAAGTAGCTGTAATAGACGACGTTGTTGACGTGGCCGTAGACGTCGTTATCCATCCAGCGTGTGGTGATCGGCAGAAAATGCGGATAGGCGCTGCGCGTGGCGGGTGCGGGTTTGTTCATCGCTTACTGCCCCGGCTTTTCGACAAACTCGAACGGCAAGCCGCGCCGCCGCATCCATTCGCCGAGCGCCTGGCCCGTGCCCGCACGCCATGGACGCAATTTTCCCGGTTCGACCAGCCGGTATTCGAGCAATTCCGGCGACAGCGCGACCGTTCCGTACGCTTTCACGTGATACGCGATGATCAGTTCGTTTTTGCGGATGAATTCGTACACGCCGATCAACTCGACCGTCTCCGCGTGCAGCGAGGTTTCTTCCAGCACTTCGCGGGCAATGCCCTCTTCCGGTGTCTCGCCGTTTTCCAGAAAACCGGTGATCAGCGCGAACATGCCTTCCGGCCACGCGGCGTTGCGCGCGAGCAGGATCTTGCCTTCGTACTCGACGATCGCGGCCACCACCGGCAGCGGATTGTTCCAGTGGACATAGCCGCATTCCGTATCGGGACAGGTCTGGCGGATCCGACCGCCTTCGTGTTGGGCATCTGCGCGCTCGATCAAAGGCGTAGCGCAGCGTGGGCAAAATTGGTATTCGGTCATGGCGAGTGGGTCGTCTCTTCTGTTCTATGTGCGGCTTTGTTCAGCGTTCAATGTCGTGCTGCGGCTGGCACAGCACCTGGTGCGTCGTCTTGTTCGTACACCTGGTTCCCGCTTCCGGTTCAGGTTCACCATTCGAGTGAGGTTCAGGCGCGCAGTCGATGCGGTTTCAGGCCATGCACAAGTCGCGCACTTCCGCGGCGAAACGCTCGACGGTTTCCGGCTGCGTGTCCCAGGCGCACATCAGCCGGCAACCGCCCGCGCCGATGAACTCGTAGAACTTCCAGCCGCGCGCGCGCATTGCCTTGGCGGCCTGCGCGGGCAATTGCGCGAACACCGCGTTCGATTCTCTCGGAAACATGATGCTCACGCCGGGAATTTCCTGCAACCGCGTTTGCAGCAATTCCGCCATCGCATTCGCATGACGCCCGTTGCGCAGCCAGACGTCGTTATCCAGCAGACCGAGCCACGGCGCGGAGATGAAGCGCATTTTCGAGGCGAGTTGGCCGGCCTGCTTCAGACGGTAGGCAAAATCGTCGGCGAGCGCGCGGTCGAAAAACACCACCGCCTCACCGACCGGCAAACCGTTCTTGGTGCCGCCGAAGCACAGCACGTCGACGCCCGCGCGCCACGTGATCTCGGACGGATGCACGTCGAGCGCCGCGACCGCGTTCGCAAAGCGCGCGCCGTCCATGTGCACTTTCAGATGACGCCGCTTGGCGATCGCCGCGATCGCACGTACTTCCTCGACGGTATAGACGGTGCCTACTTCTGTCGATTGGGTCAGCGTGACGACTTTCGGCTTCGGGTAGTGAATATCGGCGCGGCGCGTGACGACCGCTTCGATCGCATCCGGTGTGAGCTTGCCGCCGACACCCGGTGCGGTCAGCAGCTTCGAGCCGCCGGAGAAGAATTCAGGGCCGCCGCATTCATCCGTTTCGATGTGCGCGAGTTCGTGGCAGATCACCGAGTGATACGACTGGCACAGCGACGCCAGTGCCAGCGAATTGGCGGCCGTGCCGTTGAACACGAAAAACACTTCGCAATCGGTCTGGAACAGATTCCGCAGGCGGTCGCAGACCTGATTAGTCCAGGAGTCATCGCCGTAAGCGGGTTCGTGGCCGCTGCTGTTGGCGGTGATCAGCGCCTCGAGCGCTTCAGGACAGATGCCGGCGTAGTTGTCGGACGCGAAATGTTGCATGGCTGGCGACGCGCCCGGCGACAGGCGCGCTGAGATGACGGGAAAGCGGTCATTTTAGTGCGCCGGGGGGTTATTTGTTTGCCGGTTTGGTATTTGCCAGGTGGGCGGTTTGAGAGGCCTAAGTTTTCCCCGCAAGGCGGCGGCCAAACTTAGCTACAGCCGCAATCGGGCATGCGGCCATGGCGACGTGGCATGCGTGCCACGATGACCAGACCGGCCGCGCCCAGCAGCAACGCCCCCGCCGCCAACCACAGTGCCGGCGAAAAGGAACCGGTGTGTTCGGCGATCGGCGCAGCCACCAGTGGACCGACGATCTGACCGACGCCGTACGCCGCGGTCGCATAGCCCATCAGGCCGGCCGCCTTGTCGCCGCGCAGACGCCGCGCTTCGCGCATCGCGAACAGGGTGATTGCAGTAAATGGCAGACCGATCAGGATGCTGCCGAACGAGAAGCCGCCCGCCGTGGGCCAGACGATGCCGAGCGCAATACCCACGGCTTCAAGCACATAGCAACCGGCGAGCAGCGTGCGGTTGTCCCAATGCACCGGCAGGCGCGCCGCGAGTAATGCACCGACGATCAAGGCCGCGCCGAACATCGGCCAGAACAGGTCGGGCCAGGACGAGTCCGGCAGCGCGTGGCGCGCGATCACCGGCAGGAATGTCGCGGTGATGATGTAGCCGAAGCCGGGCACGCCGTAGAGCAGAATCAGCCAGAAGGCGTCGGCCCGGTGCTGGGGGCGGCTTGTGGGGGAGCGTTGGGTTGTGGGGGAAAGATGGCTGGCGGGGGAGCTTTGGCTGGCGGGTCGCTGATTTGCAGAGTACTGGCCGGCGTTGTGCTGCTCAGAAGTGCGCTGCCCAGCTGAGTACTGGCCGGCCGAGCGTTGACTCGTTTGAGCGCCGGTGGTTGACCCACCCGCAGCGCGCGCCGCGCCTCCCGAAGTGGAATCGGTCACGGTCCCGAACACGGACCAAACCATGATCGAAAGCACCGCCGCGATGAGCCCGAAGCCGATCCAACCCACCGTCGCGCCGTAGCCACCCGCAGCGCTGACCAGCAAACCCGTCCCGACGATGCCCACGCCCGGGCCTGTATAGATCACCCCGCTCCACCCGTGCGCGCCGAGTTCGGCAAGCCGCCGCAAGCCCCACTGCGAGGCGAACACGAAGGTCCAGGCGCTGACCGCGCCGGCGACAAAGCGCACGACGGCCCACACCCAGAATTGGCTTGTTACGCCCATCGCTAGCGTTAGCAGGACCGTCGCAACAAGCCCCACGCGCACCATGCGCGCCGGCTCGACCCGCAGCGCAGCGCAGGTGACCGCACCGACGAAATAGCCCGCATAGTTGAACGACGCAAGCCAGCCACCGTGCTGGATGTCGATCTGCGGCTGACCGAACGTGCTGCCGTGAAGCATCAGCGGCAAAAGCGGCGTGAACGCAAAACGTCCGATACCCAGCACCACGGCCAAGGTGACCATGCAGGCAAGCGCCGCCCGGCGGGCGGCATGACGTTCGGCTGGGGTTTCGTGCGTGCTGGAAGCGAGATCGTTCATGAGCAAACCGGAAATGGAATCGGGCCGACGGTAACCGGCTACTTCAATCCATATTAGCTTGACCTTTCGATCACGAAAAATGAATAATTAGAATACCAACCATCGCCAGGAGAGATCAATGGATCTGGCCGCCTTGACCATTTTTCGCGCGGTCGTGCGGGAAAACGGCGTGACGCGTGCCGCTGCCAAGCTCAATCGCGTGCAATCGAACGTCACGACGCGCATCAAGCAACTCGAGGAGCAACTCGGCACCGACCTGTTTATCCGCGACGGCCGGCGCCTCGTTTTGACGCCGGCTGGCGAGACACTGCTGCCCTACGCGGAGCGTCTGCTCGCGCTCGCCGACGAGGCGCGTCACGCGGTGCGCGAGGATCGTCCGAGTGGGCGCCTGCGTTTGGGTACGATGGAAAGCGTCGCGGCGACACGCCTGCCTGGATTGCTCGCGCGTTATCACCAGCAGTGGCCGGATGTCGCGCTGGAACTCGAAACCGGCACGACCGGCAAGTTGATCGAGCGGGTCCGCGAATTTGAAGTGGATGCGGCGCTGGTGGCGACGCCGCTCGATTCTGCCGCGCTCGGCGAATTATTCGAGACGGTACCGGTTTTCCGCGAAGAACTGGTGATG
>NZ_DASRSY010000156.1:0-2141 GCF_035656215.1 Paraburkholderia sp.
ATGATCCGGCCATCAGTTCACCGCGATTCCGTCAATGCGAACGGGTACGCCGTCCGGCAGATAGATGCCTGTTACGTCGATCAAAATTTGCCCAGGCGAAGGCTGCGTTACGTCGATTTTCGTCGCCTGTAGGCGCGGCTCCCACAGCGACAACGCATCAGCGGTTGCAGCGATCAAGTCCATTCGCGTGGATACGTTCAACGGACGATCCACCATGGCGAACAGATCACTGCCATACGTCCGACGCATCACGCGGCTGCCCTTCGGCGTCGTCAGGATGTCGCGCACACTCTGCCGGCAGTGATCGATTCCGCTCAGTGCGTTGCCAGTTTGTGCATTCGTCCCGAGCATTGCGGAATGATGGACAAGGCCGCCTTGCGCGGCCTCGGTGGGGATTTCCGTTTAGCCGATAACTGCGGTCGTTGGGCCGCCGCCGTTGCCGTTGCCGTGCTTGTGCGAGTTGCTGACATTCACGCCGTTTGACGTGATCGCTTTGACGGTTGTGTTGCCCTGCACGTCAGCGTTGCCCTTCATCGAAGTATCACCGTCGACGGTCAAGCCACCAGTGCAGTGCGTGTGCGGCGCATCGAGCGTGACGGTATCGGTCGCCTTCACCGTGGCCGTTGCGCAGTTCACCGTGACCGATCCACTGCCGACGTCGACCGTCAGTGCATGCGCCTGGCGGTCATAGGTCACGGTCGATCCATCGGCGAACTTCTTGCGCCAGATGGTGCGCACATTTGCCGGCGGCGGGAACGCGTCCTGATAAATGCTGCCGATCACGACGCCCTGCGATGAATCGCCATACGGACACAGCACAACGACTTGCTCGCCTGGCTCTGGCGCCCACCAATCCGAATCGCTGCCTGCGCGCCGCGTGAGCCACGGCAGCCAGTCGGTCGTTAGATCGTCGGCGTACACCGTCACGCGCGCATTCGCTTCGTCAAGCTGTGCAACCACGCCGATCATGGCGACGTTTGACAGCATGCGGCCATGCTCACCCGTGGCGAAAACGTGGTCACTCATAGCGGGAGCACAACGCCAGCAGGTTGATAATCAGGCTCATGGCCTAGGCCGATGTCAGGTGCGAAGCTGAACCAGTCATCCGGCACAGATCCATCGTTCGACCATGCGCTGTCGCCAAGCATCACAAACTGGCGCCACTCGACACGCCACACGGCCCACTTGTCGAGACGTGGGTCGAACTCGTCGGAGCCGCACGCGATGACGTGACACGGGGCGGCTTTGACACCATTGCCCCATGCTCGCAGATGCAGCCACGCGGATAGCGCAAACGCGGCTTTGCGGACGGCTAATTTCACAGCCGGCGTGCGAATGCCCATGATGATGCGTGCTTCGAAGCGCAGATATGCGGGCAACTGGCCCGTTCCAGCATCATCGCCTAGCTCTGGCTCGCCCTCGCTGATTTCCAGCAGGATTGCCGGCGTCGGCATCGTCTCGGTTTCTTCGTCGCGGTAAAATTCAACTGTCCTGAACGCCGGGAACGCTGCCTGAATCTGCGCGACGATTTGCGCGTGCATCAGGTCAACATCTAGCGCGGTGTCGATGTCCGCCATTTCAGCTCCCGTTCGAATGTCTTCATAAACTGGTTTTCGAATTCGAAGCCGACAATGATGAAGTCTTCGATGTACGTTACTGACGCGTCGTGTATGTCTTCTTTGACCACAACAAGCGGCACACGCGCGCCGCCTTCGCGCTTCAATACCTGAGGGCGGCCGTACAGGTTGGCGATGAATGCGTGCGCGTCATGACGTCCGCCTGCCGCGTAGACACCGTTACTCGTGGCACGCGGTTTAAGCTTCGACCACGGCACGCCGTTTAGGCCATACCAAACTTTCATGGCGCCGTAGTGCGCCGCGTCACTTAATCCGCCCTGGAATCGGAACGTGCGGACGCGGGTGCGCAATATTTTCTGCTGAATTTTCAGCTTGTCGGATAGACCTCGCAGTGATCGCGTTTTCACCCAGGCAGCCATGCGTCGCATGGTCGAATTCAGCGCCTTGCGTGCTTGTTCATCGGTCGCATTCAGGTCAAGAATTAGGTGCTGCAGGCCGCTGGCGTTTACGCCGATTTCCAACATGTCAGCTTGCGTCCGTGTCTCGCGACACCTGCAAAAATGC
>NZ_DASRSY010000157.1:0-2618 GCF_035656215.1 Paraburkholderia sp.
AATCCGCCGCCGCAATTTCATCCGCACGTTTCCGTATGCGACGCCAGTCGGCCTCACCTACGATACGGGCGACTACGAGACCACCCTGAACCGCGCGCTCGAACTCGCGGACGTGAAGGGCTTCGACGCCCGCAGGCAGGCATCCGAAAAGAACGGCAAGCGGCTCGGCCTCGGCTACTCGTGCTACATCGAAGCCTGCGGTTTGGCGCCGTCGAACATCGCCGGTGCACTCGGCGCACGAGCCGGGCTTTTCGAAGTCGGCCAGATTCGCGTGCATCCGACGGGTTCCGTCACCGTGTTCACCGGCTCGCACAGTCACGGCCAAGGACATGAGACAACCTTCGCGCAAGTGGTCGCGGACCGCCTGGGCATTGCGCTGGAAAGCGTGGAGATCGTTCATGGCGACACCGGCCGTATTCCGTTCGGCATGGGCACGTACGGCTCGCGCTCGATCGCGGTCGGCGGCTCGGCCATTATGAAGGCGCTCGACAAGATCGAAGCCAAGGCGAAGAAAATCGCCGCGCACCTGCTCGAAGCCGCGGCGGAAGACATCGAGTTCAAGGACGGCGTGTTCCGCGTCGCGGGCACCGATCGCACCAAGGCATTCGCCGACATCTCGCTCGCCGCGTATGTGCCGCACAATTATCCACTCGACGTGCTCGAACCGGGTCTTGAGGAAAGTGCGTTCTACGACCCGAGCAACTTCACGTATCCGGCGGGCTCGTACATCTGCGAGATCGAGGTCGATCCGGAGACGGGTGTCTGCCGTATCCAGCAATTCACCGCAGTCGACGATTTCGGCAACGTGATCAATCCGATGATCGTCGAAGGCCAGGTGCATGGCGGCCTCGCTCAGGGCATCGGGCAGGCAATGCTGGAGCGCTGCGTGTACGACAACGAAAGCGGCCAGTTGCTGTCCGGCTCATACATGGACTACGCGATGCCGCATGCATCCGATCTGCCCAACTTCACCGTTGAAACCGCAAAAGGCACGCCGTGCACACACAACCCGCTCGGCGTAAAAGGCTGCGGCGAGGCAGGCGCGATCGGCTCTCCACCAGCAGTGATCAACGCGATCCTCGACGCGCTTGCGCCACTCGGCGTGACCGACCTGCAAATGCCGGCGACGCCGCATCGCGTGTGGTCCGCGATCCACGCGGCCAAGCAACCCCATTGAGATCCTGAGCGGAGCATTCGACATGTATTCATTCGAGTATCAACGCGCGACGGATCCGAAAGCGGCCGCCGCAGCCATCGTCGCCGACAGTGACGCAAAGTTTCTCGCCGGCGGACAAAGCCTGTTGCCGACCATGCGTCTGCGGCTCGCGCAGCCGTCGCAACTGATCGACGTGACGCGGATTCTCGCGCTCAAGTCGATCACCGTCGACGCCGGCAAGGTGACCATTGGCGCCGCTGTCTGTCATGCGGACGTCGCCGATCACGCCGAACTTCGGCGCGTATCGCCGGCGCTCGCGGATCTCGCCGGGCACATCGGCGATCGCCAGGTGCGCGCGCTCGGCACGATCGGCGGCTCGCTCGCGAACAACGATCCGGCCGCCTGCTATCCGGCGGCGGCGATGGCCTTGGACGCGACCATCGTCACCGATCGGCGACGAATTTCGTCGAGCGATTTCTTCGTCGGCATGTATGAAACCGCGCTAGCTCCCGACGAGCTGATCGTGGCCGTCGAGTTTCCCGTGCCTGAGCGCGCCGGCTACGAGAAATTCCGCAACCCGGCGTCACACTTTGCGCTGGTCGGTGTGTTCGTCGCGAAGTTCGCGAGCGGCGTGCGAGTCGCGGTGACCGGTGCGGCGTCTTCGGTATTTCGTGTGCCGGAACTGGAAAGCGCGCTATCAGCGAATTTCACGCCTGATGCCGCGCGAGCAGTGACCGTGTCCGACGCCGACCTGAACACCGATATGCACGCGAGCGCCGAATATCGCGCGCATCTGATTCCGGTGCTGGCCGCGCGAGCCGTGACGAAGGCGAATAGTTAGTGGCTCTCGCAGTTTGCGGCTGACGTGACGTGCCTCGGCATGGCGCGTTAGCCGCGCTCCCGGCTCGCGCTGTCCGTCACCGCTGCGGCTGCGGTCATGAACTTCTTACCCGTTGCGTCGCGGCCGCGCCGCCCCGCGCCTCACCCGTTTCACCGTGCAGATTCAGGAACGCCATGCAGCCTGCTTCAATCGACGACACGCTCGCGCAACTCGCCGCCCAAAGCTACTTCGCCAGCCGCGAACTCGCGACCGCGTTGTACCTCGCACTGCGCATGGAGCGGCCGTTGTTCGTCGAAGGCGAGCCGGGCGTCGGCAAAACCGAACTCGCCAAAGCCGCGGCGGGCATGCTCGGCACCTCGATGCTGCGGCTGCAATGTTACGAAGGACTCGACACCGCCAGCGCGCTCTACGAATGGGACTACCCGCGCCAGATCATGGCACTGCGTCTGGCCGAAGCCGCGGGCGAGCGGCCTGGCAATGACACGCTGTATCGTAGCGAATTCCTGCTGAAGCGTCCGCTGCTGCAAGCGTTGATGCCCGACGAAAATCATCCAGGTGCGCGACGCGTGCTGCTGATCGACGAAATCGATCGCGCCGACGAACCGTTCGAAGCTTTCCTGC
>NZ_DASRSY010000158.1:0-3065 GCF_035656215.1 Paraburkholderia sp.
CTTGCGATATCGGTCGTCATGCTTTGTCCTCGAAGTGGCTAAACGGATTGAAATGCGCGTCTGACCATGCGCATACGTCGAAGTGGCGGTGCAGGCTACGGAAATCATAGGGACGAGTTTAGCGGTTGCATGGGCATCGAATCGGCCATCAGGCAAAAGCCCGCTATAACGGAGCGCGCCGATGTCTTAGAATTGCCGCTTGCCCTTCTTGCGTGAGCCCCATGACCTCTGCATCGGAAGACCGCTGGCGCGATCTGCGCCCGGACCCGGAAAACGACACGCCGCTATACCTGCAACTCGCTCGCAAGCTCGGCACTGCGATTCACGAAAACCGTTGGAACGCGGGTGAAGCGCTGCCCTCCGAGCGCGTGCTGTCCGAAGCGCTCGGCGTATCGCGGATCACCTCGCGCAAAGCCATTGCCCTACTGGTCGAACAGGGATTGATCCGCCGCACCCAAGGCGCGGGTAGCTTCATCACGCCGCGCTATGAAGATCCGCTGTCGCGCCTGTCGAGTTTCAGCGAAATGCTGCGGCGACGCGGTTTTACGCCGAGTTCGAAGTGGTTGTCACGGGAAATTTCGCCGGCTAACCGCGATGAGGTGATTCAACTGGGCTTGTCGCCGGCGGCGGCCGTGACCCGGCTGCGGCGCTTGCGTCTCGCCGACGGCATCGTGATGGCCGTGGAGAATTCCACCTTCCCCGCTGCGGTGATTCCCGATCCTCAGGCAATTGGCGATTCGTTGTACACGTACCTGGAACATCGCGGGCTGACGATCGTGCGCGCGCTGCAGCATTTTCGCGCAGTGAACGCGAATGACGAGATCGCGCAGCAGATGAGCATTGCCCCGAACGAGGCACTGTTGCTGATCACTCGGGTCGGGTACACGGCGGATCAGCGGGCGATCGAGCTGACCGATACCTACTGCCGGAACGATTACTATGATTTTGTGGCGGAGTTGAGGAAGTAGCTTTCTGCCCGCGCGGCGCGTTTTCGCCGCGCCGGTTTCTGTGACCAGACGCCGTACGCAGACAGCCAGGCACCGTGCGCGCAAACAGTCGTCACGCCCATTTCGCCTCGTGAGCCCCGATACGGACCGGCGGCAAATCAAAATACGCAGGCGTCTCATCCAGACGCTCGGCCGGCAGAACCCCGAGAACACGCCCGAACTCGGATTGAACAATCGCAAGGCAATCCTGCACGTCGTCGATGGAAACATCGGGTGCCTTCCAGCCGTCGGAAAGCAATCCAAACGACTGCAACCACCGCCCGGTCTGCGCCAACGACACCCTCACGTGCCAGCTCCCACCTTCGGTGGCTCGCCGCGCCAATGCGGCCATCGCGCCGAAAGCGGCCAGATACCCCGTGGCGTGATCCAACGCCTGACAGGGTAAATGCTTCGGCTCATCCCATCCCGCTGCCTCGCGCTCAGTAAAAGCAATCCCACTCGCGGACTGCACCAGGCTATCGAAGCCGCGCCGCCCGGCCCAAGGTCCCGTGTGCCCATAAGCGCAAACCGAGACGTAGACGATCCCCGGCCGCACCTGCGCCAGTTCCTCGGGACCAAAACCGCGTGCGGTCAGCGCCCCCGGCCGATACGCCTGCAAGAACACGTCGGCGCCCCCGGCGAGACCACGTAAGGTTGCCCGCCCAGTGGCATCGCGCAAATCGACAAGCGCCGAACGCTTGCCCCGCCCGTTATCGATCACCAGCGGTGCGATATTCGGCAAGTGCGGACCGTTGACCATCAGCACCTCGGCGCCATGCTGCGCGAGCGCGCGTCCCGCCACCGGCCCGGCGATGATGCGCGACAAATCCAGCACCCGCACGCCCGTCAGCGGCCGCTCCGCGCCGCCATGCCGTGGTGGCTCGACCGGCGCGTCACCGATGCGCTCGATCTGGAACAACGGCAGCCCCGCAATCGCTTTCGCCTGATCGAGCGCGGCCCACTCGTCGGGCGTGCGAATCAAGGCAGCGCACAAGCCGGCGTCGGCGAGCGTCTGGTCAAGCGCGCCGCCATCCCAACCGCGAATCGCCTCGGCCACCGCCGCGCGATCGTTCGCGCAGCCAAGCACCTTCAGCACCCCTTCGAGATGATGCGGAAAGTTCGTGTGCAGTTGAATCCAGCGGTCGTCGCGCGTCGCGTAGAAACCCATCACCGGATCGCGCAAGGCGGGCGGCGGACCCTCGTCGATACGCAGGTAGCGCTCGCTGCGAAATGAGGCCAGCGCGCGCCGCATCTCCACCGTCACGTGTTGCCGGCGCCCCGTGCGCAAGCGATGGTATTCGGCAGCCGCAAGGCCAGTCGCGGCGATGGTCGCCGAGGCCAACGCGCCGACCCGATAGACCGACGGCAAGCCCGGATCGGTGCCCGCAAGCGAAACGGACCTCAGCGCAGTCGGGTCGCATTCGGCGATTGTCCAGATATGTTTGAGAGCGAGTTCAGGCGTCATGGGGTTCATGTCGTTCATCTCGGAACGGGAAGAAAGTGAGCCGAGTCTAGAATTTCGCCTTGCTGCAATCAATCTTGATTATGATAATCAATATATATTGATTTCTTCGGTTTCTACGCGTTTCCATGCCGCTCTCCTCCCATTCCCTGACCGCTGCCGAAGCCGCTGCCGCGCTCGGCATCAGCCTGCCCACCCTGTATGCCTATGTCAGCCGCGGCATGCTGAGCTCGTCGCCGGATGCGCAAGGCAAGCATCGCCTCTACGACGCCGGCGAAGTGCGGCGGCTCGCGCGGCGCAAGGAAGACGGCAAGCGCGCCGGCAAGGTCGCGCAGAAGGTGCTGGACTGGGGCGTGCCGGTGCTCGAATCGTCGATCACGCTGGTGGCCGATGGCCGCTTGCTCTATCGCGGGCATGACGCCATGGAACTGGCGCGCACGGCATCATTGGAAGATGTCGCGGCGTTGTTGTGGGAATGCAGTGCGAGGCGTATCGCCGATGCCCCGGCAGTCCCGTTCGCCGCCGCTCAGTGGGCGGCCTGGCTCAAGCTCTGGAGCGACAGCACGCCGCTCGACCGCGCGCTCGTACTACTGCCGGCCGCCGCGGCGCAAATGCCG
>NZ_DASRSY010000159.1:0-2290 GCF_035656215.1 Paraburkholderia sp.
CCATGCCCGACATGATCTCGTCGAGGATCAGCAGCACACCATAGCGATCGCACACCGCGCGAATCTTGCAGAAATACTCGCGCACCGGCGGCACGGCGCCGGCCGTTGCGCCCACCACTGTTTCCGCGACGAATGCGGCCACCGTGTCGGCACCGAGTTCAAGAATCTTCTGTTCGAGTTCGTCCGCGAGACGCTGTGCGAATTGCTCTTCGGATTCGTCGGCGCGCTGCTCGCGATACGCATAACAGGGGCTCACGTGATGCGCTTCGATCAGGATCGGCAGAAACGGCTCGCGCCGCCACGCATTGCCACCGATCGCCAGCGCCCCCAATGTGTTGCCGTGATAGCTCTGGCGCCGTGCAATGAAATGACGGCGCTGCAACTCGCCCTTCTCGACGAAATACTGCCGCGCCAGTTTCAGCGCCGCCTCGATCGCTTCCGAGCCGCCCGACACGAAGTACACGTGTTCGAGCCCGTGCGGCGCGTTCGCCACGAGACGGTCGGCAAGTTCCTCGGCGGCCTGGGTCGTGAAGAACGACGTGTGCGCATACGGCAATTGCTGCGACTGCCGTTTGATCGCGTCGATTACGCGCTGATTGCTGTGGCCGAGGCACGAAACGGCTGCGCCGCCCGAGGCGTCGATATAGCGCTTGCCGGTGGAGTCGATGATTTCGATGCCGTCACCGGCAACAGCCACCGGTAGCGATTGCTTCGGCGAGCGATGGAATACAGTGGACATGGTTTCACTTTCCTTTCTATTTGCGACGGCTGCTCAGGCGCCGATCTGCGCAGGCGATATGCGTGCGATGACGGTATCGAACGCGCATTGCCCCTGTCGATAAACTTTCATGGAGACGTCAGCGCGACCGATTTCGAAAAGCGCGGTGGCAAGCGTGTTTTCGTCGTCGGGATCGAGCGGATCATCGCGGTAGATTGGCAGGCCCGAAGGCGCGCGATCCTGCAACACGTCGAGCAACGCGGCCGGCTTGATTGGACTGGCGAGCGTGCTCAACAGATGGTCGACGCGCGCCTGCCGGTCACGCGAAGAATCGGTAACGTATAGTTGGTGAATACCGGCCTGGCGAGTTCGCCCAGCCTGTAGCCTATGTCATACGGCTCACCGCTCACCTGAAAAAGACTCAAATCCTGCTTCGACGCCACGACGCACACCCACTCAACAATCGGTACGTATTTATACGTCAATACAACATTTGTTGTCAAACAGTGTGACGGCGAAGCAGACGGAGCGTTTGCGCCCCAGGGCAGATATCTGCCAGACTCAGACGAAGCACATCAAGGCACGTACGCGCCCTTGTCATGCAACGATTGCTCGGCGATGCCGAGTTGCTCGACAGCACCCGCCCCTTCCAGCGCGAGCAGATGCGCGACGAGTGATTCGGAAATCGCCGTAGCCGCCACCAGCGAAGGAAAGAAAGAGGGGCTTTCGTGCGAAAAAATCAGCACCTTGTCGGCGTTCAACGCGATCGGCGAGACCGCGCTGTCTGTGATCGCGATCAGCTTGCTGCCCTTTTCCAGCGCTGCTTCGGCCACGCGCGCCGCTTCGACTGAATACGGCGCAAAACTGATGACGATGGTCGCGCTATCACGTTCGATCGTGCGCAGTTGCATCTCGAGCGTGCCGGCTTCGCCGTTGAGCAGCGACACGGACGGACGGAACAGCCGGTAGCCGTAGATAAGCCCGAACGCTACCGCATAACAGGAGCGAAAGCCCGCGACATGCACATGCGACGCGCGCCGCAACAGACGCGCCGCTTCCACGATCATGCGACCGTTGTGCGCGGCAGTGACTTCCAGATTGTGTTGTTGCGCGGCCAGCAGGTCGTGGGCCAGCGCATCTTTCGATTTGACGAGCGAACGGGCGCGGCTGGTGAGCGGCTCGGGCCGCGTGCGCACGCGCGCGACGAACAGGTTGCGTAATTCGTTCCAGCCGGGAAAACCCAATTGTTGCGACAGGCGCACCAGCGAAGCCGGTTGCACCTGCGCCCGCTCGGCTACTTTACGCATCGACGAGACCGCGACTTCGTCGGGATGATCGAGCAGGAACCCTGCTCCCATCTGGAACTGTGGACTCAGTTCGGAGAAGCGCGCCCGGATCAGGGCGGCAAGCTGGTCGAAACTGTCTGGCATGCGATATACCGGGCGAACGGTCGATAAGGATGACAACAAATGTTACCACCCGGTGCAGTCCCCAAACCCGCTTCAATGTGTCCGCTGCGGCAGTTTCCCGATGGCAACCAATATCCTCAGAACTTTGGGTGTAGTTGGCGGC
>NZ_DASRSY010000160.1:0-22758 GCF_035656215.1 Paraburkholderia sp.
CGGAAGAAGCGGAAGAAGCGGAAGAAGCGGAAGAAGCGGAAGAAGCGGAAGAAGCGGAAGAAGCGGAAGAGGCCCACAGCAAAAGCCCTGCACCAAAAAAACGGGCCGCCTTGCGGCGACCCTAATGCGTGGAATTCAGACTCTACGCACGCAAACTTAAGACCGGCTTAAACGCGCAAAGCTGAATGCGGGATGCGCACTGAAGGTCGAATCCGCGCACGAGCGCACCCGGACCGGCGCCCGAGCGGCGCGGTTCGGATGAGTAAAAATTTCGACCGACGAAAAAGCGCCAGAACCTAATTGCCGAAAACGCTATTTTCGGCGCGCACGTTCTGACGGTCGACGGCTTGCAAGCGCCAGAAGCCGCTTGTCGGCGCGCGCGTGGGCAACGCCGTCCACGCTGCGGCGCCTTGTGCCGCGCTTACGCGTTGTTTGCGATCGACGTGCAATCCGCGCAGCGTGCACAGCGGCGCATCCGCGCTCGGCGCACAGAGCGTGGTTACGCCATTGTCGTCGTGTAACTCGCCCCACGGGGGCAGATCGATCCCTTGATGCGCTTCCCTCGACCACCGGTGCTCTTCGGTGTCGAGCCATAAGACAGCATAATCGTGACTGACGGTGGGATCGGAACCGTTGATGAGAATGGTCAGGCGCATGGCAGTTCCGTGCAAATTGCGAAGTAATGCTTTATCAGTCTATGCCGCGACGCGCGTTATGCAAGGCAAAAGGTACGACGATCCGGCACGAAAAAACTTACGCATGGCGCATACGGCTGTACGATAGCCGCGTCTATAAGACATTCGTGGAGGCGCGCCATGCTGCGTCAATTTCTGCAACTCACGATGGTGGCGGGATGCCTGGGCGCGGTATCGACGCTCAGCGTCGCGGCGGACAGCGCCCCCTTCGCAGCGCCAGCGCCGATCGTCTATGTGTCCGACTTCGAACTCGACGTGGCCAACATGAAACCTGACAGCGGACCGGGGCAACGTGTGCGCCGCCTGCGCGGCCTGCTGCCGAGCGGCCCGGGGCCGTTAGGCCCGGACAAGAATCCGGAGGATCACGCCAAGGACATCGTGAACGAGATGGCGGACGCGCTGACTGCGGATCTGAAAAAAGGCGGTGTCGACGCACGCCGCGTTGCGCCCGGCCAGCCGTTGCCCGCAGCCGGCTGGCAAGTGCGCGGCGTGTTTCTGAGCGTCGACGACGGCAACCGTCTAAGGCGTGCAATGGTTGGCTTGGGTGCGGGGCAGAACGACATCCAGGTGGCGGTGTCGTGCGACAGCTTGGGAACGGCTGATTTGCCGCCGCTCTATCAGGCCGTCGAAGAGGCCGACAGCAAGGGTAAGCCAGGCGCGGTCATCAAACTCAATCCATATGTGATCGCGGCCAAGTTCGTGATGGCGAGCGGCGATGAGAAGAAGACGATCAAAAAGACCGCGCAAGAGATCTCGGATTCAGTGATTGCCAAGCTGCACGGGGTGGCGCAGTGATTGATGCGCTGCCGCCCACCCTCGTGCGATAGGCCCGCAGATCAGGCTCAGGTCAGATCCAGCGTACCGGTCAAATCTCCAAGCGGCGCCAGGCCATTTTGCGCAAACGCCCGATCTCGTGCGACAACCCCATCCAGCGGCGCCAGCCCATGCACCCGGCTAATCAGACGAAGAATCGAATTAGTGTCATACACCGTATGATCGACATACCCCTTCTTCGCCAACGGCGAAATCACCAACGCGGGAATCCGCGATCCCGGCCCCCAGCGGTCGCCCTTCGGCGGTGAGACCGGATCCCACCAGCCGCCGTTTTCATCGACCGTGACGACCACGACAGTATTGGCCCACTGCGGGCCCCGCTGAATATGCTCGATCACATTCGAAATGTGACGATCCCCTGATTCGACGTCTGCGTAACCCGCGTGCATGTTCAGATCGCCCTGCGGCTTGTAGAACGTAACCGTCGGCAAACGCCCTGCATCGATATCGGCAATCAGGCGATTGGTGGACGCGTCGTTGCCGAGGCCCGCATCGCGCAGATACTTGCGCCGCGCGGCCGTGCCCGGCGCGTAACTGGTGAAGTAGTTGAACGGCTGATGGTGGTACTGGAAGTCCGGCACCGCGCCCGTGTCCTGATGCTCCAACGCGTATTGCCACGCGCCGCTGTACCACGCCCAGTCGACGCCCTTGTCCGTCAGACGGTCGCCGATCGTCGCGAAGTTTTGCGGCGGCAGCACGCGCGGATTCGACAGGTCGGCGAACGCGGGATTGCCGCCTTCGGCGGGACGCACGTTGCTTGGCTGATAGGGCGGCGCCATGGTGTTGACGGCGTAGCCGTCGGCGGTAAATGCGCCGTCGTTGACGAACTTCGGCGGACCGTCGAGCGCGGACGCGGGCGACTCGGCCGCCTGTTTCAGCCGGATGCCGGTCGGATCGTCGCCTTCGACGACCGAGACCATCTTCTTCGCCGGACTGTTGTGGATGTCGGGATAGAACGGCGCCTGTGCCGAGATCAGAAAGATATGGTTCAGCCACGAGCCGCCGAAGGCCGCCATGAAGAAGTTGTCGCACAGCGTGTATTGCTGCGCGAGATTCCACAGACGCAGCGTGTCGGCGGAATTGCGGTAGTGTCCCATCACCAGGCCGCCGGAGTCGCCCCATGCGGCGAACTGATTGTTGCGCCCGGCGTTGATCTGCATCTGGTTCTGATAGAAACGATGCACCAGATCGCGCGTGATCACACCGGTCGGCAACGGTGCGCCCTGCGCATCGACGATATGGAAGGGCCCGTTGCGAAGGTTGCTGATGTCCTTCTGACCAATCATGTAGCGCTTGCCGTCCACCTCCTGCGCTTGCGGCACGAGGCCGCCCCAGATTGCGGGCAGGCGCGGCAGCGGCGTCTTGCCGTCGCGGTCGAGTTGCAGATAACGCTCGGCGCTCACCGCATCGAGCGGATGGTGCACGCCGGGAAAGTTGCCGTACAGGTTCGCGAAGCTGCGGTTCTCGGCGTAGATCACCACGATGTGCTTGACCTGGTCGCGTAGCGCGGCGTCGAGTCGCAAGTCGGCGGCACTGCGCGGCGCCGCGTCGCTCGCGGTACTTTGCTCGGTCTTGCAACCGGTCAGCGCGAGTCCGATGCCGACTGCCGCGAGCCCGGTCAGGACACGGCGGCGCTCAGGATCGTCGGGGGCGTTGTCGGGGTTCGGCGGCAGGGGGGAGTCGTTGTCTGTCATCGGTAGGTTTCGATTTAGCGTGACGGGCGCTTAACAGCCTTTAGCTACCACTCGGGGCAGCGTGCGCGCGGCACCGGGTTCAGATATATGCAGTGCGCAGCCCGGATAAACATGCGAGTCGGCAACTCGAACCTGGACGGATTCGGACATGAGCGTGGCCTCCGGACGCCTGGCGGGAACGAAAGCGCGGTGCACAGACTTCGCGCAATGGACCGGATCAAAGGATAGCACCGCGAGAAACGAAAATGACCGCCGTGTGCTTCGCGCTATCATGTTGATCTGTATCCGATGAACAGCAGAGACAACGGCAAAGACGGCAGCCAAGATGGCAAAAGAAGAGCAGACACGAGCGGGACGCAAGCACGCGAGGCCACGCGGCGCGCTGGCCTCGACGTCGCAGGACGATGCGGCGTTGTCCCACGCAGACAGCGCCGATTCAACCGATTCCACCGATGAAGAGAGCACCAGCGGATCGACTTATCTCGTGCCGGGCCTGGAGCGCGGCCTGCGCATCCTCGCCGAATTCAGCGCACGCGAGCCGATTCTGGGCGCACCCGAATTGTCGAAGCGTATCGGCATTCCGCGCACCACCACATTTCGTCTATTGCAAACGCTTGAAGCGTTAGGCTTTCTCGAGCGCGTGAATGGCGACCGCTATTTCCGCTTGAGCGTCGCGGTGCTGCGGCTCGGCTTCGAATACTTGAGTTCGCTCGAGCTGACCGACGTCGGCACGCCGATTCTCGAACGTTTACGCGACGCAACCGGCCTCAGCACGCATCTGCTGATCCGCGATCAGCGCGACGTGGTGTTCGTCGCCAAAGCGCAAACGCATGAGCCGATGTTCAGTTCGGTGAAAGTGCATGTCGGGACGCGTCTACCCGCGCATGCCACCGTGCATGGTCAGGTGCTGATGGGCGATTTGAGCTTCGAAGAATTGCGTCAGTTGTATCCGGAGGCGCAACTCGAACGTTTTACCGAACGCACGCCGGCGACTGTCGAAGAACTGTATGGACGAGTGCGCGAAAGCGCGGCGCTCGGCTACGCGTTGAGCGAAGCATCTTTTGAAAGAGGAATCTCGGTGGTGAGTGCGCCGGTGCGCGATCAAAGCGGCAAGATCACGGCTGCGTTGACGGTCACCATTCCGCGCTCCGATATCGGCGAAGCGGAAGAACGCGAGCCGCTCGTCATCGCGGTTTGCCAGGCAGCGCTCGAATTGTCAGAACGGCTCAGTTATCGTCCGCGGCCGGATGATCCGACTGCGGCTCAAGCGCGCCGTAGGCCAGTTGCGGCGAACTGATTCGGCTTCTGTTTTTGCTGATATAAAAACGGCCCGGGTGCATAAGCAGCCGGGCCGTTTGCTTTATGGCGTCGACATTTATACCGAAATGACTGACATCAGAACGAGTGGTGGATACCCGTCAGGAAAATCGTCTGGTTCCGGCCGCTCGACACCCCCGCAGTAAAGAACGCGGCATCCGTATTGGAGCCTGCGCGCTCATACAGCGCATTCACATACAACTGCGTCGACTTCGACAGCGCGTAGATATCGCCGATCTCGAACTGCGTCCAGCGATGACCGGCCATCGTCGTCGTCGCGGCGCCGCCGGCGACGGTGTTGAACGGCGTGAACTGATAATTCGCACCCACGTCGTAGCTCTGATACGTGTCCGAATGGCCGGACGATTCCAGCTTCACGCGCGTGTACAGGCCATGCACCAGCAGCTTGCCGAACTGGTATGACGCGCCCGCGCCCATGTTCTCGACCTTGTCCGCCGTGTAGGTCGCCGCGGCGACGCCCTGAAAGCTGGTGATGCCCGTTGTCACGATCGATGGCGTACGGTTGTGCTCGTTCGCATAGGTCGCGCCGGCCTTGAACGGACCGTTCGCATAGCTAAGCGCAAAGCTCAGTGTCTTGCCGGTCGAGAAGTTCGTCGTATTGCCGAGACCCATCATCGCGCCGACCGAAAAACCGCCGAAACTCGCCGAGCGGAACTTCACCGAATTGTCGAACGGCACCACGCCGGTGTCGGCGAGTTCGTCGATGTTGCCGGGGTGGAACGCGTACCAGCTCGCGGCCAGATAAGCCGTGCTCAACGGACCCAGCACGTCGAAGCTGAACGGCGTTTGATGACCTAGTGTCACCGTGCCGATCTGGTCCGAACTCAGTCCGACAAAAGCTTGGCGATTGAACAGCGTGCCCGCTTTGGCGAATGCCCCCGTGTTCGTATAGAAGCCGTTTTCCAACTGGAAAACCGTCTTAAGACCACCGCCCAGATCCTCGACGCCTTTCAGGCCCCAGCGGTCGGGCTGCATGTTGCCCTGCTCCTCGATCCACTTCGAATGGCCACCCGCATTGCTGATGTACGCAATACCGGCGTCCAGGCTGCCGTATAGCGTCACGCTGCTTTGCGCCCAGGCGCCAGTCGTTGCGCAGATTGCCGTCAAGCCGGCCGCCGCAATGATGTGCTTCACCGTTGGTTCTCCTGATCACACGACGAATAGCTCGCGCCGATTTCGTCGTCCCTGATCCTCGCTTTGGGTTGAATGCAGTTTTGGGTTTATGCGCCAAAACTGCTCCTCTTTATGTTCCACCTATGGGCGTTCGTATCGCCTATGGAAAGTATAGTGAGTCTAGAAGTGGTCAAAATAAATTTTCGGACCCCGTACAAACCCGCATGAGGGTTTCGGTATTCATCTGAAAATTATGGGAAAACCCAAGCCCATAAAGGCTCCCGAATAAAAACGACCTCTCATGTCAGTTCACACAAAGCTGTGTTGTGAACGCCACAGTCGGTGTTTTCCCCTACCAGCCCAGATTTTTATTTTCTCTGGTTAAGGTCACTCCTATAATTATCCATACACGAACTGACGTTCCTTGTATGGAACACAGAGCTTCAGGAGAAGGCGAGAAATGAGTGAACAATGGCGCTGCGCCGGCCATGCCGGCGACCTGTCCGACGACGCGCCGCTCGAGTTCAAACTCGACGGCACCGAAATCGGCATCTACAAGGTGGGCGATGCGCTGTACGCGCTGGAAAACGTCTGCCCCCATGCGTATGCGTTGCTGACGCAGGGCTTTGTCGACGGCGACACCGTCGAATGCCCGCTGCACGAAGCCGTGTTCCATATCCCGACCGGCAAATGCTTGAAAGAGCCCGGTGGCCGCGACCTGAAGATGTACTCGGTACGTCTCGCAGGCGAAGAAATCCAGATCAAGGTGGAATGACATGCGAGAGCAAACCGTGAACTTCAATCCCTTCCTGAAGCCGTGGCTCGCGCCGCAGCCGAACAACGTCGCCGGCAAGGGCGTGATCGAAAAACCGGGTGAGACCGAAAACTTCATCTGGCAAACGCGTAAGGCCGAGCCGACCCAATACGAAAACGACTTCGGCGATGCGCTCGAAAAAGTCTTCGAAGCCGGTGCGAATGAGTTGCAGGAAGTCGTCGACGGGTTGAACCGCGTGGGCTTCCGCACCCCGGAAGGCAGTACATGGGATGCCGACCGTCTCGCCGCCGAATTCCGCCTGCTCGCCGAATAAGCGCGCTTTCCCGAACACGTTTCATCGCTTTCGTACCCGGAGTCTCTGCATGACGTCCCCCAATACAACGACACAAGCCGCGGCCGATCCGATCCAGTCGTATCTGAACAAAGGCCTGCGTAATTACTGGTATCCCGTTACGCCGAGCTGGCAAGTCGGCGACGCGCCGGTCGGCATCACGCGTCTCGGCGACCAGATCGTGCTGTGGCGCGATAAGGAAGGCAAAGTCCGCGCGCTCGAAGACCGTTGCCCGCACCGCGGCGCACGCCTGTCGCTCGGCTGGAACCTCGGCGGCAGCGTCGCATGCTGGTATCACGGCATTGAAATCGACGGTGGCGGCACGGTCACGAAAGTCCCGGCCGTCTCGAACTGCCCGCTGGAAGGCCAGAAGTGTGTGAAGTCGTATCCCGTCGAAGAACACGCCGGTGCGATCTTCCTGTGGTTTGGCGACGACGCGCATAAAGAACCCACGCCGCTCGTGCTGCCGGAAGAACTGGTCGGCGAGGAATACGCCAACTTCCTATGCATGTCGAACTGGAAGTGCAATTACCAGTACGCAATCGACAACGTGATGGACCCGATGCACGGTGCGTATCTGCACGCGACCTCGCATTCGATGGCCGAAGGCGACAAGCAGGCTGACATGCGCGTGCGCAAGACCGAAACCGGTCTGATGTTCGAGAAGGTTGGCCAGCGCGACGTGAACTTCGACTGGGTTGAACTGGGCGAAACCGGCACGCTGTGGATGCGTCTCGCGATTCCGTACAAGAAGAAGTTCGGCCCGGGCGGCAACTTCGGGATCATCGGTTTTGCTACGCCGGTCGACGAAAACAACTGCCAGGTTTACTTCTGGCGCACACGCAAGGTGTCGGGCTGGCAGCGCGACGCGTGGCGCTTCATGTATCGCAATCGTCTGGAAGCGCTGCACTGGGCCGTGCTGGAACAGGACCGCTATGTTCTCGAAAGCATGGCGCCGAATGCACGCGAGCACGAATTCCTCTATCAGCACGACGTCGGCATGACACGTGTGCGCCGGATGTTCCGTCAGCGCGCGCAACAGCATTTCGCTGAACTGGACGCTTATCACGCTCAAGCGGCTCAAGCCACTCAAGCCGGCGGTACTCAAAACGAAGCAGCAGGCCACAGCCATGCATAACGAAGCGCCTTCGGCATCGTCAGCACTCAAAGGGCGGCGTGTCCTCGTGACGGGCGGCGCGCGCGGTCTCGGCGCAGCGTTCGTCCGCTCGCTGGTGCAAGCGGGTGCGCAGGTGGTGTTCGGCGACGTGCTGCATGACGAAGGCCGTGCGCTGGCTGCATCGCTGATCGAGCAAGGTCATGCGGTGACGTATCTGCCACTCGATCTCGCCGACCCCGCCAGCATCAAGCAATTCGCCGATCAGGCCGCAGCGCAACTCGGCGGGCTGGACGCGCTGATCAACAACGCGGCGATCACCAACTCGGGCGGCAAAGTCGCCGACGAGTTGTCGGTCGATACGTGGGACGCCGTGATGAACGTCAACGTGCGCGGCACGTGGCTAATGAGTACTGCCGCGCTGCCGTATCTGCGCGACTCGGGCCGCGGCAGCATCGTCAACATTGCGTCGGACACGGCGATGTGGGGCGCACCGAAGCTGCTGGCGTATGTGGCGAGCAAGGGCGCAGTGATCTCGATGACCCGCTCGCTGGCGCGCGAATTCGGCGCACATCAGGTGACGGTCAATGCAATCGCGCCGGGTCTCACCGAAGTCGAGGCCACCGCGTACGTGCCTGCCGAGCGTCATCAGTATTACCTGCAAGGCCGCGCGCTCACGCGCGCACAAGTGCCCGACGACGTTACCGGGCCGGTGCTGTTCCTGTTGTCCGACGCCGCGCGTTTCGTGACCGGTCAGTTGCTGCCGGTCAACGGCGGCTTCGTGATGAATTGATCTTGTCGAATCGAAAGGAGAAAGAGATGGCGGACGCCGATATCGAACGCAAATCGTGGGAACAACCCGCGGACGCGAGCTTTGCACAATGGCTGGACACCCGCGTGGCACGGCTGGAAACGCGTCGCTACGACTGGGACGCGCTGAAATTCCAGGCCGACTACGACCCGAAATATCGCCGCGCGCAAATGCGCTATGTCGGCACGGGCGGCACGGGCGTCGCGAAAGACATGAACACAGTGCCCGCAGGTGGCTTCACGTTTTCGACGATGGTGATCCCGGCCGGCAACATCGGCCCGAGCCATATTCATATGGATGTCGAAGAAATTTTCTTCGTGCTGCGCGGCAAGATGAAAGTGATCTGCGAGAAAGACGGCGAAACGTGGGAAGCCGTGCTGGGCGAGCGCGATCTGATTTCGGTGCCGCCGGGCGTGTATCGCACGGAAGTGAACATCGGCGAAGAAGACGCGTTGATGTGCGTGATGCTCGGCGCAGCCAAGCCGATCACGCCGACATATCCGCCAGATTCACCGTTGGCCAAGCTCAAACGCTAAGCCCTCACGTTCGTTTTGAAAACACCCGAGAAGGAAATCATGTCGGCAGTCCCGTCCGCTACCGTCGATCAGAACGCTACGCTCGAAGCGCGCCTCGCGCGCTTCCCGGCGCAGCAGATCTGGCTGGCATCGCAACGCGCGGTCAGCTATCGCGAGGCGGATAGCGCCGAAGGCGATGCACTGCCTTTGGTGCTGCTTCACGGTATCGGTTCGGGCGCGGCTTCGTGGGTGCAGCAGTTTGAAGTGCTGGGTGAGAGGCGCCGTGTGCTGGCGTGGGATGCGCCGGGGTACGGTGCATCGACACCCGTAGAAGCCGAGTCGCCCGCAGCAAGCGATTACGCAACTGTATTGAAGGAATGGCTCGACGCGCTTGGCATTGAACGCTGCGTGCTGCTGGGTCATTCGCTTGGCGCGATCATCGCTGGTGCGTTTGCCGTAGCGAATCCGCAGCGCGTGGCCGGCTTGCTCCTGTTGTCGCCGGCTGGCGGTTATGGCGCTTCGTCGGCCGAAGTGCGTGAGACGAAACGCGATCAGCGTCTCGCCATGATTAACGAACTCGGCCCGCAAGGTCTCGCAGAAAAACGCAGTACCAATATGTTGTCCGCCCACGCGAGCGACGAAGCACGCGCATGGGTGCGTTGGAACATGTCGCGCGTGATCCCTCACGGCTATGCGCAAGCGACGCATCTGCTCGCCAACGCCGATCTTGCCAGCGACCTCGCGCGTCACAAAGGCTGCGTCAATGTAGCCGTAGGCGCTGATGACACGATTACGCCCCCCGAAGCCTGCGAGCGGCTTGCACTTGCCGCCGGCACCCAATTGCAGGTCGTGCCACGCGCCGGGCACGCCGGCTATATCGAAGCACCCGCCGCGTACACCGCGATCATCGACACGTTCTGCCGCGCGAGCGACGGACAACGGAGCCAATGAATGACGCCCGACACTGCTAACGCCGAGCGCGACGCGGACGACGACCGCAACGACACCAGCAGCGATATCAGCTATCGCGTGCCGGGTCTGGAACGCGGTCTGAAGATTCTGACGGAGTTCTCGCCACGCGAGCCGGTTCTCGGCGCACCGGAATTATCGAAGCGCTTGAAGATTCCTCGCACGACGGTGTTCCGTCTGCTGCAAACACTCGAATCGCTCGGCTTTCTCGAGCGCGCCGATAAAGACCGCAACTATCGCCTCGGCGTCGCGGTGCTGCGGCTCGGTTTCGAATATCTGAGCTCGCTCGAATTGACTGACCTCGGTTTGCCGATCATCGAAGCACTGCGCGACGACACCGGCTTGACGAGCCACATCGTGATTCGCGACGGACGTGATGTCGTATTCGTCGCCAAGGCACAAAGCCACGCGCCGATTTTCAGTTCGGTGAAGGTGAATGTCGGCACCCGCCTGCCTGCCTATGCGACGACGCACGGTCAGGTATTGATGGGCGACATGACGCTCGACGACCTGAAGAAGCTCTATCCCGAGCCGGAACTCGAACGTTTCACGAAACAAACGCCCGCCACCCTCGACGACCTGTACGAGCGCATTCGCGACGACGCAAAGCGTGGCTTCGCGATTAGCGAGTCGTCGTTCGAGCGCGGCATTTCGGTGGTCAGTGCGCCGGTACGTAACGACACAGGGCGCATCGTCGCCGTGATCACGACGACGATTCCGCGCCACGAGATTGACGCCTCGCTGCTCGACAGTGGCCTGATCGACAAGGTCCGACGCGCGGCTGACGAACTCTCGCAGCGGCTCAACTATCGGCCGAAGAGTGGTCCGGACGCAGGTGCGAAATACATGAAGGCATTGGGGCTCAAATGATTCAAATCGACTTGACCGGGCAGATGGCGGTGGTGACGGGCGGTTCGTCCGGCATCGGCCTCGCAGCTGCCGAATTGTTTCTCCAGGCAGGCGCCTCGGTCGCGATCTGCGGGCGTAACACTGAGCGTCTCGCACAAGCGGAAGCCTCGTTGAAGGCGCAGTTTCCTGATGCGCAACTGCTCGCGCATACCAGTGACGTGCTCGACGCCGACGAAGTGGCAGCCTTCGCGCAAGCGGTGCAAGCACGTTTCGGCCGCACTGACATGCTGGTGAACAACGCGGGCCAAGGCCGCGTATCGACTTTCGCCGACACCACCGACGACGCCTGGCGCGAAGAACTCGACCTGAAGTACTTCAGCGTGATTCGCCCGACCCGCGCGTTCCTGCCGATGCTGCGAGATGCCGCAAACCCGGCAGTGGTGTGCGTGAATTCGCTGCTCGCACTGCAACCGGAGCCGCACATGGTGGCGACTTCGTCGGCACGTGCCGGCGTGCTGAGCCTCATCAAATCGCTCGCGGTCGAACTCGCGCCGCAACGTATCCGGGTGAATTCGATTCTGATCGGCATCGTCGAATCGGGTCAATGGCGCCGCCGTTATGCGAAAGAAGCGCAGCCGGGCCAGAGCTGGGAAGACTGGACCGCCGAACTGGCACGCAGGAAAAACATTCCGCTGGGCCGCTTCGGTCGCCCCGAAGAAGCCGCACAAGCACTCTTTTACCTGGCTACGACGCTGTCGTCCTATACGACGGGCAGCCACATCGATGTTTCTGGAGGCGTTGCACGACATGTCTAACAAAACCACCGTTGGCGAACTGATCGCCGCTTTTCTCGAGCAATGCGGCGTTCAAACCGCATTCGGCGTGATCTCGATCCACAACATGCCGATCCTCGACGCGATCCACAACCGCGGCAAGATCCGCTATGTCGGCGCACGTGGCGAAGCGGGCGCGGTGAACATGGCCGACGGCCTGGCGCGTGTCTCCGGCGGCCTCGGTGTTGCGTTCACCAGCACGGGCACCGCAGCGGGTAACGCAGCGGGCGCGATGGTCGAAGCACTGACGGCGGGCACCGCGTTGCTGCATATCACTGGCCAGATCGAAACCGAATACCTCGATCAGGACCTCGCTTATATCCACGAAGCGCCGGATCAATTGTCGATGCTGTCGTCGATCTCGAAGGCCGCGTTCCGCGTGCGCTCGGTCGAAACCGCATTGCCGACGATCCGCGAAGCGGTGCGTGTCGCGCAAACCGCGCCGAGTGGTCCGGTCAGTGTCGAAATTCCGATCGACATTCAAGCTGCCGAAATCGAATGGCCTGCCGACCTGGACGCGCCGCACGTTACCACGCTCACGCATTGCAGCAAGCGCGTCGCGCAGTTGGCAGAGCAACTGGCAAGCGCAAAGCGCCCGCTGTTGTGGCTGGGCGGCGGCACGCGTCACGCGCGTGCTGCGGTTGAGCGCCTGGTGGCGTTGGGCTTCGGCGTTGTAACCAGCGTGCAAGGCCGTGGCGTGCTGCCGGAAGATCATCCTGCGACGCTCGGCGCGTTCAACGTGCATGCCGCTGTCGAAAGTTTCTACAAGACATGCGATGCGCTCGTGGTGGTCGGTTCGCGTCTGCGTGGCAATGAAACGCTGAAGTACAAGCTGGCGCTGCCGCAGCCGCTGTATCGCATCGATGCCGACGCGCTTGCCGACAATCGCGGCTATCGCAACGACATGTTCATTCACGGCGATGCATCGTCAGTGCTTGAAGAACTCGCGACGCTGCTCGAGGGCCGCCTCAAGGTCGATCCGACGTTCGCGCAAGACCTGGCCGCTGCACGCGAAAGCGCAGTCGCCGATGTGGGCAACGGCCTCGGCCCGTACAAGCGGCTCGTCGACGCTCTGCAACAGGCAGTGGGCCGCGACTACAACTGGGTGCGCGACGTCACGATCTCGAACAGCACGTGGGGTAACCGCATGCTGAAGATCTTCTCGCCGCGCGCGGGCGTTCATGCACTCGGCGGGGGCATCGGCCAGGGCATGCAAATGGGTATCGGCGCAGCACTCGCTGGCAATGCCGCGAAGACGGTGTGCCTGGTCGGCGATGGTGGCCTGATGGTCAACGTCGGCGAACTCGCAACGGCCGTGCAGGAAAACGCCAACGTCATGATCGTTTTGATGAACGACCAATGCTACGGCGTGATCCGCAATATTCAGGACGCGCAATACGGTGGCCGCCGCTGCTACGTCGATTTGCACCAACCGGATTTCGCGCAGTTTTGCGAGAGCCTGAAGCTCACGCACTACCGCATCAAATCGCTCGACCAGGCTGAGGAAATCATTCGCGAAGGTATGGCGAAAACCGGCCCGGTGCTGGTCGAAGTGGACATGCTGTCGGTCGGCTCGTTCGCCACCGCGTTCGCGGGGCCGCCGGTCAAGGAAAAGGAGCCGGAACATGCATGAGCCCGGCTACGCGGGGCATCACGCGCCCGTCGACGTCGCGATGATCGGCTTCGGCGCGATCGGCCAGGCGGTGTATCGCTCGGTCGAGTCGGACCCGACGGTGCGCGTGTCGCACGTGATCGTGCCGGAACGTCATATGGCGTCGGTGCGTGAAGTGGTGGGTGCATCGGTCGACGTGGTCTCGTCGGTGTCCGCGTTGAGGAGTCACCCGCATTTCGCGCTGGAATGCGCGGGGCACAGCGCCCTGGTCGATCACGTGGTGCCGTTGCTGAAAGCCGGCACGGATTGCGCGGTCGCGTCGATCGGCGCGCTGTCCGACATGATGCTGCTCGACGCGTTGTCCGCAGCCGCCGATGAAGGCGATGCGACGTTGACGCTGCTCTCGGGCGCGATCGGCGGCGTGGATGCGTTGGCCGCAGCGAAGCTCGGTGGCCTTGACGAAGTCCTGTACACGGGCCGCAAGCCGCCTTCGGGCTGGCTCGGCACGCCCGCAGAACAGATGTGCGATCTGCACGCGTTGACCGAAGAGCGCGTGATCTTCGAAGGCAGTGCGCGCGAAGCGGCGCGTTTGTATCCGAAGAACGCCAATGTTGCCGCGACGATCGCGCTTGCCGGCCTGGGTCTGGACCACACAACAGTGCGCCTGATTGCCGATCCGAACGTGTCGCGCAATGTGCATCGCATCGTGGCGCGTGGCGCATTCGGCGAGATGTCGCTGGAAATGTGCGGCAAGCCGCTGCCGGACAACCCCAAGACCTCAGCACTGACCGCGTTCAGCGCGATCCGCGCGCTGCGCAATCGCGCGGCCCGCTGCGTGATTTAAGACATTAGCTGATTAGCTGAAGCAAACCGGAACGACCGACATGACTCACTTCGATACCAGCCTCGTGCCCACCGGCGATATTTTCATCGGCGGCGAATGGCGGCAAGGGCGTGGCAACCCGTACAAAAGCCTGTATCCGGCGGATCAGTCGGTCAACATGGAAATCTCGACGGCCAATGCCGACGACGCCCGCGAGGCCGTGGAAGCCGCGGATATCGCATGGCGCCGCGCGGATTGGTCGGGCCTGAAGCCGCATCAACGCGCGCTGATTCTGTACCGCGTCGCCGATCTGATCATGGCGCGTCACGAAGCGCTCGCGCAATTGCAGCGCCGCGATAACGGCAAGCCGATCAGCGAAACGCGCGTACTGGTGGCGAGTGCTGCGAACACGTTCCGCTATTTCGCTGCGTGCCTCGAAACGCTCGACGAAGAAGTGACGCCGTCGCGTGGCGACTATCTGACGATGAGTATCTACGAGCCGATCGGCGTGATCGCGGCGATTACGCCGTGGAATTCGCCCATTGCATCGGACGCACAGAAGCTGGCGCCTGCGTTGGCTGGCGGTAATGCGGTGGTGTTGAAGCCCGCCGAAGTCACGCCTTTGGTTTCGCTGGCACTGGCGCGTATCTGCGAAGAAGCCGGTGTGCCGAAGGGTGTGATCAGTGTGGTGCCAGGTAAAGGCTCGGTGATCGGCGACGTGCTGGTACGCCATCCATTGGTCAAGAAAGTGTCGTTCACGGGCGGCACCGAAGTCGGCCGAGGCATCGCGCGCATCGCAGCGGACAAACTGATGCCCGTGTCGCTGGAACTAGGCGGCAAGTCACCGACCATCGTATTCGACGACTCCGATCTCGATCACGCCGTGAACGGCGTGCTGTACGGCATTTTCAGTTCGTCGGGCGAGGCGTGCATCGCGGGTTCGCGCCTATTCGTGCAGCGCTCGATTTACGACGCGTTCATGAAGCGTCTTGCTGAAGGCGCTCGCAAGCTACGCGTCGGTGACCCGTCGCGGGCGGAAACGCAGATGGGTCCGCTCATTACCGCAGCGCATCGCGAAACCGTCGAACGTTACGTCGCATTGGGCCTGGAAGAGGGCGGCCGCCTGCTGTGCGGCGGCGAACGTCCGGTTGGCGATGGCCGGGAACAAGGCACGTACTTCCAGCCGACGATCCTCGAAGGCCTGACGAACGACGCGCGCATCTGTCAGGAAGAAATCTTCGGCCCGGTGCTGGTCGCGATGCCGTTCGACGACGAAGCATCGCTGCTCAAAGAAGCCAACAACAGTGTGTTCGGCCTCGCCGCCGGCATCTGGACGCGCGATTACAAACGCGCCTACCGGATCGCCCGCGCGCTTGAAACCGGCACCGTGTGGATCAACACCTACAAGCTGTTCTCGATCTCGACGCCGTTCAGCGGCTGGAAGGAGAGCGGCATGGGACGCGAGAAGGGCCGTCTCGGCATCCGCGAATACATGCAGCAGAAGAGCCTCTACTGGGGCTTGAACGACGCGCCGCTGGCGTGGGCAAACTAATACGCAAGAGGCACGTGATGACGATTCTCGGCATTGAACAGATTATTTACGGCGTGACGGATCTCGCCTCCTGTCGGCAGTTCTTCGCGGACTGGGGCCTCAAAGAGACCGAACACGACGACAAGCACGCGCGCTTCGAAACGCTGAACGGCTGCACGGTTCTCGCCGTCGACGCGAACGATCCGTCGCTGCCACCCGCCTTCGAAGAAGGCCCGACGCTGCGTGAAGTGACCTGGGGTGTGGCAACGAAAGCCGAACTCGACGAATTGCGCGGCCGCTTTGCCGGTCAGCCGGGCCACTTCGAAACTGAAGATGCGGCTGGCTGTATCGATCCGAACGGCATGGCGATTCGCGTGGAAGTGACCCGCAAGCGTGCTTTGGATATCCACGGTTCGCCGTCGAACGTATGGGGTCAAACGCTGCGCGTCGATCAACCGTCGCCGATTTACGAACGCGCCGAACCGGTTGAAGTGGGCCACGTGGTGTTCTTCACGAATCGACTCGCGGAACAGGAAAAATTCTACCAGGACCTGCTCGGCTTCGAAATGTCGGACCGTTATCCGGGCCGTGGCGCATTCATGCGTTGCGCGCCGCACGGCGGCCACCACGACATTTTCCTGCTCGCATTGCCCGGCGGTAAGCGCGGCCTGAATCACGTCGCGTTCACCGTGCGCGATATTCACGAAGTGTTCGGCGGCGGCATGCATATCAGCCGTTGCGGTTGGGATACGCAGCTCGGTCCGGGACGTCATCCGGTGTCGTCGGCGTACTTCTGGTACTTCCAGAATCCGGCTGGCGGTTTGATCGAGTACTACGCCGACGAAGACCAGCTCACGCCCGAATGGCAGCCGCGCGATTTCGAACCGGGTCCGACCGTCTTCGCCGAATGGGCGATCGACGGCGGCATCGACGGCAATACGCGTCGCCAGAAGAACGCGAAGGCGCCGGAAGGCAAGTTCATGACGGAGCGGAAAAATGACTGACGCTGCTGCTGAAAAGGCACAAGCCGCGCATGCCGGACTCGAAGCGCCGCGCACGATCGTCGTGATCGGCGGTGGTCAGGCGGCGGGTTGGGTTGTGAAGACGTTGCGCAAGGAGGGCTTCGACGGCCGCCTCGTAATGATCGCCGATGAGATTCATTTGCCATACGAGCGTCCGCCGTTGTCGAAGGCCGTGCTCGCGGGCGAAGCGGATATCGAAACCGTGCGGCTTGTTAAGCCCGACGATTTCGACGCGCTGAACGTGGAGGCATGGCAGCCGGATTGCGCGACGTCGATTGATCGCGAACAGCGCATTGTGCGTACGCAGTCGGGTCGTGAGGTGCAATACGACCGCCTCGTCATCGCCACGGGTGGCGCCGCCCGCCGCTTGCCGGATGCTTTGGTGAAGACCTCGCACATTGCCTATCTGCGTACGCTCGACGAAGCCGTCGCGCTCGGCGAACGGCTGCGCGCAAGCAAGCGCGTGCTGGTAGTAGGTGGCGGCTGGATTGGTCTCGAAGTCGCGGCCACTGCCCGCAAGCTTGGCGTCGCAGCGGCGGTAGTGGAAGGCGCGCCGCGCCTTTGCGCACGCTCGTTGCCGCCGATGGTGTCGGATTTCCTGCTGCAACTGCATCGTGCGAATGGCGTGGACGTGCGTTTGAACGCATCGCTCGTGTCGATCGCGGATCATCCGAATGACGCCAATCGTATTCGCGCAACGTTCGCTGACGGTTCCACCTTGGACGCCGAGTTCGCGGTCGCCGGCATTGGCCTCACGCCGCACACGGCACTGGCGGAAGCCGCGGGTATCAAGGTCGAAGACGGCATCGTCGTCGATCATTTCGGTGCGACTGACGACCCGCGAATTTTCGCGTGCGGCGACGTCGCGAATCATCCGAGCGCGTGGTTGAAGCGCCGCGTGCGGCTCGAATCGTGGGCTAACGCGCAGAACCAGGCGATCTCGGTGGCGAAAGCCTTGCTCGGCACCTTCGAACCGTACGCGGACATTCCGTGGTTCTGGTCCGACCAATACGACATCAATCTGCAAATCCTCGGCGATATTCCGGGCGATGCGCAACTCGCTGTACGCGGTGATTTGCCGGGCAAACGCGCCACACTTTTCCATCTGGACGACGGCGCGATTCGCGGCGTGATCGCCATCAACACGCCACGTGAGCTGAAACTCTCGCGCAAATGGATGAACCAGGGCCGGACGATCGACCTTGCCACCCTGACCGACGCCTCAACGGCGCTTGCCTAACCCCACCTATGGACGGCACCACGGCATGAGAACCATCGACAACACTATGGGGGACCGCAGCAGCGCCGGTGTCTCAGGCCCCGTGACCCGGGGCTCGATCATCGCGCGTCTCGAGCGTTTACCGAAGAATGCGATGCAGGTGCGCGCGCGTATCCTGATCGGTCTTGCGACGTTCTTCGACGGCTTCGACGTGATCGCGATCGCGGCCACGCTGCCGCTCCTGATTGCGAAGTGGCATCTGACGCCGTGGGAAATCGGCTTCCTGATCGGCTCCGGTTCGGTCGGGCAGTTGATCGGTGCGTTCGTCTTTCCGTGGTACGCGGAGCGCAAAGGACGCGTGCAGGCGATTGCGTTGAGCTCGGGGATCATCGGCATTACGAGTATTGCGTGCGGCTTTGCGCCGACCTTCGCCGCGTTTGTCGTGCTGCGTGTGATTCAGGGGCTCGGGCTCGGCGGCGAATTGCCGGTGGCCGCGACCTATATCAACGAGATCAGCCGTGCGCATGGGCGTGGTCGTTTCGTGCTGCTGTATGAAATCGTGTTTCCGGTTGGTTTGCTCGCTTCGAACGCATTGGGTGCGTGGATCGTGCCGCGTTTCGGCTGGCAAGCGATGTACTTCATCGGAGGCATGCCGTTGATTCTGTTCTTCGTGCTGCGCAAGCTGGTGCCGGAATCCCCGCGTTGGCTGGCTGAACGCGAACGGATGGCCGACGCCGATGCCGCCGTGCATGTTTTCGAACGCGCTGTGAAAGGTCCACTTCCGCCGCCCGCCAATTCGGCTGAATTCGAAGCGATGGTTAATCGCCATCCGAAGCGCCGCATGGGCGATCTGTTCGGTCCGGCGTATCTGAAGCGCACGATGGCTGTGGCGATGCTGTGGATTACCTGCGGCTTCATCCAGTATGGTTTGTCGACCTGGCTGCCGACGATCTATCGCACGATTTATCACGCGCCGCTGCAACTGGCGTTGAATCTGGCGGTGGCGGCTTCGGTACTCGGCGTGGTGGGTTCGCTGACCTGCGCGCTGCTGGTCGACAAGGTGGGACGCAAGCCGATCATCAATTTGTCGTTCGTGGCGTGCGCGCTGTCGCTGTTGCTGGCGGGTGTGTTCCACGACTCGTCGGTGTATGTGGTGGCGACGTGCTGCGCGTTTTCGCTCGGCTTCCTCGCTTGCGGCTTCATCACGGCTTATGTGTACACGCCGGAACTGTATCCGACCAGCATCCGTGCAATGGGCTGCGGTGTGGGCGGCGCGTGGCTGAAGGTGGCGGCGATCTTCGCGCCAGCCATCGTGTCGAAGACGATGATCGGCGGCAATCTGCAAGTCGCGTTTTATATCCTCGCGGCGGTGCCGTTCATTGCGGCGATTGCGGTGCACTTTCTCGGTATCGAGACCAAGGGGAAGGTGCTGGAGCAGCTCGAGGCTTGATGTTCTTTTAGCGTGTGATGAGCTTGGTGGGCGGTTGATGTTGAAGTACAGCAGTAGCGGGACCGCTGTGGTAGGGAGACGAGGGGCGGACTGGGTGGTGCGCCTTTTGTTTTTTGAGCGGTGTCTTCAGGTGCGACCTTGAGGCGCCGTTCGTGGTGATAGCCGCCGCTGCTTGAATTCCTCAATAACCCAAACACCCATCAACCCCGCGCTCACGCAAGCGATGATGTCCGGCTTGGAGAGTGCCAGCGCGAGCCACACGAGGTGAACATAGCCGCGGAAAAACCCCGGCACGGCTCGGCGCAGGTCATTCCAACGCGTCGTCGCCAGCACGCCACCCGCTGCAGCCATGACCGTAAAGAGCGCCCACGCGAATTGCGTCGAACGCTCGTCCCGTTGCAACAGCAGAACGATCAACGCGACGAAACCCGCAAACCACATCGCCATCCCAAACTGCGCGAGGCGTGGTCGGCGCGCGAGCCAGACGCGGCACTCCTGTTGCGCAAAAGAGAAGAAAAAAGCGAACAGCATGCCGTGCGCGAACGGTATCGGCCATGCGCGAGGATCGGTAGAGAGCCAATGGCCGGCGAAGCCGAACCCGATTGCACCGACGACGGCCAGTATCACGAGCTGCTTGACGTGTGGCCATCCGTAGATCAACGCGGCCCATATCGTGCAGATGCCGAGCGTATCCATTGCGATTGAGGTCAAGCGTCCGCTACCGTCGTCGCACAACGAAGCGGCGGTCGCGCCAAGCCACACCGGAATCCAGCCGTAACGCAGCCAGCCAATCGAGCGCAGCGCCTGCAGTCGCTGTTGCTGCGGTTCGGACAGCAGCACCGTCGTCGCGGCGCTGGCGACCAGCGCTATCATCAGCGTGCCCAGAAGTACGGCCAACTGGATAGGCGTCCATTGACCGAGCCACCGATCGCCATTCAGGTCCATCGACGCGTTGGCGAACAGCAAGCCGCACCAGGCACTGAGCGCGAGCGCCGGACCGAACAGGCGCCCCGCGCCAATCCGGAACGTCAGGCAGCGAGTCCAGAACTCGACCTTCTCGCTGTCGAGCCGCAGGCGCACGACGTTCGGATGATCGCGACCAAGCGCAGTCAGCAACTGTTCCATCTCAGTACGCGCGCCGGCGCGAAGCAGGGCGTGTGCACCGGCCGCCAACGGAGGCTGCGGCGCTTCGAGGAGCGCCATGGCATTCGTGAAGCGTAGGCGCAGCGCGTTGTAGTCCTCGTCGGCGAACACACGGTCTAGTGCGAGGGTCGCGATGGCGGTGTTGCGCCGTCGCAGATGGGCGGCATTGTCCCGCCATCCGAGGACTGCGCTCAAATTCATGCGCAGCATGGCCGGCGCGTCCTCGTTCAGGCAATGAACCAGTGCTTGCCATTCGAGTTCGTCACGCGTCTGAATGTTGACGACTGCGGCGAACAGATCCTGCAGGGCACGGCGCGACTGGAGTTGTTCCCGTTGCGAGACGAAGTTTTGCCACAGCTGGACAGCGCTTTCGAAAGCGTCGGGTTCGCGACGCTGCGCTTCGGGCGGCGCTTGTCTCAGGCCGGACGGCAGCTGCGTCTTTTGCGCTGCGGGTGTCGTACGCGAAACTGGCGCTGTATCGGTGCCCGGTACGGGTTCGACTGCGGCATCAGCATTGACGCTCGCCACATTCCGCACTGACGTCAACTCAGACACCGACGTCGGGACCGGCACGGAGGCCGGTTCCGCCACAGAGAGCGGCACAGGCTCCACCGTCGGCTCTGTCGTCGTGGTCGGCAGAGGCACAGCTACCGACATTGGCTTACGTACTGACGCCGCGGCTACCGTCTCCGCCGCGCCCTTGCTCGCCATCTGCAAAGCAGACTCATACGCGTACCGCAGACGCTGAAACGCCTCGGCGTCCTCATCCGGGCGTTGCTGTTTCAGCAAACGCGCGTAAGCGCGGCGCACGGTGCGCTCGTCGGCGTTTGCCGCAATGCCGAGCACGTCCCACGGCCAGTGATAAGCAGAAGTCGTATTCATAGCCGATCAGTACGTCACATGCACATCGAAGCGATCCAGCAGCGCGCTCAGTTCACTGCGCACATGCGCGATTTCCTCGACGTTCTTCCGCTCAAGCAGCGACTGGAAGCGCGCGATATGTGCGGCCAGATACTGCCGATGTTCGCCTAGCGTTTCCTCATAGACGCGATCCGCGCGCGTGAGCAGCGTGCGATTCTCCAGTTGATCGCGCGGATGGATTTTCAGCGCGGTCAATGCGACGAGCCGTGCGCGGATTTCCTCCGCTGTCAGCACGCCGGGGTTTTCTTCGATCACCATCGCACGCTTCACCCCGCCGGGAAAAGCCGTGGCTTCCACTTCCAGCACGCCGTTGACGTCGTAGGTAAACCGAACATCGGCGCCTGCCTGCCCTGCCGCCCGGACAGGCACGTCGAGCGTGAATTCGCCAAGCGGCACGTTGTCGACGGTCAAACGCGCTTCACCCTGGAACACCTTGATGCTCAGTATCCGCTGGCGGTCGCTCACGGTGAAAATGCGCTGCATGCGACTCACCGGCACGATCGTGTTGCGCTCGATGATCGGCAGAAAGTGGCCCGGCACATATTGATTGGCACCAACCTGCATCGCGGTATCGATGCCGAGGCTATACGGTGCGACGTCGGTCAACACCAATTCATCGAGCCCTGCGTCCCGCGTGACGAGCCCTGCCTGCACGGCGGCGCCGAGCGCCACAACTTCGTCCGGGTTCAGATTGGCGGCGGGCAAGCGGCCGAACATCTTCGAGACCAGCTTGCGCACCATCGGCATACGCGAGGCGCCGCCGACGAGGATGATTTCGTCGAGTGCATCGACGGCGATCTTCGAATCGCGCAACGCACGCTCGACCGGTTTGCGCAGCCGCTGCAAAAGATGCTCGCAGGTCGGCTCCGCGGTGGCCGCGTCGAGTTCGAGGGTGTGCTCTTCATCGCCGACCGTGAGCTTGAGCATCACGGTCGCGGCACCATTTTGCGTGAGCAGACGTTTTGCACGTTCGGCCTGCTGATGCAGACGTTGCGCGGCAATCGGCGTGAGCGACTTGACTCGAAGGCTACGCTGAAAAAGGTCAACGCCATTGGGCGGTGAATCGTTAAATGCGGATGAAACAACAGACTCTTGCGATAGCGGCCGATCAAGGCGCCGGATTTGAACAGTACCGTCGGCGAACCAAACGTGATGTGTTCCTTGAA
>NZ_DASRSY010000161.1:0-28790 GCF_035656215.1 Paraburkholderia sp.
GACCAGCGTACCGGGCGTGTTCGCGGCGGGCGACGTGCAGGATCACGTCTATCGTCAGGCGATCACCAGCGCGGGCACGGGCTGTATGGCCGCGCTCGACGCGCAACGCTATCTGGAAACCATCGAAGAGATTGGCGAGCATGTGATGAGCGCTGAAGCCGATCGCTGATCTGCAACCTCATCTGTAACATACGCGCAACGGTAAAATGGCGGCTCGGCATGGCCGGGCCGCCTGCTTTGGAGAAAGCCGCGGCTGAAAAGCTCGCGGCTTTTTTTGCGTCGTCGCTGCGTCGTCGCTGCGTCGTGTTTGCGCCCTTCAGGCAACCGGCTGGCGTCGTTCCAGCGCCCTAGCATGTACGCTTGCCCAGCCCCGCTGCAAGGCGTTGCGATGCGCCACGGCACGTTTGGGTGCCGCCACCCGCATCGCGCGATCGTTCTACTTTTCTGCGTGTATTACCGATATGCCGAAGAATCAGCCCCACCCCAGCGAACCGAAGCGCGCCCGTGCCGTTCCCAGGCCCACACCCGAGCCAGCCGCCAAACCGAAGATCGAGCCGGCTGCGGGACTAGCCGGCCTCGGCGCGTTGCGCGATGCGTTAAAGGGCGACACGCAACGGCGTGAACGCGAACGCGCGGCAGCAGCGGCAGCGCAGCGCGAAGCCTCGGCGGACGCCGATCTGTTTCGCCGCGAGATCGGCGCGGTTGCGCCATTGGCGGTCCCGCCGCGCGCCACCTTGCCGCGCAATCCTCCGTCGCCATTGCCGGTGCAAACCAAACTCGATGAAGAAGCCGTGCTGCACGAAGCGATCTCCGACGAGTTCGATCCCGAGATCCTGCTCGAAACCGACGAAACGCTCTCCTATTGCCGGCCCGGCGTGAGTCAGGAAGTCGTGCGCAAACTGCGGCGTGGCGATTGGATCGTGCAGGCACAAATCGATCTGCACGGCATGCGCCGAGAGGAAGCGCGCGAGGCGCTGGCCGAGTTCATTCGTGAATCGGTGAAGCGTGGCCTGCGGTGTTTGCGCGTGATTCACGGCAAGGGCCTCGGGTCGATCGGCAAAGAACCCGTATTGAAGGGGAAAGTACGCGCGTGGCTCGTGCAAAAGTCCGAGGTGATCGCCTTCTGCCAGGCGCGTCCGCACGACGGCGGCGCGGGTGCGGTGGTCGTGCTGTTGCAGCCGGGCGCATTGCCGGCTTACCCCAAGTCCTGACGGAGTCCCGGTGATCCATCCGAGGCTGACGCTCGCGCTGACCATCATGGAGGCGCTGGCTATTTTCGCGTATGCGATTTCCGGTTTTATCGAAGCGAGAACCCGACGGCTCGACGCCGTGGGGACCTTCCTCGTGGCGATCGCAACAGCCTTCGGCGGCGGTACGTTGCGCGACGTGCTGCTGGAGCGGCGGCCGTTCTACTGGGTCGAGCATCAAGCCTATCTGATCGCGATCTTCGTGATGTCGCTGTTTGCGCCGACGCTATTGAAAATGGCGTCGCGCCTGCTCTCCGAGCGGGTCTTGCTGGTGGCCGATGCGGTGGGGCTGGGCTTGTTCAGCATCTCAGGCACGTCGATCGCACACGACGCACAGATGTCGTGGTTCACATCGGTGATGATGGGGGTGTTGACAGGCGTATTCGGCGGCGTGATTCGCGACGTGCTGTGCAACGAGATGCCACTGATTCTGCGCGATTCGCGACCGTACGCAACCTGCGCTTTTGTGGGATGTTGGCTGTACGTGCTGCTGGACTACATGAACGTCGATACGATTTATAGCGTGTTGATCGCCACCGCTTTTATCCTGCTCGCGAGGCTGGTGACGTTCAGGTTCGACGTCCGGCTGCCTCACTGAGCTTGAATCACTGAGCTTGAATCACTGAGCAACTTGCCTCACCAGGCTCGCGCCACCAAACTTGCCTCATAAAAAACGCGCCGCCCGGAACCTGGCGGCGCGCGCTTTGAGGCAGCCTTATTTGTTGGTAGCCAACGCCCCCGCACTCTTCGAGCCGCCAAACAGCGCCGTCAGATACTGCGAGTTGTTGTTCATCGTGGCCATCAGCGTGTTGAGCGCCGTGAACTGATTCTGGTACTGCTTCGTCAACTGCGCGCTGTAATTGGCGAGCGTGGTCTGCTGGGTCGTGATGCTCTTCAGGTCGGCATTCAGCGCCGTGCTGCGGGTGTCGATAATGCCGCCCGTCTTCACGAAATCCGTAATGCTGTTGTTCAACTTCGCGCCAATGCCGTTGGTCGAGTTGAACAACGTGGCAACCTGCACCGGGCTGCTGGTGAGCGACGCACTCAGCTTCTTGCTGTCGATTACCAGCGTGCCATCCGCCGGATCGCCCTTCAGCGCAATGCCGATCGAAGCGAGACCGACTGCTGAACTTCCCGAACCGACGCCACCGCCGATGATCGATGCCAAGGAATTCTTGATCGTCATCAGCGTCGAATCGCCGAGCAGCGTGCCGCCGGTCTTCGACGACTTGTCGTACGAGGACAGCGAATTGATGGTCGTGACGACGGTGTTGTAGAGATTGGCGAAGTTGGTGATGGCCGTGTTCTGCGCGGTCGTGTCCGGCGCGATCGTCAGCGTCTGCGTGGTGCCGACCGCGGCGCTCGACAGATTCAGCGTAACGCCGGAAATCGCCGATGTGACCGCGTTTGTCGAACTGCTCGCCTCGATCCCGCCGATGGTGAATCGCACGTCCTGAGCGCCTTCGCTTTGCCGCCAGGCCTTGTTGGTATCCGACGACACGATCGTGGAGGCCGCGCCGTTCGCACCAGGTGTGGACGTCACGCCGAGGCTCGACAGGCCGTTGTCGTTCTCGACACCGCTGGTGGACAGGTCGATCGTGTTGGCCGCGCCCGTGGTAGCGGAACGCAGCACGAGGTGAGCACCGCCCGTGCCGGTCACGATGGTGGCCGTGACGCCCGGATTGTTGCCCGCTTTGTTGATCGCGTTGGCGATACCGCTCAACGTGTTGTTGCTGCTGTCGATCGTGACATCCATCGACTTGCCGCCGACCGCGATGGTCAACTTGCCCGTGCCCAGCGTGGCGGTGGCGTCGAACGCCGCCGACGACAGGCTTTGCGACGCAGCGATTTGCGCGACGTCGATCGTGTAGCTGCCGGCGACCGCGCCGGGACCGGCCTTCGGATCGAGACCCTTGCCGCTTGCGGTCGCCCCGAAGGTCGACAGAAGGGTTCCGTCCGAGAGATTCTTGATCGCCGCCTGCAAGGCATTCAACGCGGAGCTGAGGGCGCCATAGGCGGACAGAACCGTGGTATCGCTCGTCTGTTTGGCCTTCAGCGCCGCCGTCTGACCGGCCGTCTTCGCATTCACGAGGGCCGACACCAGCGAGGCCACGTCCATCGTCGAGTTGCCGGTGGAGCCGCTGATAATCGATTGCGCCGCTTGCTGCACCTGGCTCTGCGCGTTAGCAGTCGCGCTATTGACAGACGTAGTGATCGTTGACATGCAAAGGCTCCGTGCGTCGAGTTATTCGTTATTCACTGCGTGACGCCCCGGTGGTCTTTCTGATGACGGCGGCAACCCGGTTACGTCGTGGTCACGTCGGTTTTCTTACAATTTTTTCAAATGTTACACTATCTTTCTAAAAAGTTTGTTGCGTTTTGTCGTAACAAATCACTGCGCCTAAGCTTTTGTCGCTTCCGGTCTTTGGCGAAAGCGGATGAACCGTCTGCCGCTAAAATTCTCGCGTCTGTCGATTTCCTCGATCGTCGTTCGTCGCCAGATAAACGGCCCCCGGTCGTTATCGCGCTACAGCGCCCCGAGTAACCGCCACAGGTGACCACGATGACCCTGAAGCTCTATGCCCACCCCTTCTCTTCCTATTGCCAGAAGGCGCTGACCGCGCTTTACGAAAACGGCACGCCGTTTGAATTGCGCCTGTTGGCGCACGACGATCCGCAGGTCATGGCGGAGTTCGCCGCGCTCTGGCCAATCAAGCGCTTTCCTGTGCTGGTCGACGGCAGCCGTGTGGTGATGGAGGCGAGCATCATCATCGAATATCTCGGCCTGTATCACCCGGGGCCGGTGCCGCTTTTGCCGGCTGACGCCCGCGCCGCGCTGGAAGTGCGCAGCATGGACCGCTTCTTCGACAACTACATCGCCACGCCGCAGCAAACGATCGTGTACGACAGTCTGCGTGCCGAACCGGAGCGTGATTCGCGCGCCGTGGCCGACGCCCGCGCAATGCTCGACACCGCCTACGGCTGGCTCAACAAGGTGATGGCCGAGCGCGAATGGGCGGCCGGCGATACCTTCAGCCTCGCCGATTGCGGCGCCGCGCCGTTCCTCTTTTATGCCGACTGGACGCATCGCATCGGCCCGGCGTTTCCTCACGTACTCGCCTACCGGAAGCGGCTGCTGGCCCGACCATCGTTCGCACGCGCGGTCGACGAGGCTCGCCCGTATCGCCCGCTGTTTCCGCTCGGCGCGCCCGACCGGGATTGAACGCGCCGACACGGCGCGGCCGTACATAAAGAGGCACGACGGAGCAGCGCGTGGGCAAACTGACAGGCGCATCCGTCCGCGCGCCCACAGACCACATTGCGACAACGCTATTTCCAACCTATACACTTCACTTCGAAACCTACTTCAGCCCATCAGTCACCAAGGCAAAACATGGACCGTTTCGAAGCGATGGAGATATTTACGCGTGTGGTCGAGGCGAACAGCTTCACCAAAGTATCCGAATCGCTCGACCTGCCCCGCGCCAAAGTCAGCCGCACCATTCAGGCGCTGGAAGAACACGTCGGCGTACGCCTCCTGAACCGTTCGACGCGGCAGGTCAGCGTGACCGAAGACGGCGCACTCTTCTACGAGCGTTGCGTGCGCATCCTCGCGGAAGTCGCCGAAGCCGAATCGTCGCTGTCGAACAAGCGCGAAAATCCAGGCGGCACGATTCGCGTCGATACCTCGGGCACGCTCGCCCGTGCGCTGCTGCTGCCCGCGCTCGACGATTTCTACCGCCAATACCCCGAGATCGACGTGCGGCTCGGGCTGGCGGATCGCAACATCGATCTGATTCAGGACGGCGTGGATTGCGTGATCCGCATGGGCACGCCGGAAGAGTCGAGTCTCGTCGCGCGGCACATCGGCGATGCGCGGATCGTGACCTGCGCGTCGCCGGCCTATCTGGAGAAGTACGGCACACCCACTACGCTCGATGAGCTTGGCGAGCATCGCGCGGTTAACTACGTTTCCGCGCGCAGCGGCAAGACCTTCCCGTTCGAGTACCAGGTGGACGGCGAGATCGTCAAGGTCACGCTGAAGAGCGTGCTGGCCGTGAATGACGGCAGCGTCTACATCGGTGCGGCGGCGCTCGGCCACGGCATCATCCAGCCGTCGCGCTTCATGGTCGCCGATCTGATTGCGCAAGGCGCGCTCAAGGAAATCCTCACGAGCTACACGAGCCCTGGCGCGCCGCTGTCTATCCTGTACGCGCATCGCCGCAATCTGAGTTCGCGGCTTCGCGCCTTCACCGAGTGGGTCACCGAGCTGGCACGGAACAATCCGGATCTGCGTATCACGGGCGTTTGATGTCTTGCCGCAGGGGCGCCACACTCCTGGCCTTGCCTGCGCAAACCGTACCTGGCAAACGACAAAAGCCCCATGCGTTTCACAACGCATGGGGCTTTCTTCACTTCAGTTCGAATCGCTCAGCGAATAATCCGCCTCAGGCAATCCGCTCTTCATTGGCCGGATCGAACAGCACCGCTTTCGACGCATCGAACAACAGCGTCGCATTCGTCAACGGTTGCGGATTCGACGCCGGGTGCACACGGCTCACGATGCGCTTGCCGTTGACCTGGGCGAACACCAGTGTGTCCGGTCCGGTCGGCTCGATCACGTCGACCTTCACTTCGATCGGCTGCAGATTCGCATTGTCGCCAAGCGCGCCGCGCGCATCGGTGATCCGCTCCGGGCGCAGGCCCAGAATCACTTCACGCCCCAGGTGCGAATTCACCTTCGCGGAGTCGAACGGCAGGTTCAGCACGCCGCGCATCCCGCCCGTATCCAGTTCGATGCCCACGCCTGAACCCTGCTCCACCAGCTTGCCCTGGATGAAGTTCATCGGCGGCGCGCCGATGAAGCCCGCCACGAACAGATTCGCCGGCGAATCGTAGATCTCTTGCGGCGCGCCGAACTGCTGGACGATGCCGTCTTTCATCACCGCGATGCGGTCGCCGAGCGTCATCGCTTCGATCTGATCGTGCGTCACGTAGACGATCGTCGTGCCGAGGCGTTGATGCAGGAGCTTGATTTCCGAACGCATCTCGATACGCAGCTTCGCGTCGAGGTTCGACAGCGGTTCGTCGAACAGGAACATCACCGGATCGCGCGCGAGTGCACGGCCCATGGCCACGCGCTGGCGCTGACCGCCGGAGAGTTGACCCGGCTTGCGGTCCAGCAGGTGCGTGATCTGCAACGTGTTCGACACGCGATCGACGATCTGCGCCTGCTCCTGCTTCGGCACCTTGCGGATACCCAGGCCGAACGAGATGTTCTCGCGCACCGTCATGGACGGATACAGCGCGTACGACTGGAACACCATCGCAATGTCGCGATCTTTCGGCGAGAGGTTATTCACCGTCTTGCCGTCGATCTGGATCTCGCCCTTGGTCACGGTTTCGAGGCCGGCGATCATGTTGAGCAGCGTCGACTTCCCGCAGCCCGAGCCGCCGACGAGAATCAGGAACTGGCCATCTTCGATGTCGATGTTGACACCCTTCAGAACCGGCACCCCATTCGGGTAAGTCTTGTACACGTCACGGATGGAAAGGCTTGCCATGCTGTGAATCCTCTTGTCTCTGGTACAGCTTGAAAACGTCTGGTCGGATGACGCCGGCGTTTCGTGCACTTAGTGCTTGTTGTGCAGGAAGCGCCGCCGCGATGCGTAGGGTCTAGCCCGGGTTTAGCCCTTCACTGCGCCCGCCGTCAGGCCGCGCACGAAATAGCGTCCGGCGACGATGTAGACGAGCAAGGTCGGCAGTGCGGCGATGATCGCGCCGGCCATGTCCACGTTGTATTCCTTCACGCCGGTCGAAGTGTTCACGAGGTTATTCAGCGCCACCGTGATCGGCATCGAATCGACACCGGAGAACACAATCCCGAACAGGAAGTCATTCCAGATCTGCGTGAATTGCCAGATCAGGCACACCATGAAAATCGGCAGCGACACCGGCATCAGAATCTTCGTGAAGATCGTGAAGAAACCTGCGCCGTCGATCCGTGCGGCCTTCACGAGTTCAGCCGGAATGCTCACGTAAAAGTTGCGGAAGAACATCGTCGTGAAAGCGATACCGTAGATCACGTGCACCACCACCAGGCCGGTGGTCGTATTCGACAAACCGAGCATGCCTTCGAAGCGCGCCATCGGCAGCAGGATCGCCTGGAACGGAATGAAACAGCCGACCAGGATCATCGTGAAGATCGGGTCCGCGCCGCGGAAACGCCAGTGCGTAAGAACATAGCCGTTGAACGCGCCGATGATCGACGAGATCAGCACGGCCGGAATCACCATCCGCACCGAGTTCATGAAGAACGGCTGCATGCCGTCGCAACGCACCCCCGTACAGGCGCCGCTCCATGCCTTGATCCACGGGTCGATGGTCCAGTGAGTCGGCGGCGTCAGCAGGTTGCCGGTACGCAACTGAGTGACGTCCTTGAACGACGTGGACAGCATCACGTACAGCGGAAACAGGAAATACAAGGCGAACAGAATCAAGGCCGCATAAATGACGGCACGGCTGATCGTCATCTTAGGCTGCATTGCGCGTGCTCCTCGATTCCAGATACATCAGCGGCACGAGCACGGCCACAACGGTAGCGAGCATCATCATCGACGATGCCGCGCCGACGCCCAGCTGCCCGCGATTGAACGAAAACGTGTACATGAAAATAGCCGGCAGCGATGAAGACGTACCCGGACCGCCCGCGGTCAACGCGACGACCAGGTCGAAGGTCTTGATCGTGATGTGGCAGAGAATCAGCAGCACGGAGAAGAACACCGGGCGCATGCTCGGAATCACGATCTTGCGGTAGATGGTGGGCAAGCCTGCGCCATCCATCTGCGCGGCCTTGAAGATTTCACCGTCGACACCACGCAAGCCCGCGAGAAACAGCGCCATCACGAAGCCGGTGGATTGCCACACTGCCGCGATCACGACGCAGAAAATCGCTTTGTCGGGGTCGCCGAGCCAGCTGAACGAGAAGCTCGTCCAGCCCCAGTCGTGAAACACTTTCTCGAGGCCGACGCTCGGCGTCATGATCCATTGCCAGGCCGTACCTGTCACGATGAACGAGAGCGCCATCGGGTACAGGAACACGGCGCGCAGCGCGCCTTCATTGCGGATCTGCTGATCGAGCAGGATCGCGAGGAACAGACCAAGGCCGATACAGATACCGATAAACGGAATGCCGAACCAGCCAAGGTTGGCAGCCGAGGTCCAGAACACATCGTTATCGAACAGTTCGCGATAACGATCGAGGCCGACAAATTCATAACGTGGCATCAGTCGCGAATTCGACAGCGACAGAAAGCCGGTAATAGCGATAAAGCCATACACGAAGATCAGGCTGATCACGACGCTGGGTGCGAGCACCAGCTTCGGAATCCAGCGATCGGCAAGGGCCGCCATCGGCGACGTGCGGCGGGTCACGGAAGCCGTGGTTTTCCCGTTTCCGCTGATAGAAGCAGTCACTACTCGACTCCTGCTGAAACTGTACCGCCGGGGTGCTCACGCATGAAAAACGCGAGACCGGAACGGCATAGGTATGACGCGATGAAACCAGGGGTGAAGTCTCTCGCCCTAAGTAACGCAACGGCTGCAAGCAATCTGAAGAGCGCGCCCGGCGCCCACGAGAGGAACCACCAGGCACGCCACTTCGCTTACTTCAGTTACTTGGTCTTCGCTGCCTTCGCGAGCGCGGCGACCGCGGTCTTCGAATCTTGCTGCGAGTTCATGAACTTCGTGACCACGTCCGAGATCGCACCGGCTGCTGCATCCGGTTGCGCCATGCCATGTGCCAGCGAAGGCACATAACCGCCCGACTTGATCGCCACTTGTTCATCCGCGTACGACTTCTTCGCGCAGTCGTCGAACTTGGCCATCGACACGCCCAGACGAACCGGGATCGAACCCTTGTTCAGGCTGAACTGTTCCTGGAAGTCCGGTGACATGATCGTCTTCGCAAGTGCCAATTGACCCGGCGTTGCAGCCTTCTGGCCCTTCTGCTGGAAGAACACGAACGAGTCGACGTTGAACGTGTAAGCCTTTTCCGTGCCCGGAACAGCAGCGCAGATGTAGTCCGAGCCCGCCTTCTTGCCGGCGTTGGCGAACTCGCCCTTCGCCCAGTCGCCCATGAACTGCATGCCGGCCTTGCCGTTGATGACCATCGCCGTTGCCAGGTTCCAGTCACGGCCCGTGCGGCCCGCGTCGAAGTAACCCTGGATCTTGCGGACCGTGTCGAACACGCCGACCATCTGATCCGACGTCAGCGTCTTTTCGTCGAGGTCGACCAGCGCCTTCTTGTAGAAGCCCGCGCCTTGCGACAGCACGACGTCTTCCCACAGCGTCAGGTCTTGCCACGGCTGACCGCCCATCGCGATCGGCTGGATGCCGGCGGCCTTCATCTTGTCGGCCACAGCGAAGAACTCAGGCCACGTGGTCGGCGCCTTGCCGCCTGCCTTGTCCAGTGCAGCCTTGTTGATGTACAGCCAGTTCACGCGGTGCACCGAGAACGGTGCGGCAACGTAGTGACCGTCGGCGTGCATGATCTTGTCGATTTCCGGCGGCAAGTTCTTCTTCCAGTCGCCAGCAGCAGCGTCGATCGGCACCAGCACGCCTTGCGACGCCCAGTCCTGAATCAGCGGACCCTTGATCTGCGCAGCGGTCGGCGCGTTGCCCGAGATCACCTGCGTCTTGAGTGCCGTCATGGCAGCCGCACCTGCGCCGCCCGCAACCGCGAAGTCCTTCCAGGTGTAACCCTGCTTCGTCATGTCGTCCTTGAGGACGCCGACGGCTTTCGATTCGCCGCCCGAAGTCCACCAGTGCAACACTTCGATCGACTCGGCGGCTTGCACAGCCGAGACGCCACACATCAGACCCGCGGCGCACAAAGCGCCCATGATCGCGCGAAATTTCATTGCTTATCTCCTCCAGACACCTGAACAAAAAACAAATGGCCCCTGATGTCGCCAGGGTGCTGTGGTTGGTTCAAACAGGCAAAACACTGGGCGATCGAGCACGGTCGGGCATATGCTTAAGTGCATGTGCCGGCGGACCGATATCCGGCCGCTGGAAGCTCAAGAGATGAGTGGTTCGGGATGCAACTGACTGTCTCCTCTTTTGATTTTTGCCTGCCCGCGTCGCGCGCGGCAGACTCGAGGTGCCTCACACGTTAACCCTGACGCCAGATCAGCCTTCCGGCTTTCCGTAAGGACCGCCGGGGGCTTGCTGGCACGTGCCCGCACGCAATGTCCGTTAACATGCAGGGAGCGCCGACCGATTCGGGAAAACGTGCATCCAGCCTTGCAACGCACGCTTTTTTCATCGAATTAGCGCTACCTCTTGATTTGGATTGTAGTTAAACTACAATTCAGTGTCAAAAATTATTTTATCGGACTACGGTCGCCCTTTCGGCCAGCACGGCGACCCCAGGATATCGACGGAGACTCATGCAAACCGATTCAAGTTTCACCTTCGTTCTATTCGGCGGAACCGGCGATCTGTCGATGCGCAAGATCCTGCCGGCACTGTTTGAAGCGCACCGTGCAGGTGGCATGCTGGCCGACAGCGGCAAGATCGTCGCAGTGGCGCGGCATGTGGCCGATCGTGCTGGCTACCTCGAATGGGTCAATGAGCACGTCAAGCCGCACGTGTCGAAGAACGGTGTGGATGAAACGGCATGGGCAAGCTTCCTCGAACGCATCGAGTTCGTGAAGATCGATCTCGGCAACCCCGAAGACTTCACGCTGCTGCGCGACGCCGTGAGCGGCCTGCCTGGCATTCGCGTGTTCTATCTGGCAACGGGTCCGTCGCTGTTCGTGCCGATCTGCCGCGCGCTGGCATCGGTTGGGCTCAACGAAAATTCGCGCATCGTGCTGGAAAAGCCGCTCGGCTACGATCTCAAGTCGTCCAACGCAATTAATGATGCTGTCGGCGAAATCTTCGCTGAAGAACAGATCTACCGGATCGATCACTACCTCGGAAAGGAGCCGGTGCAGAACCTGCTCGCGCTGCGTTTCGGCAATGTGCTGTTCGAACCGTTATGGCGCCGTGAATGGGTGGAAAGCATTCAGATCACGATTGCGGAAGAACTCGGCGTGGAAGCGCGCGGCGACTTCTACGACAACACCGGCGCATTGCGCGACATGGTGCAGAACCATTTGCTGCAACTGCTTTCCATCGTGGCGATGGAACCGCCGCATTCGATGGATTCCGACTCGGTACGTGACGAAAAGCTGCGTGTGCTGCGCGCGCTGAAGCCGATCGATGCGCGCGATATCGGCAAGGTCGCGGTGCGCGGCCAGTATCATGCGGGCGTGATCCGCGGCAACGCGGTGCCGGCGTATGCAACCGAACCTGGCGTGAAGCAGGACAGCACGACCGAAACCTTCGTTGCAGTGAAGGTGGAAATCGAAAACTGGCGCTGGGCCGGTGTGCCGTTCTTCCTGCGCACAGGCAAGCGTCTCGCGGATCGTGTCGCTGAGATCGTGGTGAATTTTCGTGCGGTGCCGCATTCGGCACTTGGCGCATCCGCATTGCGCGGCGGTGCGAACCGTCTCGTGATCCGCTTGCAGCCGAACGAAACTATTCGCCTCTACTGTCTCGCGAAGCAGCCGGGCGAAGGCATGAACCTCGCCAGCGTCCACCTCGACCTCGCCTTCGACCGGTTCTTCCGCGAAGGGCAGATGGAGGCGTATCAGCGTCTGTTGCTCGACGTGATCAACGGCCGTCTCGCGCTGTTTGTGCGGCGCGACGAGCAGGAAGCGGCATGGCGTTGGGTCGAACCGATCCTCAACGAATGGGCTGCGTCCAACAAGCCGCCCAAGCCGTATGCATCAGGTACGTGGGGACCGGCCGCGGCGAGCGCGATGTTGGCGCAGCACGACACCTGCTGGCTCGAAGAAGAGAATTGAATCAACTGAATTACGGCGTCATACCATGCCCGATCCCGATCGAAGCACGGCACAGCGCCTGCAAGACCCACCGACGAACTGAACGGAATGGCGCCGGTATCACGAGGGCGCCTGCAAGTCATCCCGCTTGCAGGCATCGCGTGAGAGCAGGACGGCACGTTCCGCAGATCTAACAAGAAAGCAGCACGGAGGAGAAGTGATCGAGCTTCACGCTTTCGACGATCAACGCGCCCAATCCGACGCGTTGGCGAAAGCGGTTGGCGACGCGTTACATGCGTCGCTCGCCGCACAGGCGGCCACGCCCGCAGCGGGCGCGTCAACTGGCGCGCGCCCGGCAATGCTTGCAGTGTCCGGCGGCACCAGTCCGCGTCCGTTCCTGCAGACGTTGTCCACGCAATCCTTCGACTGGGCACGCATTGCCGTGACACTGGTCGACGACCGCTGGGTGCCGGAGGCAGACGGCGCGAGCAATTCGCAACTCGTGCACGACACGCTGTTGCAGAACGCCGCGAAGCACGCCGCTTTCTGGCCGCTGGCCGACACGACGCAAGACCTGAATGCGCACGTCGCCGCGCTGAACGCCGACCCGCGCTTTAGCGCCGTGCCGGACGTCGCGATTCTCGGCATGGGCGACGACGGCCACACCGCATCGATTTTCGCGGACGCGCCCGAATGGGACGTCGCGATCACCACCCTCGAACGCTTCGTTGCCGTGCATCCTGGTAGCGCGCCGCATGCGCGCGTGAGTTGGTCGCTCTCGGCCTTGAAAGAAGTGAAGCACCTGTTTTTGCTGATTGCAGGACCGCGAAAGATGGACGTGCTGAATGCCGCCGCCGCTTCGCTACAAAAAAATGCCATCTCGCAGTTGGCAAACGACAAGGGAGTGAGACTCGATGTCTACTGGTGTGCAAACTAAGGCTGTTCCGGGCGCGGGCCAGCACGCCGATGGACCGAGGCTCCTCGCCGACATCGGCGGCACCAATGCGCGCTTCGCGCTCGAAACAAGCCCTGGCGAGATCGGCTCGGTGCAGGTCTATCCGTGCGCGGACTATCCTGGCGTTGCCGAAGTCATCAAGAAGTATCTGAAGGACACCAAGATCGGTCGCGTGAATCACGCGGCGATTGCGATTGCGAACCCGGTCGACGGCGATCAGGTCAGCATGACCAACCACGACTGGAGCTTTTCGATCGAAGCCACGCGCCGTGCGCTTGGCTTCGACACGCTACTGGTGGTGAACGACTTTACCGCGCTGGCCATGGCCCTCCCTGGCCTGACCGATGCGCAGCGCGTGCAGGTGGGCGGCGGCGCGCGTCGGCCGAACAGCGTGATCGGGCTGCTCGGACCGGGCACCGGCATGGGCGTGTCCGGCCTGATTCCGGCCGACGACCGCTGGATCGCGCTCGGCAGCGAAGGCGGCCACGCCACCTTCGCACCGGCCGACGAACGCGAAGACATCGTGCTGCAATACGCGCGCAAGAAGTGGTCGCACGTCTCGTTCGAACGTGTGGCGGCAGGCCCCGGCCTCGAAGTGATTTACCGTGCGCTGGCGGGCCGTGACAAGAAGCGTGTGGCGACGAACGTCGACACGATCGAGATCGTCAAGCGCGCGATGGAAGGCGAATCGCTCGCGGCCGAATCCGTCGACGTGTTCTGCGGGATTCTCGGCACTTTCGCCGGCAATATCGCGGTGACGCTCGGCGCATTGGGCGGCATCTATATTGGCGGCGGCGTCGTGCCGCGGCTCGGCGAGTTCTTTGCGCGTTCGTCGTTTCGCAAACGGTTCGAGGCGAAGGGCCGCTTCGAGGCGTATTTGCAGAACGTGCCGACTTACGTGATTACCGCTGAATACCCGGCATTTCTGGGTGTTTCGGCCATTCTCGCGGAGCAGTTGTCGAATCGCGCGGGCGGCAGCTCATCGGCCGTGTTCGAGCGAATTCGCCAGATGCGCGATGCGTTGACGCCGGCCGAGCGCCGCGTGGCCGATCTCGCGTTGAATCATCCGCGTTCGATCATCAACGATCCGATTGTCGACATCGCGCGCAAGGCCGACGTGAGTCAGCCGACGGTGATCCGCTTTTGCCGCTCGCTCGGCTGCCAGGGCCTGTCGGATTTCAAGCTGAAGCTGGCAACGGGTTTGACCGGCACGATTCCGGTGAGTCATAGCCAGGTGCATCTAGGCGATACTGCGACCGACTTCGGCGCGAAGGTGCTCGACAACACCGTGTCCGCGATTTTGCAACTGCGCGAGCATTTGAATTTCGACCAGGTCGAGCGGGCCATCGATCTGCTGAACAGCGCGCGGCGGATTGAGTTTTATGGACTCGGCAATTCGAACATCGTCGCGCAGGACGCGCATTACAAGTTCTTCCGGTTTGGTATTCCGACGATTGCCTATGGCGATCTGTATATGCAGGCGGCGTCGGCAGCATTGCTCGGCAAGGGCGATGTGATTGTTGCCGTGTCCAAATCGGGACGTGCGCCCGAGCTACTGCGTGTACTGGATGTCGCCATGCAGGCTGGGGCTAAGGTGATTGCGATTACGTCGAGCAATACGCCTTTGGCCAAGCGGGCTACTGTCGCTTTGGAGACCGATCACATTGAGATTCGCGAGTCGCAGTTGTCGATGATTTCGCGGATCCTGCATCTCGTCATGATTGATATTCTTGCCGTTGGGGTGGCGATTCGACGCGCTGTGCCTAGCGCGGATGTGGCTGAGACGGTCGCTAAGGCGCGACAGGGCGCGGATGATGATGCTAGTGCTGTGCTCGACTGGTTGAGTCATGGGGCGGCTTCTTCGGCACGGGACTAGGTTTTTTGGGTCTTCGCGGCGGCCTGGTTGGCGGGTTGCCGCGCTTATTCCTGATCTCCTCTGCATTGCGATCGTCGCAGAAATCGAGGCATTCACAGCGGTCCTCTGCGCCCTTCCCCATGCGTTGCGTCACCCGCTCCGCAAGAGCGATCCGAGCCAGGACCTCGCCGCACGGCTCCTGAAACCGTTATTCGACCCCCGTCATGGCGTCGCGCTATAAACCGGCGACGCTGATGCTCTGGCTAGAAATCCCGACACTCATTCGCTGCAGCCGCTCCGAACAACGCTCAATCGTTGCCGACCGTCTCCGACAGGCGCTTGATCGTTGCCACCCGCGCACCGATGATATCGATGCGGCTGCGTTCGTCGATCACCGGTGTAGTGGCGTCGAGATACGCGGTCCAGGCCCTTTGTGCGCGCGCCAGCGTCGGACGCGAGCGCGCCGGCATCTTCGACTGCAAGCGGCGGTAATAGCGGTTCAGATCGAACATGGCGTGTTCGCATTGCGCGTCCGCGGTACAGGCGCGAGGACGGTGCGGCGGGTCGCCCCCTGCGCTGATCCCGGCCACCGCGCTTCGCAACGAGAGTGCGCGGTCACGCACGGGCTGCAACTGCATATCGGCTTCGGCCAACACATACATCGAGCCGCGCGTCGTCGCGAACACGGCCGTCAGCAACTGCTTCTCGACATCGCGCGAAGCCTGCCAGCTCGCCTGGCTCTTTTCCCACGGCTTACGCTGCGTCTGCGGCAACTTCGTCTGAAGCTGTTGCCACGCACTGTCCAACGCGGCCTTCCAGCCGATCCGCGCGTTGTCCATGCATTGCACCTGCCCCGCTGTCGACGACATGTCGCTGCGCGCAAGACAGGTGCGCATCGACGCGTCGATCGGATCGGCGGCGGCGACTTCAGCGTGCGCTTGCAGCGGTGCGACGCCAAGCATCGCCGACGTCAGGACTAGCGTGCCAAACGCGCGCCGCCGGCCGTCCGCGCTCGCCAGGGACTTCACCATCCACATCGTCAGGCGCGCACGCAATCGACGAAGTATTCGATGCGCCCGTTGATGGTTTCGCCGACAAGCCCATGGATATCCGTGTGGAAACCCGGGAAGCGCTCGTTGAACTCGCGCGCGAAACGCAGATAGTTGACGATGGTCTTGTTGAAGCGCTCGCCCGGAATCAGAAGCGGAATGCCCGGCGGATACGGCGTCAACAGGATCGACGTGACGCGGCCTTCGAGTTCGTCGATCGCGACCCGGTCGATCTCACGGTGCGCGAGCTTGGCGAACGCATCCGACGGCTTCATCGCCGGTTCCATGCTCGACAGATACATCTCGGTCGTCAGGCGTGCAATGTCGTTCGCGCGGTAGACGCTGTGGATCTGATCGCACAGATCGCGCAGCCCGACGCGCTCGTACATCGGATGATGCGAAACGAAGTCGGGCAGCACGCGCCACAGCGGCTGGTTATTGTCGTAGTCGTCCTTGAACTGTTGCAGTTCGGTGACCATCGAGTTCCAGCGGCCCTTGGTGATGCCGATCGTGAACATGATGAAGAACGAATACAGGCCGGTCTTTTCGACGATGATGCCATGCTCGGCCAGATACTTCGTGACGATCGCGGCCGGAATGCCAGACTCACCGAAGCCACCGTCCATATCCAGACCCGGCGTGACGATGGTCGCCTTGATCGGGTCAAGCATGTTGAAACCTTCGGCGAGCGGGCCGAAGCCGTGCCACGCGTCGTTCGGCTGCAGCATCCAGTCTTCGCGCGAGCCGATGCCTTCTTCGGCGAACTGGTCCGGGCCCCACACCTTGAAGAACCAGTCGTCGCCGTATTCGGCGTCGACCTTGCTCATCGCGCGGCGGAAATCGAGCGCCTCGGCGATCGACTCTTCGACCAGCGCGGTGCCGCCCGGCGCTTCCATCATTGCCGCGGCCACGTCGCACGAGGCAATGATCGCGTACTGCGGGCTCGTCGACGTATGCATCAGATACGCTTCGTTAAAGCGATGCTTGTCGAAGCGGCTGTTCTTCGAATCCTGCACGACGATTTGCGAGGCCTGCGAAATGCCGGCCAGCAGCTTGTGCGTGGAGTGCGTGGCGAATACCAGCGCGCCGATGCGCGGGCGCCCCGCGCCGATCGCGTGCATGTCCTGATAGAACTCGTGGAACTCGGCGTGCGGCAGCCACGCTTCGTCGAAGTGCAGCGTGTCGAGCCAATCGCCGAGCATTTCCTTGATCATCTCGACGTTGTAGATCACGCCGTCGTACGTGCTTTGCGTGATGGTCAGAATGCGCGGCTTCAGATCCGGATTCCTGGCCAACGCTTCGCGGGCGAACGGATTCGCCAGGATCTTCTTCTTGATGTTTTCCGGCTCGAATTCACTGCGCGGAATCGGACCGATGATGCCGAAGTTATTGCGCGTGGGCGTGAGGAACACCGGAATCGCGCCGGTCATCGTGATCGCGTGCAGGATCGACTTGTGACAATTGCGGTCCACCAGCACGATGTCGCCCGGCGCAACGGTGCCGTGCCAGACGATCTTGTTCGAGGTCGACGTGCCGTTGGTCACGAAGAACACGTGGTCGGCGCTGAAAATGCGCGCGGCGTTGCGTTCGGAGGCTGCAATCGGGCCGGTGTGGTCGAGCAACTGACCGAGTTCGTCGACGGCGTTACAGACGTCCGCGCGCAGCATGTTCTCGCCGAAGAACTGATGGAACATCTGGCCGAGCGGGCTCTTCAGGAACGCGACGCCGCCCGAGTGCCCCGGGCAATGCCACGAATACGAGCCTTCGTCCGCGTACTGCACCAGTTCCTTGAAGAACGGCGGCGCGAGCGAATCCAGATACACCTTGGTCTCGCGAATGATGTGGCGCGCGACGAACTCCGGCGTGTCCTCGAACATGTGGATGAAGCCATGCAGTTCGCGCAGGATGTCGTTCGGCAAGTGGCGCGAGGTGCGCGTTTCGCCGTACAGGAAGATCGGAATATCCGCGTTGCGGCGGCGCACTTCGGTCACAAACCCGCGCAGCGCGATGATCGCGGCCGCCAGTTCCGGCGTCTCGCCTTCCACCACGACGTTATCGACGTACGGCAGCAGCTCGTCGTCGTCGATCGACAGAATGAAGCACGACGCGCGGCTCGATTGCTGCGCGAACGAAGTCAGATCGCCGTAGCTCGTCAACCCGAGCACTTCCGCGCCTTCTTTCTCGATAGCTTCGGCCAAAGCCCGGATGCCGGAACCCGAGATGTTCTCGGAGCGAAAATCTTCGTCGATGATGACGACGGGGAAACGAAACTTCATGGGCGATTCTCCAAAAAGAACGACCGCTGCATTTGACTAAGCAGCGGTCACCCGAATAGCTGGTGGGTCAGTGCGCCGCCGACGTCACGTCTTGGGCAACGTGACGCCGTGCTGACCTTGATATTTGCCGCCGCGATCCGCGTACGACGTTTCACAAATTTCGTCGCTTTCGAAAAACAGCACCTGGGCGACACCTTCGTTCGCGTAGATTTTCGCAGGCAAAGGTGTCGTATTCGAGAATTCGAGCGTGACATGCCCTTCCCATTCCGGCTCGAACGGCGTCACGTTGACGATGATCCCGCAACGCGCATACGTGGATTTGCCCAGACACACGGTCAGGACGCTGCGCGGAATACGGAAATACTCGACAGTGCGGGCCAGCGCGAACGAATTCGGCGGGATGATGCAGACATCGCCCTTGAAATCGACAAACGACTTCTCGTCAAAGTTCTTCGGATCGACGATGGTCGAGTTGATATTCGTGAAGATCTTGAATTCGTCGGCGCAGCGAATGTCGTAGCCGTAGCTCGACGTGCCGTAGCTGACAATCTTCCGGCCGTCTTCGGTGACGCGGACCTGATCGGGTGCGAACGGCTCGATCATGTTGTGCGACGCGGCCATGCGCCGGATCCACTTGTCGGATTTGATAGTCATAGGTGAACGCTGCTCGACTTGAGTGACTGGTGTGTGACGGGTAACAACCCGTCAACGAAAGGCGCTTATTTTACGCGATCGCGAGAATGCTGCTGCGGGTATGGCCTGAGCGTGGCCCGGCAGCGGCCCGGCGCACGGCCAGAAGCCGTTGTGAGGCGGTCAAGCCGCTGCGCGCGCAGATGACGCACCCGGCGCGTGGGTACTCACTGGCGAATCAGCCCGCAGGCGAGTGCGGGGCCGGCCCCAACCTGCGGATACGCGTACGGGTCGGTCGCGTCGTGATGCAGCAGCACCGCGCGTTGCAACACCGAGCGGATACCGTCCAGCGACACGTCCGGTGCAACGATAAAGCCGCTGGCCACACCGTTCGCGTCCGCGTGGATGTTGCCGAGATCACCTTCGACCCGGGCACCGGCTTTCAGACGCTCGGCTGCCGGCGAGAACACCGGGCCGGCGCTGGAACCGTCAGCGGCATTGCAATCGCCGCGCTCATGCACTTGCAATGCGTGGTCGCTATTGGGCGGCAAGCCCGCGAGATTGTAGGTAACCTGCACGCCATCCGAACGCTCGATGAACGTTACGAGGCCGCGCGCCTGATTGCCCACAGTGGACAGCAACTGCGCGTCAGCACGCTTTTCCTGTGGTCTCAGGAACGTGCTGCAGCCGCATAACAGCATGCTGCTGGCAGCCAGGACGATGAACGCATGCACCGCCTGCCCGTCGATTCGTTTTCCCATGCGATCCTCTTGCCGGCCTGGCGGCCGCCCCTGCGGCCGCCGGGCCGAACTTGTGAAGTCGACATGATACCGCGAGACCAGGCGAAAATTGACGCCTTGGCCCCGCGTTGCCCCGTTGTCCGAACGGCTAGTCAGGTGTTCTGGACAACGATGCTGGGAAACTTCGAAGTCATGTCGCGAGCCCGCTCGGCGATATGGATCGCAACCTTACGCGCGATCGACCGGTAGATCTCGGCGATACGCCCTTCCGGATCCGCCACGACAGTGGGTTTGCCCGAGTCGGCCTGTTCACGGATGGCGATATCGAGCGGCAAGCTGCCGAGCACGTCGACGCCGTATTCCTTACCCATCCGCTCGCCGCCGCCGGCACCGAAGATATGCTCTTCGTGGCCGCAATTCGAGCAGATATGCATACCCATGTTCTCGACGATACCGAGAATCGGAATGCCGACCTTCTCGAACATCTTGAGGCCCTTCTTCGCGTCGAGCAGCGCGATGTCCTGCGGCGTCGTGACGATTACGGCGCCTGTCACCGGCACGCGCTGCGACAGGGTTAGCTGAATGTCGCCGGTGCCCGGCGGCATGTCGACGATCAGGTAGTCGAGATCTTGCCAGTTGGTCTGCCGCAGCAGTTGCTCGAGCGCCGAGGTGGCCATCGGACCGCGCCATACCATCGGGTTGTCCTGTTCGATCAGGAAGCCGATTGAGTTGGCCTGCAAGCCGTGGCCGGTCATCGGGTTCATCGACTTTTCGTCGGGCGATTCGGGACGGCCGACGATCCCGAGCATCATCGGCAGCGAGGGGCCGTAGATGTCCGCATCGAGGATGCCGACCGACGCGCCTTCACTCGCCAGTGCCAGCGCGAGATTGACGGCGGTCGTGCTCTTGCCGACCCCACCCTTGCCCGACGCCACCGCGACGATGTTTTTAACGTTCGGTAATAGTTTGACGCCGCGCTGCACCGTGTGCGCCGCGATGTGTTGGGACACCTCGACGCGTGCGTTTGCCACGCCGGGAACGGCTTTCAGCGCGTCGGCGAACTGTGCGCGAATCGCTTCAAACTGCCGTTTGGCCGGATAGCCGAGTACCACTTCGAGGCTAACCGTGTCACCCTCCACAGCCACGTTCCTGATGTTCCTGGCAGCCGCGTAGGGCTTGCCCGTGTTGGGGTCAGTGACGGCCGCGAGGGCGGCGTCGACCAAAGCCCGATCGATACTCATTGGCACTCCGTGGGGAACACTCGCGGCGCGGCGGAATCCAAGTTTCGGCCACGCGCCAGAATTTGAAAAAAATTGTTAGACAGCATTGCTAAAACCAGATGCGCCGTGCACCCTTCGGGCTGGCGGGACGCCATGGGGTCGCATCGCTGCGTACTTCAGTCATCATTGTAGTGGCTGACGCCAAGCCTTGCCGGAAGACCCTTCTCCACTGTCGGACCGGGACCAGGGAAGGCGCAGCATTCTCGTATAGTCGAGTAGTGCGCTTTACGACCGTTACGTTTGGCGGATAGATTTATCGCTTCCACCCGCTTCACTCAAGAGGAATCAAAAAATGAATGCAAAAATCATGACTCGCGTTGCCGTTTTTGCCGTTGCCGGTTCGTTGCTGGCAGGCTGCGCAACCCAACAAGGCACTAACGCGGCTGTCGGCACGGGCGTGGGCGCCGGCACCGGCGCAGCACTCGGCGCGATCTTCGGCGGCGGCAAGGGCGCGGCGATCGGCGCGGGCGTCGGCGCTGCGGTGGGTGGTATCACCGGCTACAACTGGCAAGCCATTCACAACAAGCTGTCGGGCGCCACCAAGGGCACCGGCACGCAGATCACCGAGCAGCCGGACGGCTCGCTCAAGCTGAACATCCCGAGCTCGGTCACGTTCGACACCAACAGCTACGCAGTCAAGCCGTCGTTCGCGCCGGTGCTGGATCAACTCACGCAGACCATGCAGCAGAATCCGGAACTGATCGCCCAGGTGATCGGCTACACGGATAGCACCGGTCAACCGGCGTACAACCAGACGCTGTCGGTCAACCGCGCCCAAAGCGTGACGGGCTATCTGGGGCAACGCGGCGTGGCGCCGCAACGCCTGTCGGCTGAAGGCATGGGCCAGAACCAGCCGATCGCCGACAACAATACCGAAGCCGGCCGTGCAGCAAACCGTCGCGTGGAAATCTATCTGCGTGCCACGGCTCAGCACGCAACGCAATAACGGCAGAACTCGAACGGGAATGAAGGCACCGGGCATCCGGGGACCGGGCGCCGGGCTCTTGCCGTAGGCGGCCGGTGCACCGTAAAAAGCGGAGGAAAGGAAAACTCGCACGAGAACGAAAAAAATTTCGAACTCTGCCGAAAATCCGCGGTCTGTCTTTACGGTACGTGGCTGGCAATTGCCGTCGCGTCACCATTCTCCTCTTGTCGTTGTTGCTCCGGGGTTAATAGCCCCGGTTTTTTTTGGGCGCTCGGTTTTCGCCCCGAAGGAAGTCTCCCTGGCGGATTAGGGGACACACCTCCCCGCTCCAGCAACCACCCAGCCGCGACTCAGGCGGCCCAGCCCGCGCCGGGCGCCTGCCCTGCTAGAATCAACGTTTCGTCCCACCGCAGGCTCCCACCATCCTTATGTCAGCACCCGCAACCGATCTCTCCGCAGGCGCGCCGTCAGGCCGTCGCCAGGTTCTCGTCACGTCGGCCCTTCCGTATGCGAACGGGCAAATCCATATTGGCCATCTGGTTGAATATATCCAGACGGACATCTGGGTCCGGACGTTGCGAATGCACGGGCACGAGGTCTACTACGTGGGCGCCGATGACACGCACGGCACGCCGGTCATGCTGCGCGCGGAAAAGGAAGGTCTGACGCCGAAGCAGCTGATTGACCGCGTCTGGCAAGAACACAAGCGCGATTTCGACAGCTTCGGGATTTCGTTCGACAATTACTACTCGACCGATTCCGAAGAGAATCGCGTGTTGAGCGAATCGGTCTACCTTGCGCTCAAAGACGCCGGCCTGATCGAAGCGCGCGACATCGAACAGGCATACGACCCCGTCAAGGAAATGTTCCTGCCGGATCGCTTCATCAAAGGCGAATGTCCGAAGTGCGGCGCGAAGGATCAATACGGCGACAGCTGCGAAGTATGCGGTTCGACCTATCTACCGACCGATCTGGTCAATCCGTATTCGGTCGTCTCGGGTGCCACGCCGATTCGTAAGACCTCGACGCACTACTTCTTTCGCCTGTCCGACCCGCGTTGCGAGAATTTCCTACGCGCGTGGGTGGGTGGTCTGGCGCAGCCCGAAGCCACCAACAAGATGCGCGAATGGCTCGGCGACGCCGGCGAAGCCAAGCTCGCCGACTGGGATATCTCGCGCGACGCGCCGTATTTCGGCTTCGAAATTCCGGGCGCGCCGGGCAAGTATTTCTACGTATGGCTGGACGCGCCGGTCGGCTACTACGCGAGCTTCAAGAATCTCGCCGAAAAGCGCGGCCTCGATTTCGACGCATGGGTCCGCAAGGGTTCGACCGCCGAGCAGTATCACTTCATCGGCAAAGACATTCTGTATTTCCACACGCTGTTCTGGCCGGCCATGCTCGAATTCTCGGGCCACCGCACGCCGACCAACGTGTTCGCGCACGGCTTCCTGACGGTGGATGGCGCGAAGATGTCGAAGTCGCGCGGCACGTTCATCACCGCGCAAAGCGTGATCGAAACGGGCCTGAATCCGGAATGGCTGCGCTACTATTTCGCTGCCAAGCTGAACAGCACGATGGAAGATCTCGACCTGAACCTCGACGACTTCCAGGCGCGCGTGAACAGCGATCTGGTCGGCAAATACGTGAACATCGCGAGCCGCGCCGCCGGCTTCCTGATCAAGCGTTTCGAAGGCCGCGTGCAGGACAGCGCGATGCAGCATCCGCTGCTCGCCACGCTGCGCGCCGCCGTGCCGCAAATCGCCGCAAACTACGAAGCGCGCGAGTACAACCGTGCGCTGCGCCAGACCATGGAATTGGCCGACGCGGTCAACGCGTACGTCGACACCGCCAAGCCGTGGGATCAGGCAAAAGACCCGGTCAACTCGGTCGCGTTGCACGAAACCTGCAGCGTAAGCATCGAGGCGTTCCGTCTGCTGTCGCTGGCGCTCAAGCCGGTGCTGCCGAAGCTGGCGGAAGCGGTCGAAGCCTTCCTCGGCATCGAGCCGCTGGTGTGGGCCGACGCGAACGTGCCGTTGAGCTCCACGCGCCCGATCAACGCGTACAAGCATCTGATGACGCGCGTCGATCCGAAGCAGATCGAGGCGCTCGTTGCAGCGAATCGCGATTCGCTGCAAGCCACGCCGGAGGCTGCAGCACCGGCGGATGCGAAAGCCAAGTCGAAGGCAGCGAAAGCAGCAGCAGCCGACAAGGAAGAAACGCCCGGCGTCATCTCGATCGACGACTTCGCCAAGATCGATCTGCGCATCGCGAAGATCGTCGACTGCAAGGCGGTGGAAGGCTCGGACAAGCTGCTGCAACTGACGCTCGACATCGGCGAAGAGAAGACGCGCAACGTGTTCTCGGGCATCAAGTCGGCCTATCAGCCGGAGCAACTGGTCGGCAAGCTGACGGTGATGGTCGCGAACCTCGCGCCGCGCAAGATGAAGTTCGGTCTGTCCGAAGGGATGGTGCTGGCAGCCTCGGCGACTGACGAGAAAGCCGAACCGGGCCTCTACGTCCTCGAGCCAGACAGCGGCGCGAAGCCGGGCATGCGCGTGAAATAAAGCGCGCGGCGTCGAACGCTGCAGGCACAAACAAAAACGGCACGCTTTAAAAGGCGTGCCGTTTTTTTGTGCCGTGGCGTTGCTCAGCCACGTCAATCACCGGCCTACGATCACCAACGGATCCGGTCGAAGCGCCGCGTATAAAGCAGTTCTAAGCCATCGAACGTGCCGCCATATGCCGCGACCGACCAATAGCGCGTGAGGTTCACCGTCGCCTTGATCGCATTGCTCGCCGACTGCAGACCCTGCTCGTAGCCCACCACGAGCCACTCGTTGATCGCCTTCGACACCATCACGACTTGCGGATCGGTCAGCCCGACTTCGCTTCGCCCGATCGAAAACTCGTCAAGCCCGAAGGTCTGCGCGATCCGTTTGCCGCTCGCGCTGCCGAGCAAGGCGAGCGCGGTTGTCATGGTGCTTTGCTGACCGAGGTTGTTGCCCTGATCCGTGCCGTGTCCGAATAGCAGCCAGGAGAGCTTTTCGTTATCCGGCACGTTCGGTTCGGAGATCAGCTTCGCGACCGGGAACTGGACCGTGCCCGTGACCTGCACACCCGCCTCGACCTGCTGATTGCGACGCATCGCGAGAATGTTGAGGCCCGGATTGGCCACCGGACCATTGAACGTGAAGAAGCCGTTCTCGATGTTGAGCTTGCGGCCGAATGCGGTGTAGGTCGAGCCCTGCGTCACGCGTACATTGCCGACCGCGCGCAATGGCAGGTTCGGCGCGCTCATCGCCGTGATCGTGCCGCTCAGGCCGAGGTCCGCGCCTTGCCCGCGGAAACGGAAGCTGTTGCCGAGACTGATGTCGATATTGGCGCGCGGCGCGAACGGACCGATCGGCTTGTTCGTGCCGGCCACCGCGGGCGGCGGCCGTTCGCCCGCCACCGTGCCGTCCGGACGCACGATCACCACATCGTCGCCGAGCTTTGGCGCGGACTGCTCCGGCATATCGAACAACGCGTGATCGACCACGAATTTGCCGTTGATCGCCATGCCGCCCTCTGCCCCGGCGTTCGCCACGCTCGCGCTGCCCGAAAGCGACAGATTGCGGTCCGGCGCCGCGAACAACTCCAGCTTATCCGCGACGATGCTTGCGGACAGATCCGGTTCCGCGCCATCCAGACGCACGCGGCCGGTGGCGCGCAGCGTGCCGCTCGCACCGTGAAACTCGACCTGCTGGAAGTCCACCAGATTTTGCGAGAGCGCGATGCGCACGACACCGTCCTTCAACTGCACGCCCTGATCGACCATCGTCGCCGACAGACCATCGCCGAGCAGCGACCCTGTCAGGTTCGGTTTGGCGACCGTGCCGCCGAGCGCGAGTTTCAGCGCGAGGTGGCCGTCGAGCAGATAGCTCGGCCCGAACAGGCCGCCGGTCGTTTTCAGCGACGGCACGTTCGCACTCACATTGCCGCTGACCGCACCCTCTTCGTTGACGGTCAGGAAGCCGTCGCGCGGGACGAGCGTAGTATGCGCGTCGGCGTCGATCACGCCGATCCGGCTGGCTTGCGCGTGGACAGTCGCATTCAGCCGGTTGCCGCCGCTGAATTCGGCGCGCGCGCTCATATCCGTGATGCCCAGCGAGGCCAAACCACGGCCAATTTCGACCGTGACGTCGCCGCCGCGGCGCTTCAACTGAATGTGGCCACTCGCGGTGCTGCCGAGCGCGAAGTCCCAGTCGCCGTCGAACACCAGATCGGTTTTGACGGCCGGAGGTTCGCCGGTAATTTCGCGCCGCAGATCCTGCAGACGCGCAAGCGAAATGTCGGTCAGGGTGCCGGCGGACTGGATCTTGCCGTGGTCGAAGGCGAACGATTTCAGGCTCAGCACCGCGCCTTCGAGCGTGAGACGCGTCGCGCCGAGTGTCAGACGGTTCGGTCCGGCGCTCACGGCGAGCGGCGACTCGAGATTCAGCGCAGGGGTGCCGCGGTTCTGCAGGCGGGTCACGGTGCCGTCCCAGCGCGTGCCGTCGCGCGCTTCGGTCAGCTTGCCGCTGGCCGCGAGCGTCAGATCGAGCGGACGGTCCTGCAGCTTGCCGGTGGCCGCCGCCTCCAGCGTATGGTTTGCGCGCGTGCCGGACAGGCGGGCCGTGAGCGTGGTCAGATCGACACCGCCAGCGCTGAGATTGCGCGCATCCGTCGTGAAAACGAGCGCGCCGTTCGCACCGTCGCGCAGTTCGGCGTGACCTTCCGCATGGCCAATGCGGTTACTGCTGAACACCACGCTGTCTGCCTTGTAGTTCAGCACCACATTCGGATGCGCGAACGAACCGGTGACGTCGCCATCCGCCGCGATGAGCCCGGCGAGGCCGAAACCGAGGCGCTCCAGCTCCGGCGCATCGACGCGAAAACGCAACTGGTCGCCGCGCGCACCGAAGCTGCCTTGCAGGTCCACCGGATTGCTCGCCACCGAGAGATTCGCGCGGCTCGGCAGAATCCGCGAGCCGGCTAGCTGGACCACGCCGCTGCCCGTCAGCGGCAGGCCGTCGTAGACGCTCGGGCCGAGTTTGAATTCGGCCTTGGTGGTAAAGACCGGGCCAAGCATACCGGCAGCGGTGAGCGTGCCGTTCACGCGTGCCTCGATCTTGCGCGCGGGCGTCGCGCCGCGTTTGGGCGGCGGCGCTTTGCGTTGGACCACTTCGGTCCGCACCACGGCCTTGGCGGTGTTCTTTACCGCGGCGGCGGCTTTGTCGCCAGGGGCCGCGCTTTTTGCGCCGGCCGTGCTGCCCGCTTCTGCCACACCCTGAGCGACTTTCTTGCTCTTGACGTTGCTCGCCGCAGGCGCCGGGCCCGTTACCGGCGAGCGCGACGGCATCTGCGAAGTCAGTGTCAAGGGATCGAAGTCGGTCAGTTGCGCTTTCAGGTTATAGGTGGAATTCGCATCGTGTTTAAGCGCGCCGGACAGATCGATGCGGCCTTTGCCCGACGTGACGCGAACGTCGTTGAAGCTCATTCGCGCGGGGTCGAAGGTCACCTTGCCTTGCGCGCGCAAGCCTGCTTTCGGGTCGGCGAGATCGAGGGTCAGGCTTTGCACGTCGTCGTTCAGACGGACGCCGATCGGACCGGAAAGCTGGGTGGGTCGCACGGTCGCTTCGAGCGCGTTCAGGTCGAGCCCGGCGACATGCAGATCGAACTGACCGCGCTTGCCGGTCAGCACGCCGCCACCGGTGAGCGTGGCGCTCTTCACGAGACGCACCTTCAGGTTCGAGATGCGCTGCGCCTGGGCGTCGAGGCGCACGTCGGTTTGCGCGTCGATCAAAGGCAGCAGGTTCTGGTCGATCGCGCCGGGTTTGGCGTTGACGATCGAGACATGGCCGGCAACGGCGAAACCTGCGGCGCCTTTCTTTGCCGCATCCTGCCCCACCGGCGCCAGTTCCGCCCGCACCGCCAGATCCGCCAGCGGCGCGCCCGGCGCAAACGCCTGCGGATTGACGTGATCGAAAGTCAGCGTGGCGCGTTGCAACGGCACGTCGCCGAACGGCGTAGCCTCGACCCGGGCATGGCCGGCGAGCTTCATGCCGCTGGCATCGAGTTCGGCGACGAGATTCTCCAGCGAGCCGCTGAGATGGCCGCCCACCTGCACCGCCTCGTTATTGACCTTGCCGGAATAGCCTACATCGCCGGTCAGCGGAAACGGCTGCACCCCGTCGAGCTTCGCCGCCGCCGTTACCGCGCCGAACGGCGTGTCCAGCCGCTCGATCGCGGCCTCATGGTGCCGGCCATCGCTGCGGCCATGGAACATGAAACGGGAAAGCTCCGTAGTCGACCCGCCCTGGCGCAACAGCAGTTTGTCGACCTGCACATCGCGCACCTCGAGTTGCATCGGCAAGCGCAAGTCTTGCGGCAATTTCAGCGGTCCGCTGCTGCTCGACGACGAAGAACCGACGCGAGCGTCGATCGTACCGATATGCAGATAGTCGATCGTGAAGCGCCAAGGCTTGTGCGTCAGTCCCCAGCGGCCGGCCACGCGGTCGATCTGGATATCGGTACCGCTGCCGTCGAGACTGCGCCAGCGCACCTGCCGGAGTTGCACGCCGTTCGAAAGCGCCCCGCTCTCCAGGGTACCGGTGAGTTTGCCGCCGAGCAGTTTGACGGTCGCCTGCCACGCGTAAGCCGTCCCACGCTCAGTCGTCAGAGCGCCATACAGCAGGCCGATTGCCACGGCGACCAGCAACACCAGCATGGCGACCGTCCACCCAAGCATTTTCAGCAGCAACCGGCCGCGACGGCGCGCAGGCGGCGGCGCGTCGGGCGGAGGCTGCTGTCCGGGCGGCTCTCCTGGTGGATGAGCGCCGGGCGGCTGCGCGGGTGGTTGAGCGGAAACGTCCGTGGTCATGCGTGGATCATGTAAGAGCAGGTTTCCATCAGAAGGC
>NZ_DASRSY010000162.1:0-48101 GCF_035656215.1 Paraburkholderia sp.
CTTCCTCGATAACGCCGCCGAGTGGATTCTCGAACTCGACCGCGGCCACGGCATCCCCTGGAAGGGCAACTACAGCAGCTGGCTCGATCAGAAGGAAGAGCGCCTGAAACAGGAAGAGTCGTCGGAATCGGCTCGTCAGAAGGCGATCAAGAAGGAGCTGGAGTGGGTGCGCCAGAACCCGAAAGGCCGTCAGGCAAAGTCGAAGGCGCGTATTGCCCGCTTCGAGGAACTGAACAGCCAGGACTACCAGAAGCGCAATGAAACCTCGGAAATCTTCATCCCGGTCGGCGATCGCCTCGGTAATGAAGTGATCGAGTTCAAGAACGTCAGCAAGTCGTACGGTGACCGTTTGCTGCTCGACGACGTCAGCTTCAAGATTCCGGCGGGCGCAATCGTCGGCATCATCGGGCCGAACGGCGCCGGTAAGTCAACGCTGTTCCGCATGCTGACCGGCCGCGAACAACCGGATTCGGGCGAGATCGTGCAAGGCCCGACGGTCAAGCTTGCGTACGTGGATCAAAGCCGCGATGCACTCGATGGCTCGAAGACCGTGTTCGAAGAAATCTCCGGCGGTGCGGACGTGCTGACGGTCGGCAAGTACGAAACGCCTTCGCGGGCGTACATCGGCCGCTTCAACTTCAAGGGCGGCGATCAGCAGAAGACCGTCGGCAATCTGTCGGGCGGTGAGCGCGGCCGGCTGCATTTGGCGAAGACGCTGATCGCGGGCGGCAACGTGCTGCTGCTGGACGAACCGTCAAACGACCTCGACGTCGAAACGCTGCGCGCGCTGGAAGACGCGTTGCTCGAGTTCGCCGGCTCCGTCATGGTGATCTCGCACGATCGCTGGTTCCTCGACCGGATCGCGACGCACATCCTCGCATTCGAAGGCGATTCGCAAATCACGTTCTTCGACGGCAACTACCAGGAATACGAAGCGGACAAGCGCGCGCGCCTCGGTGAAGAAGCTGCACGTCCGAAGCGTCTGCGTTACAAGCCGATCGCGCGATAAATCGCGAGCTTTGCGACCCGCTCGTCTTTCGATGAGCGGGCCGTTTTGCTGGTCGTTTTCTTGCTGACAGGATTGCTGACCGTTTGATTGACCGCCTGGTCGGTCGATTTGCCGGTCGATTTGCCGGTCGATTTGCCGGTCGATTTGCTTTTCAGGGCACACGCATTGCGTGCCACGGCGGGATGCACGTCGTCCCGGCGGGATGCGGTAACTACGCCATATCAAACAGATGTGCGTCCAACCGGCGCACGCTCAGGCCAATCACATCCACGCCGCGCACAGCACGGCGACGAGGAGGCAAGCATGGCGATGTCCAAGGGCAAGCGCTGGGCCATTGCGATAGGCGGCGTGCTGCTGGTGCTGATCGTCGTTGCGGTCGGTGCGCTGCAGTTCGCACAGCGCGAAGTCAAAGAGCGGGTGATTGCGGCGCTCGGTCCATTAGGCCGCGCGGAAAGCATCCGGGTCGGCCTCACCTCAGTCCATCTCACCAACGTTCTGCTCCAAGCGCCGCCCGGCTGGCCTGCCGGTGATCCGCTACGTGCCGACGAAATCACGCTCACGCCCGATATTCGCGATCTGCTCGCGCGGCGCATGCATATTCGTAGCGTAGTGGTGCGCGGCTTCGACATCGCAGTGCTGCGCACCAAGGACGGCGCGATCCGCCTGCTGCCGAATCTGCGGCAATCCGTGGACAAGTCCGACGAAGAAGCCAGCGGCGTAGCAGCGACCGCTCCCCGCGAAAAGCTGGTCGACCACATCAGCTTCGAGCAAGGCAACTTTCATTTCTACGACATGACGGTCGGTCCGCCGGCATTCAAAGTGACCGTCAGCAACGCCAACGCGACGGTCGATCATCTGCAATTGCCCGCGCTCAGCGAACCGACCAATGTCAGCGTCTCCGGTTCGATCAAGGGTCCGACGCACACGGGCACCGTTTCGTTCGACGGGTGGATCAAGATCGCCAGCAAGGATTCGCAGACCACCAGCAAACTACGCGACGTCGATGTCGTGATGCTCGATCCGTACCTGCTGAAAAAAACCGGCGCAAAGGCGCAAGTGACGGGCGGCACGGTCGACCTCACGGTCGACTCGACGGTGCGCAACTATCAGTTGCACGCACCTGGCACGGTGACGATCCACCAGTTGCAACTCGCCGACAGCGACAACCCGCTCGACACCTTTATGTCGATCCCGACCAAAGCCGCCATCGCCGCGCTCAAGACGCACAACGGCAACATCACGCTGCATTTCGTGCTGGATGGGAATTTGCGCGATCCGAAGTTTTCGGTACAGGAAAGTCTGATGACGCGCCTCGGCGCCGGGTTTGCGAAAGCGACGGGCGTGAGCGTCGAAGGCGTGGCGAAGGGCGCCGGGGAGACAGTGAAAGGATTGGGTAACGCGTTGAAAAATCTGCTTGGTCAGTAGGCGGGCCGAGGCCGGCGGCGCCGTTAAAGCGAAGTCGCGCCGCGTCGCCGCTTTAACCGGTGTCCCGCGCTTAAACCGGCAACCCTAGCTCGCGCAATTTCGCTTCGGTTTGCGCGGCGCCCGCATGATGCACGCCATGCCAGCCGAGCGCCGTCGCGGCCTCGGCATTTTTCGGATTGTCGTCGATGAAGACGAGTTCGTCCGGCTGGATACCCGGCAGTTGCGCCTCGATCCGCTGACGCATTTCCGCGAAGATCGCCGGATCAGGCTTTACCAGCTTCACGCTGCCCGATACGACGATGTCCCTGAACCGCCGCAGCACAGGGAAGTGCTCCCACGCATACGGAAACGTCTCCGCCGACCAGTTCGTTAGCCCGAAAAGCGGCACATTGGCGGCTTCAAGCTTCTCCATGATCGCCACACCCTCTTCCAGCACGCCGGCCACCATCTCGTGCCAGCGCTCGTAAAACGCACGGATCAGCGGTGCATGATCGGGAAACTTCGCGATCAGTTCGTCCGTCGCCTCGGCGATTGGCTGGCCGCCGTCCTGACGGACCACCCAGTCCATCGAACAGACGTGGGTCAGAAACCAGCGGCGCTCCGTTTCGTCCGGAATCAACTGCCGATACAGATACTCCGGGCTCCAGTCGATTAGCACGCCGCCGAAATCGAACACGACTGCCTTGATGGCCATGCACTCTCCGTCAGTAAGGTCGTGGCGACGCGATCAGATAGGCTGTGTGCGCAGCTCCAGCCACGCTTTGGCCTCACCCGACACATGCGGCGACAGGCGTGCGCGCACCATCTCGTGATACGCGTTGAGCCATGCGCGCTCGTCGTCACGCAACAGCGACAGGTCAAGGCAGCGCGTGTCGATCGGGCACAGCGTCAGCGTTTCGAACTTGAGGAAATCCCCGAACTCGGTTTTTTCCGCGGGCACGTTCAGCACCAGGTTCTCGATCCGTACGCCCCACTTGCCCGGCCGGTAAATGCCCGGCTCGACCGAGGTGATCATGCCTTCTTCCATCGCTGTCCATGGTTCGGCCGGCGCGTAGTGCGAAATCACCTGCGGGCCTTCGTGCACGTTCAGGAAATAGCCCACGCCGTGACCGGTGCCGTGACCGTAATCGGCACCGGCTTCCCAGATCGGCGCGCGGGCGATCGCGTCCAGCATCGGCGAACGGATGCCGCGCGGGAATTTTGCGCGCGACAGCGCCATGGTGCCTTTCAGTACGATCGTGAAATCGCGCCGCTGTGCCTCGCTGATGGTGCCGATCGGCACGACGCGGGTGATGTCGGTCGTGCCGCTCAGATACTGTGCGCCCGAATCGATCAGCAACAAGCCATTACCCTCGATCACCAGATGCGCATCATCGGTCGCGCGGTAGTGCGGCATCGCGCCGTTCGCGTTGAAGCCGGCGATCGTCGCAAAGCTCAGGGACACGAAGCCCGGACGGCGCGCGCGGGCTGCCGTCAGGCGCTCGTCGATCGTCAGTTCGGTGATCGTTTCACGGCCCAAGGCGCCTTCAAACCACGCGAAAAATTCGGCGAGTGCCGCGCCGTCCTGCTCCATCGTCTCGCGCACGTGCTCCGCTTCCGCCTCGGTCTTGCGCGACTTGAAGAACGTGGACGGATTAACCGCCTCGACGACATTCACCGTGGACGGCACCGACTGCAGCGAGCCATACGTAATGCGGCGCGGGTCGATCAGCAGCGTGCTGCCGGCTGGCAACGCGGCCAGCGCATCGGCCGCCTTTGCATATGGCTCGACGCTGATGCCGTCACGCGCGAGCGCATCGGCCAACGCTTGCGGCACCTTGCCGTCGGCGACGAAGAGCGATGTGCTCTCCTGACCGATCAGCGCGTGCGCCACAAACACCGGGTTGTAGCTGACGTCGGCCCCGCGCAGATTCAGAAGCCATGCAAGGTCGTCGAGCGTGGAAATGAAGTGCCACTGCGCGCCCTTTTCCGCCATCGCGCGGCGAATCTGCGCGAGCTTTTCGGAACGGGCGACGCTCGCGTGCGGAGCGGCATGCTCAAACACCGCGGCGGCGGGCAGCGACGGACGCTGCGGCCAGATCACGTCGAACAGATCGACGTCGGTGCGCAGCGTCACGCCGTGCGCGGTGAGCGCCTGGCTCAAAGCACGCGCCGCCGACACACCGAGCACTGCGCCGTCCACGCCGACCGTGCCACCGGCGGCGACGTTCTGCGCAAGCCATTCGAAATGCGGCACGGTCTGCTGGCCGCCGGTCATTTTCATCAGCTGAACGCCGGTACCGGCTAGCTGCGCGTTGGCTTGTTCCCAATAACGGCTATCGGTCCATACGCCGGCGAAATCGGCGGTCACGACCAGTGTGCCGGCCGAGCCGGTAAAACCCGACAGCCACTGCCGGCCTTGCCAGCGTCCGGGTAGATATTCGGAAAGATGTGGATCCGCGGACGGCACCAGATAAGCGGCTACGCCTTCGCGTGCCATGGCATTGCGTAATGTCGCGAGCCGTTCAGGGATGGAGGAGGTTTCGGGGAGTCGGGCATTCATCAGAGTCACCTGCAAGTATTCATCGACGGGAAAGCAAGCCGACCGTCACGGCAACGGCGAGCAGCGCGATGGCGGTACATACCGGCCATTCGAGCATACCGCCATCATGAAAGAGACCAACCACGTTGCCGGCCATCCGCGCGACACTCGCGCCCAGCAAGCCGGCCAGTAGCGCGACCCACCATTGGGCGCGGCTCGAACGGCGCAGCGGGTGCAGCCGCCACCCCGCCAGGCCTATCACCGCACCCAGCACCAGGATTCCAGGCCACCCCATTAGCGGCGGGTCTGGCGCGGTTTCGGATTCGTCCCGCGCAGTTTCAGATTCGTCTCATGGGCGCCGGAGGTTTGGGCAGCTAGCATTTTTGTCTCATTAACTATAGAGGTTCAGCACGGCGCTTTCCGCATAGCGGTTGAGTTTAGGGGTCGGGGTGATGTTAGGCAAGCTGTAAGCCTTACGGAGAATCCCGGTCCTTGATTGTTGCCAGGCTGAAAGCGCGCCATGCGAATCGCCCTTATCGAGCCGGACCTTCGGCACGCCACATTAGTCGGCCGGCTGATCTTTGCCGGCGGCCATATGTGCCAGCACTTCACCGCGAGCGCCCCGTTCCTGCATCGCGCCGCCGACGAATTCTTCGATCTTCTCATCACTGCCAGCTGGGCCGGCGATCATTCAGCCGAAGACCTGATCCCACGCGCCCGTTCCATCCTGCCAAGCTTACCGGTGATCGTGCTGCTGTCGGAGCCACGCGAGAGCCAGATTGTTGCCGCGCTGCACGCCGGTGCCGACGACTGCCTGACCAAACCGGTCCGCGGCCCGGAAATGCTGGCCCGCGTGGACGCACTGCTGCGACGCGCGGGCCTGCGGCGGCCACCCAACCGGCGGCTCGACGCGATCGGCGGCTATGCGTTCGACGCGGGGCGCTTCGCCGTCACATTCCGTGGCCACACCGTCGCCCTGACGCCGAAGGAATTCCGCTTTGCGTTGCTGCTATTTACCAATCTGTCGCGGCCGGTGTCGCGCGCGCATATTCTCGAAACCGTCTGGACACGCCGCCGCGACGTAAGGTCGCGCACCGTCGACACGCATGCATCGCGCGTGCGGACCAAACTGCAATTGCGCCCCGAGCACGGTTATTGCCTGACACCGCTTTACGGCTACGGCTATCAGCTCGACGCAATCCCGCCAGAGGCCGTTGTAGAGGCCGAATGACGCGCGCACAATGTAAGAATGGTGAAAACGCTATAATATTGGGCTAAACCATAGCTCCCCATATGCAGCTTCTAACGATCGGAATCAATCACCACACTGCGCCTGTCGCCTTGCGCGAACGCGTGGCGTTTCCGCTCGAACAGATCAAGCCTGCATTGGACACCTTCAAGAGCATCTGGCTCGGCCGCACCGCCCGCACGGCGCCGGAAGCGGCGATTCTGTCCACCTGCAACCGCACCGAACTCTACTGCGCGACCGACGACCAGGCCGCGCGTGAAGCCGCGATCCAGTGGTTCTCGAAGTACCACAACCTGCCTATCGACGAACTCGCACCGCATGTGTACGCGCTGCCGCAGTCGGAAGCCGTGCGCCATGCGTTCCGCGTTGCATCGGGCCTCGATTCGATGGTGCTCGGTGAGACGCAAATCGTCGGACAAATGAAGGATGCGGTGCGCACGGCGTCTGAAGCCGGCGCGCTCGGCACCTATCTGAACCAGTTGTTCCAGCGCACCTTCGCCGTTGCGAAAGAAGTGCGCAGCACGACCGAAATCGGCGCGCAGTCGGTTTCCATGGCGGCCGCAGCCGTACGGCTTGCGCAGCGGATTTTCGACAAGGTCTCGAACCAGCGTGTGCTGTTCATCGGCGCGGGCGAAATGATCGAGCTGTGCGCCACGCACTTCGCGGCGCAACAGCCACGCGAACTCGTGGTCGCAAACCGCACCGCCGAGCGCGGCACCCGTCTCGCCGAACGTTTCAACGGCCGGGCCATTCCGCTCTCGGAACTGCCCACGCGCATGCATGAGTTCGACATCATCGTGTCGTGTACCGCTTCCACCTTGCCGATCATCGGTCTGGGCGCGGTCGAGCGGGCGGTGAAAGCGCGCCGCCACCGGCCGATTTTCATGGTCGATCTGGCCGTGCCGCGCGATATCGAACCCGAAGTCGGCCAGCTCGAAGACGTGTTTCTCTACACCGTCGACGACCTCGGCGTGATCGTGCGCGAAGGCAACGCGTCGCGGCAAGCCGCGGTCGCCCAAGCCGAGGCGATCATCGAAACGCGTGTACAGAATTTCATGCAATGGCTCGACGCGCGCAGCATCGTGCCGGTGATCCGTCACATGCATACGCAAGCCGACGTGCTGCGTCGCGCCGAAGTCGAACGCGCGCAGAAAATGCTCGCGCGCGGCGACGACCCAGCGGCGGTGCTCGAAGCGCTGTCGCAATCGCTCACCAACAAACTGATCCACGGCCCCACGCACGCGCTCAATCGCGCGAGCAGCGAGAACCGTGACACGCTCATCGAACTGATGAGCGGCTTCTACAAACACTCCGGTTCTACGGAGCGTTAGCGGCGCAGCCACTGCCGCATCGTCCGCGCCACCCCGTGTGGCCCGCGACGTGCTTCTGACCAGGGCATCTGCCCACTTCCCTAGTCGTCGTCTTTGCCGGAGTCCGCTCCGATACCCGTCCGATGAAAACGAGCATGCAACGCAAGCTCGACCAGCTCACTACCCGGCTGGCCGAACTGAACGACCTGTTGAGCCGCGAGGACATCACCTCGAATCTCGACCAATACCGCAAGCTCACGCGTGAGCACGCCGAGCTCGGACCGGTCGTCGAGCATTACGCACTGTGGCGCCACGCAATGAACGACGCGGCGACCGCGCAGGAGCTGCTGGCGGACGCGTCGATGCGCGACTTCGCGGAAGAAGAAATTCGCGCGGCGCGCGAGCGGATGGAAAAACTCGGCGCCGAATTGCAGAAAATGCTGCTGCCGAAAGACCCGAACGACGACCGCAACATCTTCCTCGAAATCCGTGCCGGCACAGGCGGCGACGAATCGGCGCTGTTCGCGGGCGATTTGCTGCGCATGTACCTGCGCTTTGCCGAGCGCAATCGCTGGCAAGTGGAGATGATGTCGGCGAGCGAATCGGATCTGGGCGGCTACAAGGAAGTGATCGTACGGATCGCCGGCGAAGCGGCCTATTCCAAGCTCAAGTTCGAGTCGGGCGGCCATCGCGTGCAACGCGTGCCGGCCACCGAAACGCAGGGTCGCATTCATACGTCGGCGTGCACGGTCGCGGTGATGCCGGAAGCGGACGAAATCGGTGAGGTCGAGATTAATCCTGCCGATCTGCGCATCGACACATTCCGCGCGTCCGGTGCGGGCGGGCAGCACATCAACAAAACCGACTCGGCCGTGCGCGTCACGCACTTGCCGACGGGTATCGTCGTCGAATGTCAGGACGACCGGTCGCAGCATAAGAACAAGGATCGTGCGCTGAAGGTTTTGGCCGCGCGCATCAAGGACAAGCAGTCGCACGAGCAGCAGCAGAAAGAAGCCGCGACGCGCAAGAGCCTGATCGGCTCGGGCGATCGCTCGGAGCGGATTCGCACCTACAACTTCCCGCAAGGGCGGCTGACGGATCACCGAATCAATCTGACGCTGTATCGCCTCGACGCACTCATGGACGGCGATCTCGACGAACTGATCGCGGCCCTGGTCAGCGAGCATCAGGCCGAGTTGCTGGCATCGCTGGGCGACGCAGACTAAGCGCGGATGGATCCGGTCACGCCCGCCGCGCTGTTGCGCGCCTCGCCACTGCCGTCGCTCGAAGCGCGGATTCTGCTCACGCACGTGCTCGGCTGGCGGCATACGCAACTGATTACGCGCAGCGATGAAACGCTCGACGGCACGCTAGTTAAGCGATACCGGTTGCTGGAAGCGCGGCGTGTCGCCGGCGAGCCGGTGGCGCAACTGGTCGGCGCGCGCGAGTTTTTTGGGCTTGATTTCGAAGTGACGCCGGACGTGCTGATTCCACGTCCAGAAACCGAATTACTGGTCGAAACGGCGTTGGCGGCAATGGACAACATCGCGCGGCCGTGCGTGCTCGATCTCGGCACCGGCACTGGCGCGATTGCCGTGACCATTGCGTCGATGCGGCCCGAGGCACAGGTCTGGGCGCTGGACCGTTCCGCCGAAGCGCTGGCGGTAGCCACACGCAACGCCGCACGTCTGCTGGATACCCGACGCCCCGGCGGCGCCGTGGTATTGCAGCAAAGCGACTGGTACAGCTCGCTCGACGCAGCATTGCGCTTTAACGTGATCGTCAGCAATCCGCCGTATATCGCGAGCGGCGATCCGCATCTGTCGGAAGGCGATCTGCGCTTCGAACCGCGCGGCGCACTCACCGACGAGGCCGACGGACTCAGCGCGATCCGCGCGATCGTCGCTGGGGCGCCGACACGTTTGGCCGCCAACGGCGTATTGTGGATCGAACACGGGTACGATCAGGCGGAAACCGTGCGCGACCTGCTGACGGCGCAAGGTTTTAAGCAAGTCCGCTCGGAGCAGGATCTGGCCGGCATCGAACGAATCAGCGGCGGCCTGTGGCCCGGCTGATCTCGATGAATGGCCTCAATCGCCGAGGGTGACAAAGCGGCCCTCGGCCGGTCGTACCGAAATCCGCTATCATTTCAGCCTATTCCCTACACATAACGGAACCGCAAGGTCAGTCATGGATACGCAACAACGCATCAAGCAAATCGTCGACGAAAACAACGTCGTGCTCTTCATGAAGGGTACCGCTCAGTTCCCGATGTGCGGCTTTTCTGGCCGCGCCATCCAGATTCTGAAGGCGTGCGGCGTCGGCGAAATCAAAACCGTCAACGTGCTCGAAGACGACGAAGTCCGCCAGGGCATCAAGCAATTCTCGAACTGGCCGACCATTCCGCAGCTCTACGTGAAGGGCGAATTCGTCGGCGGCTCGGACATCATGATGGAAATGTACGAATCGGGCGAACTCCAGCAGCTGTTCGCCGCGGCTTAAGCGGCCGCTGCCCGAACGATTGTTGTCCTCTGATAAGGCGCCGCGAGCCATGGAAACACGCGCTGCGGCGCCACGCCGGCTGATCGTCGCGATCACCGGCGCAACCGGCGCCATCTACGGCATCCGGTTGCTCGAGACGTTGCGCAGGCTTGGCGGCGTCGAGAGCCATCTGCTGATTTCGAGCGCCGGGTGGCTCAATATCCAGCACGAACTCCAGTTGAGCAAAGAAGACGTGCATCCGCTAGCGGATGTCGTCCATTCGGTGCGCGACGTCGGCGCGAGCATCGCGTCCGGCTCATTTGCGACCGATGGCATGGTGATCGCTCCCTGCTCGATGAAGACGCTAGCCAGCGTCGCGCATGGCTTTTCCGACAATCTGATCACCCGCGCCGCCGATGTCACGCTCAAAGAGCGCCGCCGGCTTGTGCTCCTCGTGCGCGAAACGCCGTTCAATCTCGCGCATCTGCGCAATATGACGGCCGTCACCGAAATGGGCGGCGTGATCTTCCCGCCCTTGCCTGCCTTCTACAACCACCCCGCCTCGATCGACGAAATGGTCGATCACACGGTGGCGCGTGTGCTGGATCTCTTCGCGCTTGGGCCTGCTTTGTCGCCGGCTTGGCAAGGATTGCGCGGGCCGCAGGAATAACACGCGCTGCGGGATGTCGATTAATAACACCCACGACACAATCAATTCCGTTTTCACCCGTTTATCAAACGTCGGTACGGACCTATATTGATAGCAACCTCACTTCCGCGCCGCATTCCTGCGGCGGCGTTGCTGCCATGAATCGCTTACCGTCGCTTTTCCTTTCCCACGGCGCACCTACGCTGCCAATCGACCCTTCCCTGCCGTCCGCTGAATTTGGCGTGCTGTCGGCGCAATTGCCGCGTCCTGAAGCCGTGCTGATGCTGTCGGCCCACTGGGGCACGGCGCAGCCGGTGGTGAGCAGCTCCCCCGCACCGGAAACCATCCACGATTTCTACGGTTTCCCACGTCAGTTGTATGAGATTCAATATCCGGCTCCGGGTGCGCCCGATGTGGCGCGCCGTGCCGCCGTGCTGCTCGGCGAACACGGCATCCTCGCCAACGCCCAGCCGCATGGGCTCGACCACGGCGCGTGGGTACCGATGCTGCTGATGTTCCCGGCAGCCGATGTGCCGGTCGCGCAGTTGTCGATCCAGCCGCATCTGGATGCCACCCATCACTTCCGCGTGGGTCGCGCGCTGCGCTCGCTGAAAGACGACGGCGTGATGGTGATCGGCTCGGGCCAGATCACGCACAACCTGCGCGCGGCCGACTTTTCCGCACGCCCAGAAGACGCCGACCCGCGCGTGGCCGAATTCACCGACTGGTTCGAAGCAAAGCTCGCCGCGCACGACATCGACGCGTTGCTCGACTACCGCCGTCAGGCGCCGCACGCCGTGCTGATGCATCCGACCGACGAGCACCTGCTGCCCGTATTCGCGGCGCTGGGCGCGGCTGACGACGATTATTCGCTGGCGATCCAGTCGCTTGGAACCTACCAGCGGTCGCTCGCCATGACGAATTACGTGTTCGGCACTGCCTGATTCAACGCCAACCCCGTGCCGTCGGAACGCCGAAACAAGATATGAACGCAGCCAACAAAAAAGCCCGCCTGAACAACCAGGCGGGCTTTTTTCGTACCGTGCCGGATCAAGATGATCCGGCGGAAGACTCAGCGCAGCAATCTAATGCGCGCCCATGCCTTCGAGCACTTCGTCGTGCGTCTGACGCTCTTCGAGGTAGTCCGAACGATAGCCGCTACGCACGCCCCAGTAGTAGAACACCAGCGAGAACGCGATCACCACCAGCATGTCCCAGCCATACGGGAGGACGCCACGGCCGCCGAATTCCTTACTGCCGATCAGCGACAGGGTCGCCATCACCGGCAGATAGGCCACGAGCCACCATGCGGCCTTCAGGTCACGCCCCCAGCCGCCGAAACCCGACTTCGCCTGGAAGTAGAAGTACACCGGCAGCGCGACGACCATCAACAGAATGATTTCGCCGGTCAGCGGCCACTTTGCCCAGTACAGGATGAGCGACGCGCACACGAACGCGAACGGCGCAATGATCTTCATGCCGGGAATGTGCAGCGGGCGCTCCAGATCCGTCGCCGCACGGCGCAGCGCCATCAGGCTGATCGGGCCGGTCAGATACGAGATCACGGTCGCGACCGAGATCACCGCCGCCAACGAGCTCCAGCCGCGGAAGAAGAACAGGAAAATGAACGACACCAGCAGGTTGAACCACATCGCCTGACGCGGCACGCCGTAGAACGGGTGCACGTTACCGAACATCTTCGGCATCGTGTTGTTGCGCTCCATTGCGTAGATCATGCGGGTGGTAGTGGCCATGTAGGTCGTGCCGGTGCCGCTCGGGCTGACAAACGCGTCGACGTACAGCAGGATAGCCAGCCAGTTCAGGTTCAGCGCGATCGCCAGTTCGGCGAACGGCGAAGCGAAGTTGAAGTGGCTCCAGCCCTTCATCACGTCGCCCGGGCTCACTGCCCCGATATACGCGACCTGCAGCAGCACGTAGATCACCAGCGCCAGCAGGATCGAGCCGATCACCGCGAACGGTACGCTCCTGGCCGGATTGCGCGCTTCACCCGCGAGGTTGATCGGGCTCTGGAAACCGTTGAAGGCGAACACGATACCGCTCGTCGAGACTGCCGTCAGCACAGCCGACCAGCCGTACGGCGCAAAGGTGCTCGCTTCGCCGAAGTTTTCCTTGTGAAAGCCCGTCAGCATCAAGCCGAGGATCGTCGCACCCGGAATCAGGAACTTGAAGATCGTGATTGCCGAATTGGCGCGCGCGAACAGTTTCACGCCCCAGTAGTTCAGCAGAAAGTAAATGATCACGAGCGCTGCGGACAGCAATAGCCCGGTGGTCGTTAATGACCCGTCCACGAATAGCGCATGCGCCCATGGATACGGCCACGTACTCATATATTGAATGGATGCTTCAGCCTCGATTGGAATTACCGAGACAATGGCGATCCAGTTGGCCCATGCACTGATGAAACCGACCAGTGCACCATGCGAATAGCGCGCGTAGCGCACCATGCCGCCGGACTCAGGGAACATCGCGCCGAGTTCTGCGTAGGTCAATGCGATCGCGAGAATCACGACTGCCCCAATGACCCATGCACAAATGGCTGCCGGCCCTGCAATTTTTGCAGCCTTCCACGCGCCGAACAGCCAGCCCGATCCGATGATCGAACCCAAGCCGGTCAGCAATAGCGCGACCGGCCCAATGTTCCGTTGTATAGAACTTTTCACATCCTCTCCTGTGTCGACCAGAATTAGCGCTTTAGCGCTTACTCTGGTCCCATACACCGTATTTCGGCCAGAGTGAAGGCTGTGGCACTTACTCCGGTCCCATGCAAGTTGCAGCAGAACCATGTGGCACCGCGTGACAACGCTTGTGGCGCTGGAGACGGGGTGACGCGCATGCATACGCGACGGCCCAATCTGATCAGGTGCAACCGACGCGCGGCGCGTAGTTTAACGGTTGCACCCCCTCGTTGCAGCGAAACTAAGGGTTCTCCCTAGCAAAATTCTTGGGCGAATAGCAAGCTTTGTAAGCAATTTTTACGCCAATCCATCAAAATTTTGTAAAGTTGGGATCCGAGTGTTGACCTTCGCCCCAAATGGCCGTATAACGTTCGGGCAGGATTTCAAGCGGCGAGTGAATTGGTCTTTCGTAGTTCGCCCATCAACGGTACTCCGGTTGGTCCCATTACCCCTTCCTTGATTTTCATGCGCACCCATTGGGCTTCGGCCTTATTTACCATCTTTAGGAACAAGTAATATGGAAACCGGTACCGTCAAGTGGTTCAATGACGCAAAGGGCTTTGGCTTCATCACGCCGGACGGCGGTGGCGAAGATCTGTTCGCGCATTTCTCGGAAATCCGCTCGGAAGGCTTCAAGACACTGCAAGAAAACCAAAAGGTTACGTTTGAAGTGAAGACGGGCCCGAAGGGCAAGCAAGCTGCTAACATCAAGCCGGCGTAAGCAAGCACGCTTCCTTCTGGACGCAAAAAACCCCGCCTCGGCGGGGTTTTTTTATATCCATCGCCATTGCATACGGAGATTATCTCCGCAGTATGCAATTGGTTAGTCTGGTTATCCGAACAGACGCCGCGCGTGAATACCGAGACCTGTCGCAACGCTGGCAAGACGGTCGCCGAATACCGCTTTGGCATCCGGAAATGCCGCCGCCAATGCACTCGATAGAAACGCTAATCCGGTGGAGCCGCCCGTGAAATAAATCGCGTTGACGTCACGCGGGGCGACGCCGGCCGCCTGCACCGTATCGCGTGCCGCCTGCACGATGCGCTGCGTCTCGTCGTGACCGGCCTTGATGAGTTGCGCTTCGTCGAATGCCAGGCGCAGATCGTCTTCCACCTCGTCGAGGTCGATCACGGTCTCGCCACCCGCCGCCACGCCGATCTTCGCCTCTTCCGCGTGGGCCGCGAGCGCATGCCCCAAGCGGCGCTCCACGACGCGCATCAGCCGATCGTGATGTTTGGCCTGGATGAACAGATGCCGCATGAGCGCGAGTTCGCTGACGCGCTTCGGTGCGTAGACGGTATTGATCAGGTGCCAGGTCGCCAGGTCGAAATAGATACGGCTCGGAATCTCGCGGCCTTCGGGGTCGAGCGTCTGGTAGCCGAGTTCGCGCAGGATCGTCACCAGTTCGACACGACGGTCGAAATCGGTGCCTGCAACGTGCACACCGTGGTGGGCCAGCACGTCGTCTTTCCGCTCGACGCGCGTCACCCGCTCCGGCCCCACCCGCACCAGCGAAAAGTCCGACGTACCGCCACCGATATCGGCCACCAGCACGAGCCCCTCTTCCGTCAGATGGGATTCGTAGTCGAACGCGGCCGCGATCGGCTCATACTGAAAGTGGATCTCCCGCAAACCGACTGAACGCGCCGCGGCTTCGAGCTGCTGTTGCGCCATCTGGTCCGCGCGCGGGTCGTCGTCGACGAAGAACACCGGGCGGCCCAACACGGCGCGGCTGATCGGTCCGCCGACGCTCTTTTCGGCCGAGCGCTTCAGATGGTCGACGAAAATCGCGATGATGTCCGTGTACTTGATCGCTGAGCCGTCGCCGAGATCGGTCGAATTCTCGGCGAGCGGCGAGCCGAGAATACTTTTCATCGAGCGCATTAGACGGCCGTCGAAACCGTCGATGTACGCCGCCAGCGCCGCGCGCCCGAACTCGCGGGTGTCCTCGTCGGTGTTGAAAAAGACGGCAGTCGGCAGCGTCGTATAGGCGCCCTCGACCGGCGCAAGCCTAAGCGCAGCGCCGTCAGGGACGGCTACGGCCGAATTGGAAGTACCGAAATCAATCGCGCAATAGTTCATGGCAGGAATCGCCGCTCACGGCTGGCGCGGACAGAAAGGGGAGCGGCTTTGTATCACGAAAGCCCAATCAGCATCAACTGACGCTTTCCGGGACGCCCGCAACAATGTCCCAAGCCCGCTCGACGGAACAAAAATTGCTGAATTCGACAGGATACGCCGCCAATTTTCGACAATCAGGAGACTAACAGCAATGAGCGCGCCGCCTACCGCCGTTGTCCACGAGAAAAACGCCGCCGTCATTGAAACCGACCTGCCATCGCGGCTCGACCGTTTGCCGTGGGGGCGCTTTCACTCGCTAATCGTTGTCGCGCTGGGCGTAACGTGGCTGCTGGACGGTCTTGAGGTGACGCTGGCGGGCGCTGTGGCAAGTGCGTTGAAGTCTAGCCAGGCGTTGCACTTTACCAACGCCGACGTGGGTCTCGCCGGCAGCGCCTACATTGCCGGCGCCGTGCTCGGCGCGCTCGGCTTCGGCTGGCTGACCGACCGGCTCGGCCGTCGCAAGCTGTTCTTCATCACGCTCGCACTGTATCTGGCCGCCACCGCGGCAACCGCGCTGTCGTGGAATCTCACCAGTTTTCTGCTGTTTCGCTTTCTGACGGGGGCGGGCATCGGCGGCGAATATACGGCGATCAATTCGACGATCCAGGAATTCACGCCGGCGCGGGTGCGCGGCTGGACCGATCTCGGCATCAACGGCACTTTCTGGGTCGGCGCGGGAATCGGCGCGGCGGGTTCACTGATCCTGCTCGATCCGAATTTATTGCCGGGCGACTGGGGCTGGCGCGCCTGTTTCTTCATCGGCGCGGTGCTGGCGCTGGGGATTCTGCCGATGCGCATCTGGGTGCCCGAAAGTCCTCGCTGGCTGCTCACACACGGCAGCGAACGCGATGCACGCTCGATCGTCGAAGGCATCGAAACGCGCCTTCGCAGCGAAGGCCATGCACTCTCCGACGACGACCTCACGCGACTAAAACTGCGAGCGCGCGGACATACGCCGCTGCGCGAGGTGTTTCACACGCTGTTCAATGTGCACCGACGGCGCGCGCTGGTCGGCCTCTCATTGATGACCGCGCAGGCGTTCTTCTATAACGCGATCTTTTTCACCTATGCGCTGGTGCTGACCGATTTCTACAACGTGCCGGGCGACCACATTGGCTGGTATCTGTTGCCGTTCGCGCTCGGCAACTTCCTTGGACCGCTGGTGCTCGGCCGGCTCTTCGACGTCATCGGGCGGCGCAAGATGATCGCTGCGACTTACGCGCTGTCCGGCATTCTGCTGACGCTGAGCGGCTACCTGTTTGAGCAGCACATGCTCACCGTCGTGACGCAGACGATTGCGTGGATGGTGGTCTTCTTCTTCGCCTCGGCGGCGGCGAGTTCGGCGTATCTGACGGTTAGCGAATCGTTTCCACTGGAAATCCGCGCGCTGGCGATCGCGGTGTTCTACGCATTCGGCACGGCGCTGGGCGGCATCATCGGCCCGGCGTTCTTCGGCCGGCTGATCGATACGCATCAGCGCAGCGAAGTGTTTTTGGGCTACCTGGTCGGCTCGGGGCTGATGCTCGCAGCCGCGGTGATCGCTGCGATATGGGGCGTGGATGCGGAGCGCAAGTCGCTCGAGAATGTCGCCGCGCCGCTTTCGAGCGTCACGGACGACGCGGAATGAACGGCGCGTTTCGAGCGACGTGGAGGGCGCTGATTGAATCAAGCGCCTTGAGCGACATGGCCGACAGGGGACGAACCACCCACCTTAAAGCGACGCGGACAATGTGGAATAAAAAAACGCGCGGTCAGCGCCGCGCGTTTTTGTAACCACCCAAGCTGCAAGACGCTCAGAACGCCTTCTTCCAGCCGCCGCCATAAGCGATGTCGGCAAGCGGCAGACGTTGACGCACCGACTTCTCGCGCTCGCGCAGCACCGGATCGAGCTTATCGACGTCGCCGTAATGGCCGAGCGAAATCATGGCGATCACGTCAACGTCGTTCGGCAGCTTGAACGCCGTGCGGAACGCGGCCGGATCGAAACCACTCATCTGATGCGCGGCGAGACCCAGTGCGTGCGCCTGCAGCACCAGCGCCATCGCCGCGGCACCCGCGTCGTACGGCGCGCAACGGTTCACTTCGCCCTTGTTGGTGAGCGTGTGCGTGGTCACCGCGATCAGCACCGGCGCCGGCGCATTCCAGCCCTGGTTGAACGGCACCAGGGTGGCGAAAGCCTGCTTGAACGAGACTTCATCGACGCTACGGTCGAATACGAGGAAACGCCACGGCTGCGCGTTATACGAAGACGGCGCCCAGCGTGCCGCTTCGAGCACCGAATGCAGATCCTCGCGGCTCACCGGCTCGCTCGAATACGCGCGCGGGCTCCAGCGACCTGCAATCAGCTCGTGAATGGCAACTGCGGTAGGGGCGGGTTTGTTGGTCATGCGCTTCTCTCGGTCGAAATTCATGATCGGCGGGCGGCTGCCCGGGGTCTCATAGCATAACCGGGCTGAGCCGCTCGCGCTCCAACAAGTGCGCAGTTACTTTTTACGTCGGCTGCAATGGCAAACAGCCTCGTATGAGGCCGTTTGCGCTGGTTCGCTTTGGTCACCCTGCGCAGGGGCGCGGCTTTATACCGCCTGCGGCTCCGGCAACTTGGCCGGCCGGTTGATCCGTAGCACGATCACGGCGGCAACGAGGCACAAACCACCCGAAATCATCGACGCCACCGTGTACGTGCCGAGGCTCGCGCGCAGCATGCCCGCGCCGAGCGCCGCGAAAGCCGCGCCGAGCTGGTGGCCGGCGACCACCCAGCCGAACACGACCGGCGCCGCTTCCTTGCCGTAGACATCGGTCGCGAGACGCACGGTGGGCGGCACGGTGGCGATCCAGTCGAGACCGTAGAACACCGCGAACAGTGGCAGACCGAAGAAATCGATGCCGAACGCGTGCGGCAGATACATCAGCGACAAACCGCGCAGGCCGTAGTACCAGAACAGCAGCACGCGGCTATTGAATCGGTCCGACAGCCAGCCCGACAGCGTCGTACCGAACAGATCGAAGATGCCCATGGCGGCGAGCAAGGATGCGCCCTGCACTTCGGTCATGCCGTAGTCGCCGCACATCGCGATCAAATGCGTGCCGACGTAACCGTTGGTACTCGCGCCGCAGATAAAGAAACTGAAGAACAGCAGCCAGAAATCTCGCGTCTTGCTCGCCATGGCGAGTGTGCCGAAGGCGATGGCCAGCGGGTTCTGCTTCGTCACTGAAGCGGAGATCGGCGCGTCGGCCGGTTCGCCGAACGGGCGCAATTTCATATCCGCGGGCCGCTCCGGCAACAGAAACGCGACCAGCGGCAAAACAATCGCCGCCGCGCCCGCGACGACCCACACCACCTGGCGCCAGCCGTAATGCTCGGCGATGGCCGCAAGCATCGGCAGGAACACCAGTTGGCCGGTCGCCGAACTGGCGGTCAGAATCCCCATCACGAGGCCGCGATGCGTGGTGAACCAGCGCGTCACGACCGTCGCGGACAACGACAGCGCCGCCACCCCCGTCGAGCCGCCGACCATCACGCCCCAGATCAGAATCATCTCCCACGGGTGCGTCATCAGCGACGACAGCGCCACGCCCGCCGCCATCGTGCCGAGCGCGATCAGCAAAGTAGGACGCACGCCAAAGCGTTGCATCGCCGCGGCCGCGAACGGCCCCATCAGGCCATAGAGCGCAATGTTCACGGAGATCGCGAGCGAAATCGTCGCGCGGCTCCAGCCGAACTGATGCTCCAGCGGCACCATCATCACGCTCGGCGTGGCGCGCGTGCCGGCCGCCGCCAGCAACACCAGAAACACCACCGCTACGGTCAACCAGCCGTAGTGAAAACGTCCGCCAATCAGTCTCGCTGCCCAGTTCATCAGTTCTCCAATCGACGCCTGCCTGCAGGCCGCGCCGCTCGCATTGTTACGACTTCGGTAAAGGACTTGTGACAGATCAGTCACAATGAGTGTTGCGATATTAGTGACCAGTCGGTAACATGTCAAGGCGTCAATTTAATTCAGGTGGTATTCCATGTCCGACGGTGAAACCCTCAAACCAGCCGGTGCTCGGCGCGCGCGTGGCGCGCAGACAGCCGGCCCGCAGGCGCAGCAGCATCTGTTGCGCGCCGCGGACGAACTGTTTTATCGCGAGGGCGTGCGTGCGGTCGGCGTCGATGCGGTCGTGGAACGCGCGGGCGTGAACAAGATGAGTTTGTACCGCCAGTTTTCGTCGAAGGACGAATTGGTGATGGCATATCTGGAGCAAAAGGACGAACAGTTCTTCGGTTACGTGGAGAAGAGCTTTGCGAAGCATCCGGGCGAGCCCGCGAAGCAGCTTCAGCAATATTTCGACGACCTGGCGGTGCGTGCATCGATCGACGACTACCGTGGCTGTCCTTTCGTGAATGTATCGGTGGAGTTTCCCGACGCGACGCACCCGGCGCGGCAATTCGTGTTTCGCAACAAGGAACGGCTGATGGCGCGGCTTCTGGAACTGACGACCGCGGCGGGCGCCGATGACCCCGTAGCGTTGGCTAACGGGTTGGGTTTGATGATCGAAGGCGTGTACGCGGCCAGCCAGACCTACGGCCCAGGCTGCGGGCCGATTCTTGTCGCGCCGAAGATGGCGGCGCAATTGATTGCCGCGGCGTGCGGCGAGTCGCCGACTCGTTAAGGTTTTTGCCGCCCTGTTGCGGTTGGGCGCGAGTCGGTGCCGGTCCGCGCCGTTAGAATGACACTTTCCCCTTTCGCTGCTTGCCATGTCGTCGTCTGCCGAATCTCATGATGCTGTTATCGCCGCCACTCGTCATTGGCTAACGGAGGCTGTGATTGGGCTCAATCTGTGCCCTTTTGCCAAGGCCGTGCATGTGAAGGGGCAGATTCGCTACGCAGTTAGCGACGCTGTGGATATGGAAGGGGTTTTAACCGATCTCGAAACCGAGATTCAGGCGCTGGTCGCGGCGAATCCTGAAGCGGTGGATACCACGCTTCTGATTTTACCGCAGGCGCTCGGCGATTTTCTCGACTATAACGATTGCCTGTTTTTTGCTGAAAGAATGATCAGGCAACTTCGGCTGGAAGGCATTATTCAGATTGCCAGTTTTCATCCTCATTATCAGTTTGAAGACAGTGAGCCCGACGATATCGAGAATTATACGAATCGTGCGCCCTATCCTATTTTTCATCTGCTTCGCGAGAATAGTATTGAACGGGCGGTTCAGGCTTTTCCCGATGCGGAAGATATTTATGAGCGGAATCAGGAGACCCTTCGGCGAATCGGTCTTAAAGGCTGGAATGAACTGATGAAAATGTAGTTCACGCGGTGGCTACGAAAATGCCACCGCCGCAGGACAGATCAGGCGGTAACAAAGAACCTGTCTTTCAGCGCCTCGATCCCAAGTGTCTCCATCACTTCATTAAGCCTTTCGGTCGGTCGCCGCCTCGGCAGATCCTTGAACTGGGCAATAATCAGTTCATTTTTCATGGAATGCTCCCAGCCGACCAGCTCAGTCACACTCACCTGATAGCCATGCGCTTCCAGTTGCAGGCAGCGCAGCACGTTGGTTATCTGACTTCCAAATTCCCGGGTATGCAGCGGATGCCGCCATATCTCGGTCAAAGCATTTCCCAGCGATTTACCTTTGTTCTGCCGTAAAACCCCGGCCACCTCAGCCTGGCAACACGGCACGACCACGATGTACTTCGCGTGCTTTTCCAGAGCAAACCGGAGCGCGTCGTCAGTTGCGGTATTGCACGCATGCAACGCCGTCACGATATCGATCTGCGCCGGCAAACGCTCCGACGTAATCGACTCCGCCACCGACAAATTCAGGAACGACATCCCCTTGAAGCCCAGCCGGTCGGCCAGCGCCTCGGATTTCGTCACGAGATCCTCGCGCGTCTCGATGCCGTAAATGTGCGAAGCACCACCAGCAGCGTCCTGAAACTCCTTGAAGAAAAGGTCATACAGGATAAAACCTAGGTATGACTTGCCCGCGCCATGGTCGACGAGCGTCACCGCGCCCTGCTGGTCCTTGAGGTCTTTCAGCAGCGGCTCGATGAACTGGAACAGGTGGTAGACCTGCTTCAGTTTGCGACGGCTGTCCTGGTTCATCTTGCCGTCGCGCGTCAGGATATGAAGCTCCTTCAACAGTTCGACGGATTGGTTCGGACGGATTTCGTGGGTTTTGCTGGACATCGTGGGGACCGCCATCGATTGCAACGCGAACGTGCGACAGATGACGGAAAAAAGGAAAAGTTGCTGCCAGTTTACCCAAAGCGCAGGCCGCTCACCTAAGGAGCTGCATCGACCATGCGAGAAACACCACAAACCTGGAACACTTCCTGCTCAAAAAGCGGTATGCGGGACGTTTTCGGCGTGGCTTGAGAGCATCTTGCGGGCCGGCTCATACGATGGCGTAAGCCGCGTCGCGCATAACAACAGGCTGCCGGCCGTGACTGCGATCACGCGAACCGAATGCATGTGGGGAGGACGGTCCCGGAACACGGACCGAACGTTACGTAACCAGCAGCGCGCCGCGATATCAAACGGACGCGCGCCTGGATAATAGAAGAGGCAGCAATGGACACGGTACCCAACGGAAACGTCGAACAGAAATTTCAGGAAATGCTGGCGAAGCTCACCGCGGCACCCGCGTGGTCGGAAAAGCAGCAGCTCGAACTGGAAATGGCGCGCGATATTTCCACCGAAATGCTGCGACTAGCCGAAGTCATGCGCGATGGCAGCGTCGACATGGAAACATGCCTGACGATGCTCAAGTACGCGAAAGTGCTCGACTTCGTGATGACGACGCTTGCTTCGCGCCGCGACATCAAACCACAAACGCTGCGGGTCATTTTCAAGCTGGCCGGCCTGAAGGTGGACGAGGCTTATCCCGGCTAGGATGCCCGGTTAACACCGAGACCAGCGCGAGCGGCTCGCCGCCGCTCGAACTGATCAGCCAACCCAATCCTCAAGGAAAGGACGACGAATCACGCACGCGGCGCCTCGACCGGCGGCGTGCCTTCATGAAACAGCGTCTTCAGTTGCGAGCGCAGTTCCGGCGAGTCCGTATGTTTGTGCACCGTCACGGCATGCTGCACGGCCGCGTCGAGCAATTCGCTCTCGCTGTCGGCGGATAGGGCAACGGTGCAATTGATTTCGCTCGGGAACTCGCGACAGTCGATGTATTTGCGAGTCATAGCAGTCTCCTTGATCAAACGTCGAAATATCCCAACGAACCGCACGCGCAGACCACGTCGCGAGCCGCGACGTGGCAGCATTGGCAACGTCGGGCGGAATGAAAACGGCGGGTTAGTTTGACGCTGGGAAGACGCGGATTGCGGTCGATGGAAGGTGTTTGAAAAGTATAGTTCGCGCGAGTGAATAGCAAAGGAGCGCGGGGGATTGCGACACGCCCGAACCCAGCGCTTTTCGGCCGCCAGGCCGTTAGCTCGCTAGCCGTTCGCCGTTCGCCGTTCGCCGTTCGCCGTTCGCCCAGTTTGCCCTGCGCTGCCCACGGTGTGAAAATAGCGTCCTTCGCGCCGCCCGATCGTCAGATCGGGCCAACGCGCCGCCCTTCCGCTCATCCGCAGGACCGCATGTCATCCTCCTTCGCTTCCGCCCGCATCGCCGTGATCGGCGGCGGCCCCGCCGGCCTGAAGGCCGCCGAGGCGCTCGCTCAGCACGGCTTACAGGTCGACGTCTACGACGCGATGCCGTCCGTTGGCCGCAAATTCCTGATGGCGGGCAAAGGTGGCATGAACATCACGCATTCAGAACCGCTAGAGCCGTTTCTTGGCCGCTACGGCGCGCGCCGCGAACAGATCGCGCCGCTGCTCGACACGTTTGGTCCCGACGCCTTGCGCGCATGGTTGCATGGGCTCGGCGTCGAGACGTTCGTCGGCAGTTCGGGGCGCGTTTTTCCGACCGACATGAAAGCGGCGCCGATGCTGCGTGCGTGGTTGCATCGGTTGCGGGAAGCCGGCGTGAGTTTCCACATGCGCCACAAATGGACCGGTTGGGACAACGATGGTAGCGACACCGCTGCGCACACGCTGCGCTTCGAAACACCCCAAGGCGAGCAAACCTTGACTTGCGATGCCGTGGTGTTCGCACTCGGTGGTGCAAGCTGGCCGCGGCTCGGATCCGACGCCGCCTGGGTGCCGCTGCTGAGCGCACGCGAGGTGCCGGTGGCGCCGCTGCGGCCCGCGAACTGCGGCTTCGATGCCGACTGGAGCCCTTATCTGCGTGAGCGTTTCGCCGGCCAGCCGGTGAAATCGGTGGCCATCACGCTCACCGAAGTAGACAAAAAAGTCCATAATCGACAAGGTGAAATACTTCTGACCGAAACAGGTCTCGAAGGGAGTCTGATTTATGCGTTGTCGGCAGTCATCCGGGAGCGAATTCTGGCCGACGGGGATGTCACGATCGCGCTGGACCTGGCGCCAGGCTTGACGTTGGAGCGTGTCGTGGCCGAGGTCACGCGACCGCGCGGCTCGCGTTCCATGTCGACTCACCTGCACGGCAGAATCGGGATTAGTGGCGTAAAACTGGCCTTGCTGCACGAGATTCTGTCGAAGGAAGCCTTCGCCGATGCGAACGGTCTTGCGCATGCGATCAAGGCACTGCCGGTGCGGCTGACGCGCGCCCGGCCTATCGCCGAAGCGATCAGCACCGCCGGCGGAATTCCCTTCGAAGCGCTCGATAAACATTTGATGATCGAGCGTCTGCCCGGTGCGTTCTGCGCGGGCGAAATGCTCGATTGGGAAGCGCCGACCGGCGGTTATCTGCTCACCGCCTGCTTCGCCAGCGGACTAGTAGCAGGGCGCGGCGCGTTAGCGTATCTCAAGGCGCGCGGCGTGCCGGTCTGACGGTACCGCGTTTCAGCGCCGCCTTATTGAGTCAACGCGCTCCATCGCACTCAATCGCGCGCCATCATTTAGCGCGCCTTCAAACGCCAGAGCGACGTAAGTTCAGCCAGGCGCGCCGTGTGCAGCGCATCGGTCTCATCTGTCGACTTCGGGTGTCGCGGACGAATGTCCTCGCGACCAACCACGGTCAATCCGGCCTTTTCAATGGCTTCAAGCAACCACTCGCGTGTGCGCAATTCGAGATGCTCGGCGAAATCCGACATGATCAGCCAGCCTTCCCCACCCGGCGACAAATGCTCCGCCAGGCCGTTCAGGAAACCGAGCAGCATACGGCTTTCCGCATCGTAGACAGCGTATTCGATCGGCGATGCGGGTCGCGCTGGCACCCATGGCGGATTGCAGACCACCAGCGGCGCACGGCCTTCCGGAAACAGATCGGCTTGTACGACCTCGACCTGCTGAGCGTAGCCGAGACGCGTGAGGTTCTCGCGAGCACAGGCAAGCGCTCGCGGATCCTGGTCGGTCGCGACGATTTTCTTCACACCGCGTTTGGCGAGCAGTGCGGCCAGCACGCCCGTGCCGGTGCCGATATCGAATGCCTTGTTCAAAGACGGCAACGGCGTGCGCGCGACCAGATCCACATATTCACCGCGCACCGGCGAGAACACGCCGTAGTGCGGATGGATGCGCTCGCTCAGCGCGGGAATTTCCACGCCCTTCTTGCGCCACTCGTGGGCGCCGATCAGACCGAGCAATTCGCGCAGCGACACGACCGAGGGTTCATCGGTAGATGGCCCGTAAGTTTCGATGCAGGCCTGCTGCACTTCAGGCGCGCGGCGCAGCGGAATGCCGTAAGCGGCGTCGAGCGGGATCAGAATCATGCCGAGCGTGCGGGCACGTTGCGACTGTGCCTGACGATGCAGGTTGAACGCGTCGATCGGCGTTTCGCCCTGCTTGCGCGGTTTGCGCTCCAGGCGGCGCGTGACCGCTTGCAGCAACTGGCGGGCGTTCTGGAAGTCCCCGTTCCACAGGAGCGCCGTACCTTCGCAGGCGAGGCGGTAGGCCGAGTCGGCAGTAGTGCGGTCATCTGCGACGACGACGCGTTTGGGCGGCGGCACCGCGGCTTCGGAGCGCCAACGCGCGGAGCGGGGGCCGTCGGCTTCGGGCCAGGTGATGGTTGCGGGGCTGGTCATGATGAAGGTGGGATGTGTTGTGCGGGAGTGACGCGGTGAAATGTCGCGTCTCGGGGGCGTTGCCCGCCGAACTGAACGGATAGTGATGCCGACTGACGCCCGAATAGTACCTCTCCCGGTCGGGTTCGCGGGACGGTATCTGTTGGCAGCCGCCGGGATGGGGCGGATGCAAGCGCCTTTTGCAGTGGTCTGCCGGCAATTTGTAGACTATAAAGTCCACAATCGACAAGGTGAATGAGATCCGGTGAAAAAGAGCTATTTCCCGCCTCGCTCAGCACCCTGAATCGACAAGTCTCTGCGTTTCCCAGCCGTCAGCCGCCCGCCGCCAAATGCAAGCCCAGGGCGGCTCCTGGCAGCATTCCGATTGTTCGCGGCGACGCTCGCGCGGCCGCATATCTGCACAGCCCTAGCGCTGCGCCGTCGAACAATATCGTGATCGCTGGCGTCAGTACTGTGGGGACGCCGGGAGCTCTTTTGCTCTTGCTCTCGCGCCGCATTGCGCCGGGCACCACCGGTACCCGTCCAACTTGCCGGATTTCTCGCCAGGAATAAAAAAAAACGGGTTTCTGAAATTCTTCAGAAACCCGTTTTCGAACTACTGGTGCCGGCTGCAGGACTCGAACCCGCCACCTCATGATTACAAGTCAAGCGCTCTACCTGATGAGCTAAGCCGGCATGAGGCCGTGATTCTACTTCATTTCACGATCTTCAGGCGAGCCCTTCCGCCACCTTTTGATCCGTCATCGTCAGGCTGCGGGCCATCCGTCGCGCTTTCCGCTTTGGCGGCTGCGGCATCGGTTGCCGGCGACGCTTCGACCGCGCGCGGCGCCGTAGCGCGTGGTGCAGCCGGTGCCTCCGTCTCGTCCGCCAGTTCCGCGTCGGCGCCCGAATCCTGCGCTTCGCCGCCGGCCGATTCGACCGGGAACGCCATGCCCTGCCCGTTTTCGCGCGCATAGATCGCGAGAATATTGGCGATCGGCACTTCGATCTTGTGCGACTTGCCGGAGAAGCGCGCGCTGAACTCGATCCATTCATTGCCCATCTGCAACTGGCTGGTCGCCTCGAAGCTGATGTTCAACACGATCTCGTTATCGCGCACGAACTGACGCGGCACGCGCGTCTGATTGTCGACCCGGACCGCAATATGCGGCGTGTAGCCGTTATCCGTGCACCATTCGTACAGCGCGCGCAGCAGATAAGGCTTGGTGGAAATCTCTTGCATCAACAGTCCTCTTACCGGGTTTGGGCGCACACGGAAAACAATCGAGACGCGGCGCCCTCACCCCAAAGCCAAACTCAACGACGCATCACCTTTTCCGAAGGCGTCAGCGCTTCGATATAAGCCGGGCGGCTGAAAATGCGCTCGGCGTACTTCATCAGCGGTGCAGCGTTCTTCGACAGCTCGATGCCGTAGTGATCCAGACGCCACAGCAGCGGCGCGATCGCGACGTCCAGCATCGAGAACTCTTCGCCGAGCATGTACTTGTTCTTCAGGAAGATCGGTGCGAGCTGCGTCAGACGATCGCGGATGGCAAGACGTGCCTTCTCGTGATTCTTCTCAGCGGCCTTACCCTTTTCGTTTTCGAGCGTGCCGACGTGAACGAACAGTTCCTTTTCGAAGTTGAGCAGGAACAGGCGGGCGCGAGCGCGCTGAACCGGATCGGCCGGCATCAGTTGCGGGTGCGGGAAGCGCTCGTCGATATACTCGTTGATGATGTTCGATTCGTACAGAATCAGGTCCCGTTCGACGAGAATCGGCACTTGACCGTACGGATTCATCACAGCGATGTCTTCCGGCTTGTTAAACAGATCGACGTCGCGGATCTCGAAGTCCATGCCCTTTTCGAACAACACCAGCCGGCAGCGCTGGGAGAACGGGCAAGTTGTGCCGGAATACAGAACCATCATGTTTACGTTTCCTCAAAAAGCTGAAAGGCCAGCGCGCGGAAAACCCGTACCGCAGGTTTTTCCTGGCGCCGGCCCCACGCCGGTGACAGCGTGATTATTTGATATCTTTCCAGTACGCGGCGTTCAATCGCCAGGCGAAAAAGCTCAGGACCCCGAGGAACAGCAGCACCCACACGCCAAGCTGTTTGCGGGTTTTCTGCGTCGGTTCGGACATCCATGACAGGTACGACACGAGGTCGGCCACAGCAGAATCATAATCTACCGGCGACATTGTCCCCGGCGTGACCTGTTGGAAGCCGACAAACTTATGCACCGTTTCGCCCGTTTTCTCGTCGACTTCGTCACCGAACTTCGCGGTACGTTGTCCCTGAAGCTGCCACAGCACGTGAGGCATGCTCACGTTCTCATACACCAGATTGTTCCAGCCGGTCGGCCGCGTATTGTCGCGATAGAAGCTGCGCAGATACGTGTACAGCCAATCCTTGCTGCGCGCCCGCGCTTCCACCGACAAATCCGGCGGACTCGCGCCGAACCACGCTTTCGCGTCGTCCGGGCGCATCGCCACGGTCATGGTGTTGCCGACTTTATCCGTGGTGAACAGCAGGTTCGACTGAATTTCGGTCGGCGTTATGCCGAGGTCGGTCAGCCGGCTGTAGCGCATCAGGTTCGCGCTGTGACAATTCAGGCAATAGTTTACAAATAATTGGGCGCCGTGCTGCAACGAAGCAAAATTCTCCGCGTTATCGGGCGCGCGGTCGAGAGGGAAATTCTCGTCCGCGTGCGCCGGTCCTGCCAGCACCGCGAGCAGTGTCGCGCCGATCAGCGCGCACGTCGAAAGCAGTTTTTTCATCTTCGTGTTCTCCTGGCTCGCGATTAGTGGGGCTTGAACCGCACCCGCTCGGGCGGCTGCTTGAACGTGCCAAGCTTCGTCCAGACGGGCATACCGAGGAAAAACGCGAAGTAGATCAGCGCGCACACCTGTGCAATCAACGTGGAGGCAGACGACGGCGGTTTGGTGCCGAGGAAGCCCAACGTCAGGAAAGCGAGCACGAAGATCCCGTAGAACACCTTGTGAAAAAACGGCCGGTAACGGATCGACTTCACGGGCGAGCGGTCGAGCCACGGCAGGAAAAACAGCGAGATCACCGCGCCGCCCATCACCACCACGCCCCAGAACTTCGATTCGGTGAACGCCATGGCCAGAACCACCAGCACCGCGAGCACCGGCAAACCGAGCTTCCACTTGCCGCGTGCGCGCACCAGCGCGAACAGACCGAGCAATGCGATGATGATCATCAACACGATCTTGAACGGATCGGTGGTGGCGCGCAGCATCGCATAGAAGGCGGTGAAGTACCACACCGGCGCAATTTCCTGCGGGGTTTGCAACGGATTGGCGGGAATGAAGTTATTCGCTTCGAGAAAATACCCCCCCATCTCCGGCGCGAAGAAAATGATCGCCGCGAAGATCATCAGAAACACCGACACGCCCATGAAATCGTGCACGGAGTAGTACGGATGGAACGGAATGCCGTCGAGCGGAATGCTATCCGGGCCCTTCTTCGCCTTGATCTCGATGCCGTCGGGGTTGTTCGACCCCACTTCGTGCAGTGCCACCAGGTGAGCGACCACCAACCCAATCAGCACCAGTGGAATCGCGATCACGTGAAACGCAAAAAAGCGGTTCAGCGTGACGTCCGAGACGACATAGTCGCCGCGAATCCACAGCGAGAGATCCGGCCCGATGAACGGAATCGCCGAGAACAGGTTTACGATCACCTGCGCGCCCCAGAACGACATCTGGCCCCACGGCAGCAGGTAGCCGAAGAACGCCTCAGCCATCAGGCAGAGGAAAATCGCGCAGCCGAAGATCCACACCAGTTCACGCGGTTTGCGGTACGAGCCGTACATCAGCCCGCGGAACATATGCAGATACACGACGACGAAGAACATCGACGCGCCCGTGGAGTGCATATAGCGGATCAGCCAGCCCCACGGCACCTCGCGCATGATGTACTCGACCGACGAGAACGCGAGCGTCGCGTCGGGCTTGTAGTTCATCGTGAGGAAGATGCCGGTGACAATCTGGTTGACCAGCACCAGCAGCGCGAGCGACCCGAAGAAGTACCAGAAGTTGAAGTTCTTCGGCGCGTAGTACTCGGAAACGTGCTTCTTCCAGGTGGATGTCAGAGGAAAGCGCCGGTCGATCCAGCCGACCAGCCCGGTCGTCTCTACTTCATGTTCGATCGCCATTACGCTTCTCCTTTCTCGTCCTTGCCGATCACGAGGCCGGTGGCCGACGTGAACATGTAAGGCGGGATGTCGAGGTTCTGCGGCGCAGGTTTGTTCTTGAAGACGCGGCCGGCCATGTCATAGGTCGATCCGTGGCAAGGGCAGAGGAAGCCGCCTGGCCAGTCGTCGGGAAGATTAGGCTGCGCGCCCTCCTGGAAGCGCGGCGTCGGCGTGCAGCCCAGATGGGTGCACACGGCAACGGCGACGAAAAGATTCTTGTGATCGGTGCGCGAACGGAATTCGTTGTTGCAGTACTCCGGCAACGGCATCGAAAAAGGATTCTTGGTGTGAGGATCCGCTACTTCGTTATCGGCTTTCTGGACATCGGCGAGCATCCTGTCAGTGCGGTTGATGATCCACACCGGCTTACCACGCCAGGCAACGGTCTTCATGTCGCCAGGCTTGAGATCACTGATATCGACTTCGACCGGGGCGCCTGCCGCCTTGGCCTTTTCAGATGGTGCAAACGAACTAACAAAGGGTACGACAGTGGCAACGCCTCCTATGCCACCTGCTACGGTCGTCGCTATCAGCCAGGTACGGCGGCCGCCGTCGACGCGTTCATCTTCCTTGTCTCGCATTACACGCCCCACTTCTGAGTTGGATTTTTCCTTCACGTCCCTTCTACCGCCGCTAGTTTGCGCGAATGGAGTCGGCATTTACAAGGCCCCATTGCCAAAAACCGTGCGAAGCCCTTGATAAGTCAGGGTTTCTCCGTACGGATCGCAAACTTTTTTGCACCTCCTTTTAAGCGCCCTCTACGTTATTCGTGCCTTTTCCTTATCTAATGCCGAATTTCAATTCAAACGGGATTCGGGATATCGATAAACAGGTGCTCGATATCGAACTGCTCGGACAGATGCTTGCCCACCGCCTGCACGCCGAAACGTTCGGTGGCGTGATGGCCGGCCGCGAGGAATGCGACGCCGCTTTCCGCCGACGTGTGCATCACCGATTCCGACACTTCACCGGTGAGGTAGACGTCAGCGCCGGCATTGATCGCAGCCTCGAACATGCCTTGCGCAGCGCCCGTGCACCAGCCCACGCGGCGCAGTTCGCGATCCGGGTCGCCGAATACAAGCGGCGTGCGGCCGAGCGTCTGTTCGACTTGCGCGGTGAAGTGCGCGAGCGTGATCGGCATCGGAAACGTGGCGAGCCAGCCGAGATCGTTCTCGCCGAAGCGCGCGTCGCTGATCCAGCCCATCTTCGCGCCGATCTGCGCGTTATTGCCGAACTCGGGGTGGTCGTCGAGCGGCAGGTGATAGGCGAACAGGTTCAGGTCGTTGGCGATCAGCAGCTTCAGCCGCGCGTGTTTGCGCCCGGTGATCTGCGGCGCCTCGTTGCGCCAGAAGTAGCCGTGATGGACCAGCACCGCATCCGCGCCCCAGTCGAGCGCGGCCTCGAGGAAAGCCACTGAAGCCGTCACACCGGTCGCGAGCTTATTGATCCGGCGGCGGCCCTCCACCTGCAATCCATTGGGGCAATAGTCCTTGAAGCGCGCGGTTTCAAGAACATTGTTCAAGTACAATTCAAGTTCGATCCGATCCATATAAACCTCTAGTCTTCAGATGCTTAGACGCTTTTGGCTGTTCTTTGCCCAAGCGGTGACCGTGCTGTTGGCGCTGATGTTCATCATTGCGACCCTCAAACCGCAGTGGCTCCAGCGTCAAGGGCAATTCGGCAAGCAACTTGCCGAACCGATCGTCGCCCTTCGGGAAGTGGCGCCAGGCATCGGCACCGGCCCTGCACAGGCGTCCTATGCAGACGCCGCGCAAAAAGCCATGCCCGCGGTCGTCAATGTGTTCTCCAGCAAGGATGGCTCACTGCCACCCGATCCGCGCGCGAAAGACCCGCTGTTCCGCTACTTCTTCGGCGACAAGAACAAAGGCAAGCAGCAGGAACAACCCGCCTCGAATCTCGGCTCAGGTGTGATCGTGAGTTCGGAAGGTTACATTCTAACGAACCAGCACGTCGTGGACGGCGCCGATCAGATCGAAATCGCGCTCGCCGACGGCCGCACCACCAATGCCAAGGTGATCGGCGTCGATCCTGAGACCGATCTGGCCGTGCTGAAGGTCAACATGACCAACCTGCCCACCATCACGCTCGGCCGTATGGACCAAACGCGCGTGGGCGACGTGGTGCTGGCGATCGGCAATCCGTTCGGTGTCGGCCAGACGGTGACCATGGGTATTGTCAGTGCGCTCGGGCGCAATCACCTCGGCATCAATACCTTCGAAAACTTCATTCAGACCGACGCGGCGATCAATCCGGGTAATTCGGGCGGCGCTCTGGTCGACGTGAACGGCAACCTGCTCGGCATCAATACCGCCATCTATTCGCGCTCAGGCGGCTCGCTCGGCATCGGCTTCGCGATTCCTGTCTCGACCGCGCGCAGCGTGCTGGAGAGCATCATCACAACGGGCTCAGTCACGCGCGGCTGGATCGGCGTGGAGCCGCAGGACGTGACGCCGGAGATCGCCGAATCGTTTGGGCTCGAGCAGAAGTCGGGGGCGATCGTCGCGGGCGTGCTGAAGAACGGGCCGGCCGACCGGGCGGGCATCAAACCGGGCGACATCCTGGTGAGCGTGAACGGTCAGGAGATCACCGACACCACGCGTCTGTTGAACGTCATCGCGCAGATCAAGCCGGGCACGGCAGCGAAGGTTCACCTGGTGCGCAAGAGCCGCGAGATGGATCTTGACGTGACCATCGGCAAACGCCCGCCTCCGCCGAAGCAACCGGCGGAAGACAACAACGGCGGTGGCGATCAGCAGGACGACGACGGCGGTTGAGAACGAAGCGGTGGCCAACAGCACGGCGCCGGTTGATTGAATACACAGCAACAGTAGCGGGCGACGCTAGCCGAAGCAGCAGGTAAGACGGACACCGTTGGCTTGAGCAGCCAGCGACGTGGCAAGCCCAAACACCCCCGCCGCCGCAAAAACAAAAAGGGCATTCCTCAATGGACTGCCCTTTTTGCTGCGCCCGGCCTTCCGGCCAGCGCGACTAGCGCCCGAGGCGCATTACATCAATTCGGCGGACTCGCATCTTCAACAACCGCCGGCTGCTTGCCGACAATCAACCGCGCCGCGATGATGCCCGCCTCGTACAGCACGATCAGCGGAATCGCCAGAATCAGCTGCGAGAACACGTCCGGCGGCGTCACCACCGCTGAAATCACGAACGCGCCCACGATCACATAGGGACGGATTTCCTTGAGCTTCTTGATGGTCAGCACGTTCATGCGGACCAGTAGCACCACGACAATCGGCACTTCGAACGTCACGCCGAACGCGAGGAACATGGTGAGCACGAAGCTCAGGTAATTGTCGATATCGGTGGTCATCTCCGCGCCGAGCGGCGCGTTGTAGTGCGCCATGACACGAAAGATGGTGGGAAACACCACAAAGTACGCGAACGCCATGCCGCACAGGAACAGCGTGTAGCTGCTGCCCACCAGCGGCCCGACCAGCCTCTTCTCATGCTGATACAGGCCCGGCGCGACGAACGCCCAGATCTGGTACAGCACGATCGGCAACGCGATCACGAAGGCGACCAGCATGGTCACCTTCATCGGCACGAAGAACGAGCCGGTCACGTCCGTGACGATCATCTTGCCGTCCTTCGGCAGATTCTGCATCAAGGGCCGCGCCAGCAGCCGGAAGATGTCCGGCGCCCAATACACGAGCCCGACAAACACCACGATGACGGCCAGGCCGGCGCGGATGATACGGTCGCGCAATTCAACGAGGTGGGAAATGAAGGTCTCTTCAGTGCCTTCGTCCTGGGTTTGCTGGGGGTCGCTCACACCGGCCCTCGGTTAGAGATTGTCGTTCTGATCATCAGAAGAACCGCGTCTGACGACGCATGGTGGCCGGCGTATGCCGTGCCACGCGCGCAGCGCCCGACTGCACGCGCGTGCGGCGCGTGGTGGCGCGCTTGTACCAGGTGGGCATGGCTGTCTGCTTGACGCGCCAGTTCTTGCGTTTGGGGCCTGCCGGTGGCGTGCTAGGTCGCCATGGCGAATTGCCGGCATCTTCGAGCGCGCCGCCGGCAATGCTCGGCGACACCGACGTGCCGCTATTCCACGCGTCGTTCAGTTCGGATTCGTGCTTACGCAGATTGTCCTGAACGCTGGTTTCGACGTTGGTAGCGGCCGCTTCGAACTCGGTTTTCATGCGACGCAATTCGTCGAGTTCGATTTCGCGGGTGACTTCAGCCTTCACGTCGTTGATATACCGCTGCGCGCGGCCGAACAACGCGCCGGCCGTGCGGGCGACGCGAGGCAGGCGCTCAGGCCCGAGTACGACCAGCGCGACGACGCCGATCAGCGCCATCTTGGTTAGACCGAGGTCCAGCATGAAGTGGAATGTCCGTCAGTAACGCGGTTGGGCCGCGGCTTAGCGGTAATCGCCGGAACGCGGCGTCTTTTCCTTCGCATCCACATCCACGGTGCCGTTACGCGGTAGTTCGCGCTGTTGCGCTTCACCTGCGGGCGTTTCGGCTTCCTTCATACCTTCCTTGAAGCCCTTCACCGCGCCACCCAGATCAGTGCCGATATTGCGCAGCTTCTTCGTGCCGAACACGAGCGCCACGATCAGCAACACGATCAGCCAATGCCAAATGCTCAACGAACCCATGACTACTCTCCTTAACCCCGACACCGCATCTTGATGCGGCAGAACTCGTGCGCCTTGCGGCGTGAATCGAAGCGCGTACGCTCCATCTATACGTTGCCGCGAGCTGTTCCGATGCAACCCACGACACGGCGTGCCATTGTGACCCGACGATCGCGTCGGCGTCATTACAGTGCAGCAAAAACATCGGCCGCGCTATTGTCGACCGCCAAAACTCGCCGCCGCGCCTCACGGCTCACGGCTCACGGTTATCTGTCAGCCCATTCGCTGCCATGGGCGCGGCCCTGCGAGGATGTGCGCGTGCAGGTGATACACCTCTTGCCCACCACCCGGACCGGTATTGATTACCGTGCGAAAACCGGTTTCACCACCGGTGTACGCTACGCCCAACTGGTCGGCCAGACGCGCCACCAACACAAGCATTCTACCAAGCAGCGGTGTATCGCTTTCCGTGCAATTCGACAGCGTGGCGATGTGTTTGCGGGGAATCACCAACACATGCGTTTCAGCTGCCGGACGGATGTCGCGGAAGGCGACAAACTCGTCGTCTTCGTGGACTTTGGTCGACGGAATCTCGCCGGCGGCGATCTTGCAGAAAAGGCAGTTCGGGTCGTGACTCATCGTATTCCTGACACAGTATGGCTAGAGCGCGAAGCGCGGCGAGGCTTGGCTCATGGTCCGCCCGGCCGCAACCGGACTCGACTCAGAACCAGGCGCGCGGATTCGCGAGCGGCTTGTTATCGTACAGATACAGCCAGCCTTTGATAATACGGTACAGCATCCAGAGGCTGACGGCCCACAAAACCGGAATACCGATCACCACGAACAGCAGCACGCCACCGATCGCATACCCCAGCAAGGCCATCCAGAACGAGCGGATCTGCCACTCGAAGTGCGCTTCGTAAGGCGTGCCCACCACATCGGGCCGCTTCACATAGTTGATGATGATTGCGATCAGAATCGTCAGGCCACCCGTCAGCCAGTGGACCGCGTACAGCCCGTACAGCACATGCGTCAGCGTGCGCAGACTGCGTTCGCGCTCCGGCTCGATCGCGTTGCGGTAAACCGGCGGCGGATAATTTCCTTGCGACTGTTCCATGCTTGCGTCCTCCCGAGGATGCGATCCTATGCGTTCAGTGCAATGTGGGTGCCGACGTTCGCCACTTCAAGACAGGGCGGACAAATCCAGACAATCAGTCGCCGTTCTGCTCGCGCTCGCGGCTCTTGCGCAGCGCCTTTTCCTCGATGCCCGACAGGCCTTCACGGCGCTCGAGTTCGGCGAGCACATCAGCCGGGCTCAGGTCGAAATGCGACAGCATCACGAGGCAGTGAAACCACAGGTCCGCCACTTCGCCGACCAGCGCGGTCGGCGCACCGCCCTGACGCACGTCTTTGGCGGCCAGCACGACTTCGGTGGCCTCTTCGCCGATCTTCTTGAGAACCGCGTCATCGCCCTTGTGGAACAGGCGCGACACATACGAGACGTCCGGATCGCCCCCCTTGCGGCTGTCGATGATGGCCGCGAGGCGCAGCAGCGTGTCGTTGATGGACGAAGAGGGTTCCGTGGATTGAGTGGATTGCGTCATTTGTAGATGTGTTCGGGGTCTTTCAACACGGGTTCGACGGCGACCCAGCCGCCATCTTCAACCGTGCCTTCGAATTTCTGGAAAAAACACGAGTGACGGCCGGTGTGGCAAGCAATGCCCGACACCTGCTCGACTTTCAGCAACACGACGTCTTCGTCGCAATCGAGCCGTACCTCATGCACATGCTGCACGTGGCCGGACTCTTCACCCTTGAACCACAAGCGCTGGCGCGAGCGCGAAAAGTACACCGCGCGGCCGGTTTCGACGGTTTTCGTCAGGGCTTCGCGGTTCATCCACGCGAACATCAGCACGTCGTTGGTCGACGCTTCCTGCGCGATCACCGGCACGAGGCCGTTCGCGTCCCACCTGACCTTGTCGAGCCATTCTGCTACCGAAGGATTCACCACGTCACAACCTCACCGAAATACCTTGATCGGCCATGAAGCGCTTGGCCTCGCCCACGGTGTGTTCGCCGTAGTGGAAGATGCTGGCGGCCAGCACTGCGTCCGCGTGGCCGCTCTTGATGCCGTCGGCCAGATGCTGCAGCGAGCCGACGCCGCCCGAGGCGATCACCGGAATCGACACCGCATCGGACACCGCGCGCGTGAGCGCCAGATCGAAGCCGCTCTTGGTGCCGTCGCGGTCCATGCTGGTCAGCAGGATTTCGCCCGCGCCCAGTTCGGCCATCTTGCGCGCCCATTCGACGGCTTCGAGGCCGGTGGCCTTACGACCGCCATGCGTGAAAACTTCCCAGCGCGGCGGTTCACCATCCGCGGACACGCGCTTCGCGTCGATGGCGACGACGATGCATTGCGAGCCGTATTTGTCCGTCGCGTCGCGCACGAGTTGCGGATTCGCGACCGCCGACGAGTTCATGCTGATCTTGTCCGCGCCCGCGTTGAGCAGCCGCCGCACGTCTTCGACGGCGCGCACGCCGCCGCCGACCGTCAGCGGAATGAACACCTGAGACGCGACCGCTTCGATGATCGGCAGGATCAGATCGCGCTGGTCGGAGGTCGCGGTGATGTCGAGGAAGGTCAGTTCGTCGGCGCCCTGATCGTCATAGCGGCGCGCGATTTCGACCGGGTCGCCCGCATCGCGCAGTTCGACGAAGTTGACGCCCTTGACCACGCGTCCAGCCGTGACGTCGAGACAAGGGATGATGCGTTTAGCTAGAGCCATGATCCTGCAATTCTGCCAATACCGCTGATGAAGCCGCCCGCTTGAATCTTCACGAGCGGCACAATGCCGGCGCGGCTCGCCGCGTCAGGCCGCAAGCGTGTCGAACAAGAACACCTGCGGCTTGACGCGCTTTCAGGACGCGCCGTTGCGTCCGCTTTTAAGTCCGCTGCCGCGTCGATTCTGAGTCGACCGCGACGCCTCGAGCTTGAGCCTTACGCGTCGTCCTCTTCGCGCAGCCGGTCCGCGAGGGTCTGCGCAGCCGCGAAGTCCAGATCGCCCGAGTAAATCGCCCGGCCGCAGATCACGCCTTCGATGCCTTCGCCCTCGACTTCGCACAACGACTCGATGTCCGTGAGGTTCGACAACCCGCCGCTCGCGATCACCGGAATCTTCACCGCACGCGCGAGACGCACCGTCGCTTCGATGTTAATGCCTTGCAGCATGCCGTCACGGCCGATGTCGGTGTAAATGATCGACTCGCAGCCGTAATCCTCGAACTTGCGCGCCAGATCGACCACTTCATGGCCGGTCAGCTTGCTCCAGCCGTCGGTGGCAACCTTGCCGTCTTTCGCATCCAGACCGACGATGATATGGCCGCCAAACGCGGTGCACGCATCCTGCAGAAAGCCCGGGTTCTTCACCGCAGCCGTGCCGATGATGACGTACGACAAACCGTCGTCCAGATATCGCTCGATCGTGTTCAGGTCGCGGATACCGCCGCCCAGCTGGACGGGAATCTGGCCACCGACTTCTTCGATGATCGCGCGGATCGCGTCTTCGTTTTTCGGCTTGCCGGCGAACGCGCCGTTCAGGTCGACGAGGTGCAGACGCCGGGCGCCGCGGTCGACCCAATGTCGGGCCATTGCCGCCGGTTCCTCGGAAAATATCGTCGCCTGGTCCATATCGCCCTGTTTGAGGCGTACACAGTGACCATCTTTCAGGTCGATGGCGGGAATCAGCAGCATAGCAATCGGGTGTTGTCTGGGAGGTGGTTGAAGGTCGGCGGCAGCGGCTGACAAACCAGCCCGCCACATCGCCGTTTCGCTAGTTTAGTACAACTCTTTCGACGCCTTTGCGGAGCGCCGTATTGGGGTGAATCCGTCTTGCTGCGGTCATGATGCACGGCCGACGCCCCGCTTGTGGCGGAACGGCGCACGGCAACAGGATGAAGAAAGGCGCTCACGGGTTCCAGTGCACGAAGTTGCGATAGACGCGCAGCCCCGCTTCGGCGCTCTTTTCCGGGTGGAATTGGGTCGCGAAGATGTTATCCCGCGCCACCGCCGAGGTAAAGGGCACACCGTACACCGTTTCGCCCGACGTATGGGCGGTGTTGTCCGGCACGACGTAATAGCTATGCACAAAGTAGAAGAAGGCGTTGTCCGCGACACCGTCCCACAGCGGATGCGGCTGGGCCTGACGCACGCGGTTCCAGCCCATTTGCGGGACTTTGAAGCGCGAGCCGTCGTCCTGCACCTGACCCGCCAGGTCGAAACGCAGCACTTTGCCGGGCAACAGACCCAGGCCGGGCGTATTGCCCTCGGCGCTCCAGTCGAACAGCATCTGCTCGCCAACGCACACGCCCATCAGCGGCTTGGAGCGCGACGCTTCAATGACCGCTTCCTGCAGGCCGGACTCGGCCAGACTGCGCATGCAGTCGGGCATCGCGCCCTGGCCGGGCAGCACCACGCGATCGGCCGAGCGGATCGCTTCGGGCTGGTCGACGATCGCTACGTCCGCCTCCGGCACGGCATGGCGCAATGCCTGAGCAACCGAGCGGAGGTTGCCCATTCCGTAATCCACAATCGCTATCGAAGTTTTCATTTCAAGTTAGGCAGCAATGCCTTCAATCCATCGACGATGAATTCCACCGCCAGCGCCGATAACATCAAACCCATGAGCCGCGTGCCGATATTGATACCCGTGCGACCTACCCAGCGGGCAATCGGTTCAGCGAGTCGCAGCGAAAAAAAGCAGATCGCCGCCAGCACCGCGCCGATCGCGACGAGGCTCAGCCGGTCGTACCAGTGCGTCGAGCCGGCCGCGTAGATGATCGTGGTGCTGATCGCGCCCGGACCGGTCAACAGCGGAATCGCGAGCGGCACGACCGCGATGTTGTCCTTCTGCTCGGCTTCATGGCGCTCTTCCGGCGTCGAACGGCTGTTACCGATTTGCGCGTTCAGCATGTTGATCGCCATCAGCAGCATGATGATCCCGCCGCCCACTTCGAGCGATCCGACCGAAATGCCGAAGAAGCTGATGATCTGCTGTCCGAGCAGCGTGGTCACCGCGATTACGCAGAACACCGAAATCGCCGCGATACGGATGGTTCTGCGGCGCTCCACATCGCTCTGAAGCGCAGTCAGGCTCATGAAGAACGGGATGGCGCCGACCGGGTTGATCAGCGCCAGCAGCGAAATAAACGACTTCAGAATGTCCATCGCACACCGGGCACGCGCAAGCGGCCGGTCCTGGTTCTAATTCCGCTCAATGAGCCGGTAAATGAGCGCTTAAAGGCTGCCCTTGGTCGACGGAATCTGCCCCGCCGCGCGTTCGTCCAGTTCGACGGCCATGCGCAACGCACGCCCGAACGCTTTGAACACCGTTTCCATCTGATGATGGGCGTTCAGGCCGCGCAGGTTGTCGATATGCAGTGTGACGCCGGCGTGGTTCACGAAGCCGCGGAAAAATTCGATGGAGAGATCGACGTCGAACGTGCCGATGCGCGCGCGCGTGAACGGCACATGGAATTCGAGGCCCGGACGGCCGGAAAAATCGATCACGACGCGCGACAGCGCCTCGTCGAGCGGGACGTAAGAATGACCGTAGCGGCGGATGCCCTTGCGGTCGCCGATCGCCTTCGCGACGGCCTGGCCGAGCGTGATACCGGTGTCTTCGACCGTGTGATGGTCGTCGATATGCAGGTCGCCATGCGCTTCGATGTCGAGGTCGAACAGTCCGTGCCGTGCGATCTGGTCGAGCATGTGATCAAGAAACGGCACACCGGTGGCCAGCTTCTGCTGACCGGTGCCGTCCAGATTGATCTTCACACGGATCTGCGTTTCGCTTGTGTTGCGAACGACTTCCGCAATGCGCATGGTAATTCCTCGAATCTAGCTAGAAAGCGATAGTAGTGTGGGATAGGAACACGGCAGGCCGCGCGCGCTTGTCCGCTGGGCGGAAAAGCGCTCACGCGGCCATTCGGCGCGCCGTTCAGTGCAGCACGAGTTTCAGTCCGGCGATCAATTGGGCGTTTTCTTCGGGCGAACCGACCGTCAAACGCACGCAATTGGCCAGCAATGGGTGCATTTTACTCACGTTTTTGATCAAAACCCGTGCTGCCAGCAGCGTTTCGAACATAACGGATGCATCCGGCACCCTCACCAGCAGGAAGTTGCCGGCGCTCGGGAACACTTCGGCGCCCGGCAATTGGGCCACCGCATGCGCGAGTTTCGTGCGTTCCTCGCGCAATTGCGCGGCCTGGGCGTCGAGCACGTCGACGTGGTCGAGCAGGAAATCGGCGGCGGCTTGCGTCAGCACGTTGGTGTTGTAGGGCGGCCGCACTTTGTCGAATTCGGTGAGCCAGGCGGGCTTACCGACGAGATAACCCAGGCGGATGCCGGCCAGACCGAGCTTGGACACGGTACGCATTACAACGACGTTGTCGAACGCATCGGCGCGCGGGAGCCAGCTTTGCTGGGCAAACGGCTGGTACGCTTCGTCGATCACCACGAGGCTTTGATTCGCCGCGGCGATGATGCGCTCCATGTCCGCGTCGTCGTACAGCGTGCCGGTCGGGTTGTTCGGATAGGCCAGATAGACGATCGCCGGTTCATGCTCGGCAATCGCCGCCAGCATCGCTTCGGTGTCGAGCGTGAAATCGGGCTTCAGCGGCACGCCGATGAATTCCAGATTCGCCAGCTGCGCCGACATCTGATACATCACGAAACCCGGCACCGGCGCGAGCACCTTGGCACCGGGCTTCGCGCACGCCACCGACACCATGCTGATGATCTCATCCGAGCCGTTGCCGAGCAGCACGTCGCAACCCCTCGGCACACTCATCACGCGCTTGATCTTTTCGATCAGCGCTTCCGGACGCGGCGCGGGGTAGCGGTTTAGCGCGACGCCGGCCAGATGCTCGCCCAGATGCGCGGCGAGCACCGGCGGCAATGGAAACGGATTTTCCATCGCGTCGAGCTTGATATAGCCCGTAGCGTCCGGAACCGGATAGCTCGTCATCGCGAGCACGTCGCGGCGAATGATGTCTTGAGGTGTCGTCATAAGTCAGCGGACCGGGCCGCAAGGGAGAATCCGGCCTGGCATCGGCGGCACGCCGGCCGCTCCAGGTTGGTCTGTATTGTCGTTATTTAACGGGGAAACGCGTGAAATCCGTCGGTGAGGTTCGCGGGCACCGGTTCGATGCCCGCTTGCGTCATCATCGGTTCGCCGCATTCAGGCGCTTGTGCCTCACCTTCAGCCGGTCTGACGCATCCGGTACTCGGCGCTGCGGGCGTGCGCCTGCAGGCCTTCGCCGTAGGCGAGTTCGGCAGCGATCTCGCCGAGCGTCTGCGCGCCGTCCGCACTGACTTCGATCACGCTCGAACGCTTGAAGAAATCATAGACGCCCAAAGGTGACGAGAACCGTGCGGTACGAGACGTAGGCAGCACGTGGTTCGGCCCCGCGCAGTAGTCGCCGAGGCTTTCACTGGTGTAGCGGCCGAGGAAGATCGCACCGGCATGGCGGATCAGTTGGCCCCATTGATGCGGCTCCAGCGCGGAGATTTCGAGGTGTTCCGGCGCGATGTCGTTAGCGATCGCGCAGGCTTCAGCCATATCGCGCACCTTGATCAGTGCACCGCGCCCTTCTAGCGACGCGCGGATCACGTCCTGACGTGGCATGGTCGGCAGCAGTTCGTTGATCGCGTCGCGCACGCGGGCGATAAATGCGTCGTCCGGGCACAGCAGGATGGATTGCGCGAGTTCGTCGTGCTCGGCTTGCGAGAACAGGTCCATCGCGATCCAGCGCGGGTCCGTCGTGCCGTCGCATAGCACGAGAATTTCCGACGGCCCGGCGATCATGTCGATCCCAACGGTGCCGAACACGCGGCGCTTGGCCGACGCGACATAGGCGTTGCCCGGGCCGCAGATCTTGTCGACTGCGGGCACCGTTTCCGTGCCATAGGCCAATGCGCCCACCGCCTGCGCACCGCCGATCGTGAATACGCGATCCACGCCGCCCAGCAATGCAGCCGCCAGCACCAGCGGATTCTTCACGCCATCCGGCGTGGGCACGACCATGACGATTTCGCGCACACCCGCCACGCGCGCCGGAATCGCGTTCATCAGCACCGACGACGGATACGCCGCCTTGCCGCCCGGCACATAAATACCCGCGCGATCGAGCGGCGTGACCTTCTGGCCGAGCACGGTGCCGTCGGCTTCCGTGTACTGCCAGCTATGGCTGCCGCACTCAATCTTCTGCTTCTCGTGATAACCGCGCACGCGCGCCGCCGCTGCTTCGAGCGCCGCACGGCGCTTCGGCTCCAGGCCTTCGAGCGCCGCTTCGAGTTCGGACATCGGCAACTCGAGCGCCACGACGCTCTTCGCCTCGACACGGTCGAAGCGGCTCGTGTACTCGAGCACCGCAGCGTCGCCGCGTGCCTTCACGTCGTTCAGAATCTGCGCGACCGAGCGCTCGATTGCTTCGTCTTCGCTCGCCTCGAACGCGAGCACCGCGTGCAGCGACTTTTGAAAGTCGGGTGCGCTGGAATCGAGTTTGCGAATCTTGATAGACATATGGGTATCCGTTTCGGTAAGGCGCGCGTTAAAAGTTTGACCACGCGCGTGGTCAAACTATTCAGGCTGCCGCAGTGCCGGCCTTCGACGCGCGTTCGAACGCATCGAGAATCGGCCGCAGCGCGGCACGCTTGAGCTTCAGCGCCGCCTGGTTCACCACGAGACGCGACGAAATCTGCATGATCTCCTCCACCTCGACAAGATTGTTGGCGCGCAGGGTATTGCCCGAACTCACCAGATCGACGATCGCGTCGGCGAGGCCAACCAGCGGCGCCAGTTCCATCGAACCGTACAGCTTGATCAGATCGACGTGCACGCCCTTGGCGGCGAAATGCTCACGTGCGGTTTCAACGTACTTGGTCGCCACGCGCAGGCGTGCGCCTTGGCGCACCGCATTCGCATAGTCGAAACCGGCCGCCACCGCGACCGACATCCGGCAACGCGCGATATTCAGGTCGACCGGTTGATACAGCCCGCTGCCGCCGTGCTCGAGCAGCACGTCCTTGCCTGCCACGCCGAAGTCGGCTGCACCGTATTCGACGTAGGTCGGCACGTCCGTGGCGCGCACGATGATCACGCGCACGTTCGCGTCCGTAGTGGGCAGAATCAGCTTGCGCGAAGTTTCCGGATCTTCGGCGACTTCAATGCCGGCCGCGGCGAGCAGCGGCAACGTCTCTTCGAAGATACGCCCTTTCGACAATGCCAGCGTAAGCGGTGCGCTCACAGCCGGCGAAGACGCCGTTTGCGGCATCGAGCTCATGCCTGGCTCCCGGCGATGCGGCGCACCTTGGCGCCGATGGCGTTGAGCTTCGTCTCCATCCGGTCGTAACCACGATCCAGGTGATAGATACGGTCGATCAGCGTTTCGCCTTCGGCACGCAACGCGGCAATCACGAGGCTCGCCGAAGCACGCAGATCGGTCGCCATCACCTTCGCGCCGGACAGCTTCTCAACGCCGGTCACGAGCGCGGTGTTGCCGTCGATCGTGATGTTCGCGCCGAGGCGGTTCAATTCCTGCACGTGCATGAAGCGGTTCTCGAAGATCGTCTCGACGGCTTGCGAGGTGCCATCCGCGATAGTATTGAGCGCCATGAACTGCGCCTGCATGTCGGTCGGGAACGCCGGGTATTCGGACGTGCGGAAGCTGACCGCGCTCGGACGTTTGTCCATACGCACGCGCATCCAGTCGTCGCCTTCGTCGACCGTGACGCCGGCTTCACGCAGCTTTTCGGTGACGGCTTCAAGGATCAGTGGACGCACCTTACGCAATGTGACATCGCCGCCCGCAGCCGCGACTGCGCACAGGAACGTGCCGGCTTCAATACGATCCGGAATCACCGTATGCTTCGCGCCATGCAGCTTGTCGACGCCCTGGATCACCAGCCGGTCCGTGCCGATACCTTCGATCTTTGCGCCCATCGAGACCAGCAGATGCGCGAGGTCGCCGACTTCCGGCTCACGCGCCGCGTTCTCGATAACCGTTTCGCCTTCGGCCAGCACCGCCGCCATCAGCAGGTTTTCGGTGCCCGTCACGGTAATCATGTCGGTCACGATGCGCGCGCCCTTCAGACGCGTAGCACGCGCTTCGATAAACCCGTGCTCGATTGTGATCTCGGCGCCCATGGCCTGTAGACCCTTGATGTGCTGATCCACCGGACGCGCGCCGATTGCGCAGCCGCCCGGCAGCGACACCCTGGCGTGACCGAAGCGCGCGACCAGCGGGCCGAGCACCAGGATCGACGCACGCATGGTCTTCACCATTTCGTACGGTGCGACGAGGTTATCGACCTTCGACGCATCCAGAGACACCCGCCCCGCACCGCTCTCGATGCGCACGCCCATCTGGCCGAGCAGCTTGAGCATCGTGCGCACGTCCTGCAAGTCGGGCACGTTTTCCAGATCGACCGGTTCCGCGCTGAGCAGACTCGCGCACAGAATCGGCAACGCCGCGTTCTTCGCACCTGAGACGACGACTTCACCCGACAGCGGGTAGCCACCTTCAATGACGAGTTTATCCATGCCTGTCAGTTCCTGATTGACCCGGGCTTCAGCCGGGTCTGCTTTGACTGTGTGCGACGCGCCACTACCGGCGTCGCGCCTTTCTTGAGTAATTCGCACTAAATTTCCAGATTACGCGTTCTGCCATTCGGCGGGCGTCAGCGTTTTCATGCTGAGCGCGTGGATTTCTTCGCGCATGCGGTCGCCGAGCGCCGCATACACGAGTTGATGGCGCTGGATCAGGCGCTTGCCTTCGAAACTTGGCGAAACGATCGTCGCAAAGAAATGCTGACCGTCGCCCTCGACTTCGAGATGCTGGCAAGCGAGTCCAGCCGCGATGTATTGCTTGACCTGTTCGGGAGTCGGCAACATGAGAGAAGCTCCTGATCAGTGGCGCAGTTTGTAGCCGGAGGCGAGCATGCGCATCGCCACCACGGCCAGCACCACAAAGAAACCGGCAACGATCGCGAGGCTCACGAGCGGATTAATATCCGACATCCCGAAGAAACCGTAGCGAAAGCCGTCGATCATGTAGAAAAAGGGATTGAGCCGCGACACTTCGCGCCACACCGGTGGCAGCGTATGCGTCGAGTAGAACACGCCAGAGAGGAACGTGAGCGGCATAATCAGAAAGTTTTGAAATGCGGCAAGCTGATCGAATTTTTCGGCCCAGATGCCGGCGATCAAACCGAGCGTGCCGAGAATCGCCGCGCCGAAAATCGCGAACGCGATGATGTAAAGCGGCGCGCTGAAGCTGACCGGCACGAACCAGATCGTCACGATGAACACGCCGAAGCCGACCGCCAACCCGCGCGCCACGGCGGCGAGCACATACGCGCCGAACATCTCGTAGTGCGACAACGGCGGCAGCAGAACGAACACCAGGTTGCCGGTGATCTTCGACTGGATCAACGAGGACGAGCTATTCGCAAACGAGTTCTGCAACACGCTCATCATCACGAGGCCAGGAATCAGGAAGCTCGTGTACTCCACGCCCGGATAGACCTGAACGTGACCGCGCAACGCGTGGCCGAAAATCGTCAGATACAGGAGCGCGGTGATGACCGGCGCCAGCACGGTCTGGAACGACACCTTCCAGAAACGCAGGATTTCCTTGTAAAACAACGTACTGAAACCACCATAGCCGCTCATGCCAGCCCCTCGATTACTTCCGGACCGTTCATCACCTGAACGAACACATCTTCGAGGTCGGCTTTGCGGACCTCGATTTCTTCCAGTGTGCAACCCGCCGCGCGGCACTGCGCGAGAATCCGCTCGACGTCGTCGTAGCTCGCGAGCCGCAACAGGTGTTGACGGCCATTGCCGTTGCCCGCGCCGCTGTCTACTGCGAGCGGGCGCAGTTCAGTCGGCAACTCGCCTTGCGCGAAGCGCAGGAATAGTTGCATACCAGCAAAGCGCTGCAGCAGCGTGCTGGTGCGCTCGAGCGCAACGACCTCGCCGCGCCGCAACATCGCGATGCGGTCGCACAGCGATTCGGCTTCTTCCAGATAGTGCGTGGTCAGCACGATCGTGTGCCCTTCACGATTCAGGCGCGAGATGAATTTCCACAAGGTTTGACGCAACTCGACGTCGACGCCCGCGGTCGGCTCATCCAGCACGATCACCGGCGGCCGGTGCACCAGCGCCTGCGCGACCAGCACGCGGCGCTTCATGCCGCCCGACAGCGCGCGCATATTGGCGTCGGCTTTGTCGGTGAGGTCGAGATTGGCCATGATTTCGTCGATCCACGCGTCGTTGTTGCGCAGACCGTAGTAGCCGGACTGGATACGCAAGGTTTCGCGCACGGTGAAGAACGGATCGAACACGAGCTCCTGCGGCACCACGCCGAGCGCCCGGCGCGCGCCGCGGAAATCGCTGACTACGTCATGCCCACGCACCGCGATGCTGCCTTCATCGGCGCGCGCGAGACCGGCGAGGATGCTGATGAGCGTCGTCTTGCCCGCGCCGTTCGGACCGAGCAGTCCGAAGAACTCGCCTTCTTCCACCGTGAGGCTGACGCCCTTGAGCGCTTGCAAATCTTTGTAGCGCTTCTTGACGTTACGAATTTCTATGGCTGACATGACTGTGGGCCGCGTGCGTCGCGGCGCCTAAAGGAGCCCTGAGGGGGCGCAAAAGTACTGGGAGGGACGAAATTGGGGCCGGTTATATGCCCCAAAAAACATTTGATTATAGGGCAAAAATCAGCCGCCCCGACTCAGCCGGGGGGATTGGAAGTGACGCTATTAGAGCGTCAATGTCGCGCCGCGCTGCAAGCAGCATGGGACCGGGGGCGCGCTGCGTGGGACCGGAGTAAGTGCTGAAGCACTAACTCCGGATCGACATAAGCGCTAAAGCGCTAACTCCGGTCGACATAGCAGGGTATCGACGCCGTAGGCTTGTGCGAGGCTGGCGAGACCAGCCGGCAGATTGACGATCTCGAACGCGATGCCGCGTGCCTGCGCGGCACGCTCCCACGCAAGCAGGACGGCAAGCGCGGAGGAATCGAATTGCGCGAGCGGCGCGCAATCCACACCCTTCGCGCCCGCAGCGATGCGCTGCAAGCCCGCCTCGAGCGCGGCTTTCGCGCTCTCGTGGGTCAGCGTCGCGCCGCTTTCGAAGCAGCCTGCGACGACGTTCAGCACTTCGCTCACGACTGCTTGCCCGCAGCCAGTTGCTGGTTGCGCTGCGTGAGGAACTGAATCAGTCCGTCCACACCCTTCTGCTGGATCTGCTCGTTGAACTGCTGCTGATACGCCTGGATCAGCCATGCGCCGAGCACATTGATGTCATAGACGCGCCAGCCTTGCGGTGTCTTGTACAGACGGTAGTCGAGTTCGATCGGCGAGCCGTTGTTCATCACCACCGAGCGCACCACGGTGTCGGTGTCGTCCGGATTCATGCGGAACGGCTTGTACTGGATCTGCTGGTCGCGTACTTGTGCCAACGCGCCCGAGTACGTGCGGATCAGCAGCATCTTGAACTGCTCGACCACGGCGTTTTGCTGCTCCGGCGTTGCGGTGCGCCAGTTGCGGCCCATCGCCAGTTGTGTGGTACGGCGGAAATCGGTGTAGGGCAGAATCTTTTCGTTGACGAGTTGAGTAATGTGCGAAATGTCGCCTTGCTGGATCGACTTGTCGCCGCGCACCGCATCGATCACCTGCTGGGTGACCGTTTTGATCAGGCCATCCGGCG
>NZ_DASRSY010000163.1:0-21651 GCF_035656215.1 Paraburkholderia sp.
CCGGTCCCTTATCGCTTTCCAGCCGGCAACTGCAGTCGTGGTTGCAAATCCGCTTGCGGCGCTGTCTCGGTTTGCCGGATAGCTGATTTTTTTGCCCAAAAATCGGAATCCGGATTCCGATCTATTCAACCAGAAACCGACCCAGATGCAGCGCGATTCCCACTATGCGCAGCCGAATATTCAAGGAGACACCGCATGAGCTCATGTTGCCCCGAACTGGTCCGCAATCCCGCCTTTGACGCGCCGCATATCGGCGAACCGCTCGATGTCGCGTTCGACGCCGGTGTGAATCTCGCCTTCGCCATCGCCGCGCCGACCGTGCCGCCGCGTCTTACCGAACACTCGCGGCGCATGGCGCAGCGCATCTATCGCGTCGCTGAGCGCGTGTATTGCGCGGTCGGCTACGCGATCGCGAATATCATTTTCGTGGTGGGCGACGACGGCATTGTGGTGATCGACGCGACCGAGGCAGTTTCCGCGGCGAAGCGTATCTATGAGGATTTCTGCGCGATCGATCCGCGGCACGCCGGGCTGCCGATCAAGGCCGTGGTCTACACGCACAACCATACGGACCACACTGGCGGCGTGCGCGCTTTCGTCGACGAGGCCGCGCTCGAAGCCGGCAGCGTCGAGATTATCGCGCACCGTTCGTTGATGGACACCGTGATCAACAACGCGAACCTCGTGGCGCCGATTCTCGCCACGCGTTCGGCCTACAGTTTCGGCACGCTGCTGCCGCCCGGCGCGACCGGCAAGGTCAACGCGGGTATCGGGCCCGTGCTGATTGCCGAGCCGGCGAGCTTCTTCGCACCGACCCGCGTGTTCGACGACAAGCTCGACATCGTGCTGGCGGGCGTACGCTTCGAGTTCCGCTACGCACCCTCGGAAGCCGACGACGAAATCGTCATGTGGCTGCCCGAACTCGGCGTGCTGCTGTCGGCGGAAGTGATCCAGGGTGAGTGTCTCGCGAATGTGCATACGCTGCGCGGCACGCGTTACCGCGATCCGGTGCGCTGGTATCAGACCATCGACATGATGCGCGGCTTCAACGCGGCGCATATGGTGCCGGCGCATGGCCGGCCAGTATCGGGCGCGCAGTACGTCGCCGAGGTGCTGTGCGTGTATCGCGACGCGATCCAGTTCATCCACGATCAGACCATCCGCCACATGAACTTCGGCCTGAGCCCGGACGAACTTGCTGAGGCCATTCCCGCGCTGCCGCCGCACCTCGCGGAGCATGCGTGGCTCGGCGAATACTACGGTACGGTCAAGCATTCGGTACGCCAGGTATATAGCGGTCAGCTGGGCTGGTTCGACGGTGATCCGGCGTCGCTCGATCCGTTGCCGCGTACTGAACGTTCCCAGCGCATGGTGCAGATGATGGGCGGTGTGGAGGCGGTGCGCGCCGCCTCCCGTATCGCGTTGGGCGACTCGGACTGGCGGTGGGCTGCGGAACTGGCCACGCTGCTGGTGCGCCTCGATAGAACCGACGCCGATGCCCGCAACATCAAGGCGACTGCGTTGCGCGAGTTGGGCTACCGCACAGTGAACACCAACTGGCGCAACTGGTATCTGAGCGCCGCGCGTGAACTCGAACACGCTTACGACGAATTGCCGTTTGGCGGCAGTTCGAGTCTCGCCTCGATGGATGTGTTGCGTGCTCAACCGTTGCGCAATGTGTTCCAGCGCTTCAGCGTGAACGTCGATCCGGAACGTTGCTCCGACGTGCAGATGACCCTCGCATTCCGCGTGACGGATCGCAATGAAATGCATGCGCTCGAACTACGGCGCGGCGTGTTGCAGATTCACGAGCGCACACCGTCGGCGATCGACGTTCAACTCGCGCTTGAAACCAGCACCTTGTACGGCATGCTGGGCAACATGGCGACGCAGTTGCCGAAGTGTCTCGAGAGCGGCACAGTAATGCTGGAGCGTGGCACGGTCGATCAGTTGCGCAGCTTCTTCGATTGCTTCGACCGGCCTACCCGGCGTATGCCCGCACTGACTACACGATAGAAGCAGCGCGGCTCGCATTGGCCCGTCGGCGCAGCGGCACATCGTGCATCGACGCATCGCGATGCGAAATCAAGGGAAGAGACATGGAAAAAATCTGGTTGAAGTCCTATCCGCCTGGCGTCCCGGCGCAGATCGACACTACGCAGTTCAGTTCCGTTGGCGACCTGCTGGAGCAAAGCTTCCAGACGCACGCGGCAGATCGCGCGTTCGTCTGCATGGGCCGCGAACTGACCTACGGCGAACTCGATGCGAAGTCGCGCGATCTTGCAGCGTGGTTTCAATGGCTGGGTCTCGCGCGCGGCGCGCGTATCGCCGTGATGCTGCCGAACGTGTTGCAGTATCCAGTGGTCATGGCGGCGATCCTGCGTGCCGGGTACGTGTTGGTGAATGTCAATCCGATGTACACGCCGCGAGAACTGGAGCATCAGTTGAACGACAGCGGCGCGGAAGCGATCGTGCTGCTCGAACCGTTCGCGAAGACGCTCGAGGCCGTCCAGGCACGTACGTCGATCAGGCATGTCGTGCTGACCTCGATCGGCGAGATGCTCGGTGCGGGTAGTCCTGAGGTTGCGGACAATGCGTCACCACCTTCGCGCATTGCGCTGAACGATGCGATCGTGCGCGGTTCGGACGCGGGCTTCACGCCCGTTACGCTGACGCGCGGCGATGTGGCGGTGCTGCAATACACCGGTGGCACCACCGGCGTCTCGAAGGGCGCCACCTTGCTGCACGGCAATCTGATCGCCAACGTCCTGCAATCGGAGTTGTGGCGCGAGCCGGTTTATCGCGGGCGCACCGACATCAAGCAGTACATCACGGTCGTCGCACTACCGCTGTATCACATCTTCGGGCTGACGATCTGCGGCTTGCTGACGATGCGTTGCGGCGGCATGGGCATTCTGATTCCGAATCCGCGCGATCTGCCGGGGTTGATCAAGACCCTGCAAGGCTACGCGATCAACTCGTTCCCTGGCGTGAACACGATGTTCAACGCGCTGCTGAACGAACCCGACTTCAAAACGCTCGACTTCTCGAAACTGGTGCAGTCGAACGGTGGCGGCATGGCTGTGCAGCAGGCTGTCGCACAACGCTGGCAGGCGCTGACTGGCGTGCCGATCGTCGAGGGTTACGGGCTCTCGGAAACCTCACCGTGTGCTACCACCAATCTGCCGACGTCCACTACGTTTACCGGGACGGTTGGCTTGCCGTTGCCGTCCACCGATATCTCGATTCGCGACGACGACGGCAACGAAGTGCCGCTCGGCGAGCGCGGCGAAATCTGCATTCGCGGACCACAGGTAATGGCTGGCTACTGGAATCGTCCCGATGAAACCGCAAAGGTGATGACGCCGGACGGCTTCTTCAAATCCGGCGACATCGGCGTGATGACGGAAGAGGGCTTCGTGAAGATCGTCGATCGCAAGAAAGACATGATTCTGGTGTCGGGTTTCAACGTCTATCCGAACGAAATCGAAGATGTGGTGGCGAAGCATCCGGGCGTGTTCGAAGTGGTGGCGGTCGGCGTGCCGGACGCGGAGGCGGGCGAGGCGGTGAAGCTTTACGTGGTGAAGAAAGACCCGGCGCTCACCGAAGCGGACCTTCTCGCATTCTGCAAGGAGCAACTGACGGGTTACAAGCGCCCCAAAATCATCGAGTTTCGCAGCGAACTGCCGAAGACCAACGTCGGCAAGATTTTGCGGCGCGCATTGCGCGACGAGGCGAAGAGCGCGGGTTGAAAACGGACGTGCCCCGCGTTTCGCCGCGTGTGGCGCGCTCTGCAGCGCGGCGTGATTCCGGGTACATTGTCGTTCTCGACATCACGCACTAGGGAGTACACGATGCGCCTGCTTCACACCATGCTCCGGGTCGGCGACCTGGACCGTTCGATTGCCTTCTACACCGAAATACTCGGCATGAAATTGTTGCGCCGGGATGACTATCCGGACGGCAAGTTCACGCTCGCTTTCGTCGGCTATGAAGACGAACGCGACGGTACCGTCCTCGAACTCACGCACAACTGGGAGACGCCGTCGTATGACCTCGGTACCGGTTTTGGGCACCTCGCCGTTGAAGTCGAAGACGCCTATGCCGCTTGCGACAAGATCAAGGCACAAGGCGGCACGGTTGTGCGCGAAGCCGGTCCGATGAAACACGGCACCACCGTGATCGCTTTCGTGACGGATCCGGACGGCTACAAGATCGAATTCATCCAGAAGAAAAAGTGACGCAGGCGGCGGGGCGAGGACAAGCAATGAATAACAGCAATCCCTACTTCAAAGAACTTGACGACATCCACGTCGAAATCCAGGCTTTGTTCGACGGTTCCGCGGATCACAGCGCGCTGGACCGTATCATGGCGCGCTTCGCTCCGCAATTCACGCTGGTCATGACGTCCGGTCTCGCACTGGACCACGCGGGCGTGCGCGAGATTTTCGCGAAGCTGAATGGCGCGCGTCCGGGCTCGCAGATCGAAATCCGCGATATGGAGATCGTGTCCGAATATCCATCCGGCGCGGTGGTGAAATATCGTGAGTATCAGCGCGACAAGGCGGGCAATGCGAACGTGCGGCGCTCGACAGCAGTGATGGATCTGGATGCGCACGGCAAGGTAACGTGGCGTCACCTGCAGGAAACCTTCTGCGCGGAATGAGCGGTGGGTTTTGGAAGGCCGGCGCTTCTTCGAGTTGAAGCGCCGGCTTCCAGGCTTTATAGCCGAAGACCGAAGTCTTGAACGGCGGAAGAAGGCCCGAAGGCTTTAAAGCGTCGGCAGCAATTCCGGCGGATGCGACTTCAGCGTCTGCCGCGCTTCGCGGAACTCCGGAAAAATCGATTCGACCGTCTGCCAGAATCGTGGACTGTGATTCATCTCGCGCAGATGCGCGAGCTCGTGCGCGACAACGTAGTCGATAATCGACAGTGGAAAGTGGATCAGCCGCCAGTTTAGGCGGATTTTTCCGTCGCTCGAACAACTGCCCCAACGCGTGGCCGCCGAAGAGAGCGCATACGCGCGATAGTCGACGCCCAGCTTCTCCGCGTAGATCGCGAGCCGCTCACCGAACAGGCGTTTTGCTTCGCCTTGCAGCCAGCCTTGCACACGATCCTTGATCTGCTGCGGGTCCGCTTGCAACGGCAGCGGCACTTGCAGTGCGGCTTCATCTGCACTGAACGCGAGCGTGCCTTGCGGCGAACCGAGCTTGATGCGCACCGGCTGGCCAAGATACGGCACCTCCGCACCATCTTTCCAGTCGACCTTGGGCAACGCGCGCTGTTCGACACGCGTTTGCCATTCGATCAGCTTTGTAAAAATCCAGCGCTGCTTTTCGGTGATCGCGGTTTCGATATCGGCGAGCGTGACCCAGCGTGGTGCGGTAATCATCAGGCCGGTGCTGTCGATCGCAAAGCCGATCGAGCGGCGTGCCGAACGCTTCAGCACATAGTGCAGCGTGCGCGAACCGATGGTGAGGCTGCGCAGTTTGCTGCCGTCCGGTGCGAGCGGCACGGCCGGTTGCTGGCCGCTCTGCGAGCCTGCCAAAGGTGCGGAGGGTGTTGGGGACGACGACGTCGACCCCGGCTCGGCGAAGAGCGGGAGATCGAGTTGCCGGTTATCGAGCGCCGCAGCGGGCTGCGACGTAGGAGACTTCTGCATCGGATTCGGCTTCGCGCAAATGCGCCTTCGAGGGCGCGGGCGCGTCAGATTGGTGCGGCGGCGGAAGTACTTTCCGCCGCGCGGTACGCGGTAGGATCGATGCGACGCATTTCAGCTTCGATCCACTTTTCGACGCGCGTGTTCACTTCATCGGGCGTGAGCCCCGTCGTGTCGATCGGCTTGCCGATCGACACTGTGACTATACCCGCATATTTGAGAAACGAGTTGCGCGGCCACACACGTCCGGCGTTGTGCGCAATCGGCACGACCGGCGCGCCGGTCGCAATCGCGAAACGCGCACCGCCGGTTTTGTACTTGCCTTGCTTGCCGGTCGGCGTACGCGTGCCTTCCGGAAACATGATCACCCAGGCGCCTTCGGCCATGCGCGCTTTGCCTTGCTTGATGACCGACTCGAACGCGTACTTGCCTTCCTTGCGATCGATGTGAACCATCTTCAGCATGCCCAGCGCCCAGCCAAAAAACGGCACGTACAGCAGCTCGCGCTTGAACACATAGCACATCGGCCGCGGCATCAGCGCCGGAAACGCCAGCGTTTCCCACGCCGATTGATGCTTCGACAGCAGCACGGCCGGACCGTCGGGCAGATTCTCGTAGCCCTCGATCCTGTAGCGGATGCCGTTCAGCCAACGCGCCGTGTGGAGCGTGGCGCGGCACCAGCCGGCCGCCATCCAGTAGCGATTGTCGGCGCGCATGAACGGAAACGCAATGAAGCACGCGGTCGCGTACGGCACCGTGAAGAGCACGAAGTAGATCAGCAGCAGCAAGGAACGAATGAAGCGCATCGGCGTGGTCAGTGAGGGTGGGGGACGCGCGTGGTGCGCGTCACTCTTGAGCGTCGGAAAGGAAGTCAAGTGCGAACGCGCGCAGGTCGTTGTGCACGCGCGTGCCTTCGGGCAGGTCGCCGGCCTGGAGCGTCTTGCGGCCCTTGCCGGTCAGCACCAGATGAGTCGGATGTCCGAGCGACGCGCCCGCTTGCAGGTCGCGCATCGCGTCGCCGACCACCGGCGTATTCTGCGAATCGACTTCGAAACGTTCGGCGATCATCTTCAGCATTCCGGGCTTCGGCTTGCGACATTCGCAGTGATCTTCCGCCGTATGCGGGCAGAAGAATACCGCGTCGATGCGGCCGCCGACCGCCGCCGCCATGCGATGCATTTTCAGATGCATTGCATTGAGCGCGTTCATGTCAAAGAGACCACGGCCGATGCCAGACTGGTTGGTCGCCACAGCAACGCGATAACCCGCCTGGTTCAGCCGCGCGATTGCTTCGAGCGAACCGGGCAGGGCAACCCATTCGTCCGGCGACTTGATAAACGCGTCGGAATCGACGTTGATCACGCCGTCGCGGTCGAGGATCACCACTTTTTTGGTCGGCATCGGCATGGCGGGGGGGCTCAGGCGGCGAGTCGGGAAATATCGGCGACGCAATTCATCTGCTGATGCAGCGCGCCGAGCAAGGCCAGACGGTTGGCGCGCAACGCCGGATCTTCGGCGTTGACCATCACATCGTTGAAGAATGTGTCGACCGGTTCGCGCAACGCGGCGAGCGCCGTCAGCGCGCCCGTGTAGTCGCGCGCGGCAAGCTGCGATTGCACTCGCGGCGCCACCTGTTCAAGCTGCGCGTGCAAGGCTTTTTCCGCCGCTTCGATCAGCAGCGTGACCTGCACGCCGCCGGTCGTAGCGCTTTCCGATTTCTTCAGGATGTTCGAGATGCGCTTGTTGGCTGCCGCGAGCGATGCCGCTTCCGGCAGCGCCGCGAATTCGCGCACTGCATCCAGGCGCGCGACGATGTCGTCGAGGCGCGTGGGGTTCAGTGCCAGCACCGCGTCGATTTCACCCGGCGCGTAGCCGCGCTCGCGCAGCAGGCCACGCAAGCGGTCCATGCTGAATTCGTAGATTGCCTGAGTCGAATCGGCGACGCCCGGCACAGCGGCGAATTGCGCGTAAGCGGTGCGCAGCAGTTCGACCAGGTCGACCGGCAATTGCTTTTCGACCAGGATCCGCAGCACGCCCAGCGCGTGACGGCGCAGCGCGAACGGGTCTTTCTCGCCGGTCGGTTGCAGGCCGATGCCCCAGATGCCGACCAGCGTTTCGAGCTTGTCGGCGAGCGCGACGACGGTGCCAGTTGCCGTGGTCGGCAATGCGTCGCCGGAGAAGCGCGGCTGATAGTGTTCCGAGCACGCCAGCGCGACTTCTTCCGGCTCGCCGTCGTGGCGCGCGTAGTACGTGCCCATCGTGCCTTGCAGCTCGGGGAATTCGCCGACCATGTCGGTGATCAAATCGGCCTTGGCGAGACGCGCGGCGCGCTTCGCGAGCGCTACATCTGCGCCGATCAGTCCGGCAATCGCGCCGGCCAGCGCTTCGACGCGCTCGACACGTTGCAGCGCCGAACCCAGCTTGTTGTGATACACGACGTTGGCGAGCAGCGGCACGCGATCGGCGAGCGGCTTCTTCTTGTCCTGCTCGAAGAAGAACTTTGCATCAGCCAGACGCGGGCGCACCACGCGCTCGTTACCTTCGACGATATCGCCCGGTGTGGCCGTTTCGATATTCGACACGATCAGGAAGCGCGAGCGCAGCTTGCCGTTCGCATCCGTCAACGCGAAGTATTTCTGGTTCGTCTGCATTGTCAGGATCAGGCATTCCTGCGGCACTTGCAGGAATTCGTCCTCGAAACGGCAGGCGTAGACCACGGGCCATTCGACCAGCGAATTCACTTCATCCAGCAGCGATTCCGGCATCACGACCTGATCGCCCTCTGCTTGTGCGAGCAGATGCGTGCGGATGGTTTCCTTGCGGTCGGCGAAATTTGCGACCACGCGACCCTTGTGCATCAGCGTATCGGCGTACGAATCCGCGTGCTGGATCTGCACGAAGCCTTCGGACAGGAAACGATGGCCGAGCGTGGTGTCGTCGGCATCGACGCCCAATGCCGTGACCGGCACGACCTGTTCGCCGTGCAAGGTGGTCAGACGGTGCGCCGGGCGCACGAACCGCACACTGGTGCCGTCCGGGCGCTGATACGTCATCGGCTTCGGGATCGGCAACTTGGCGATCGTTTCGTCGAGCGCGCTTTGCAGGCCTTCGGCGAGTGTGGCGCCCGGCGCGGCGTAGCGCAGGAAGAAGGCTTCGGCCTTACCGTCTTGCGCACGTTCCAGGTCGTTCACCGAAAAATCGGGGAAACCGAGCGCGGCCAGTTTCTTGGCGAGCGGTGCGGTGGGCTGGCCGTCTTTATCGAGCGCGACGGAAACCGGCAGCACTTTTTCGCGCACATGTTTTTCCGGCGCGACTGCACGCACATTCTTGATTGTGACGGCGAGGCGGCGGGGCGTCGCATAACGTTCGAACGACAGTTCGCCTTCGATCAGGTCGCGCGCCGCGAGGCGCTGCGCAATACCTTCGGCGAAGGCGTCGCCGAGACGCGCGAGCGCCTTCGGCGGCAGTTCTTCGGTCAGCAGTTCGACGAGCAGGGTAGCTTGATGGGGTTGAGTCATTTCTAGGTGTTCTCGTCAGTCCGGATCGATCTTGCGTTCGATTTTCAGCGGCGGCGCCCACGCGGGCATGGCGGCATCCTGTTCGTCGGTCGTCAGGCCGGGCACGCCGTGCACCGGATTACCGAGCATCGGGAAACCGAGCTTCTCGCGCGAGTCGTAGTAAGCCTGCGCAACCAGACGCGACAGCGCGCGAATCCGGCCGATGTAGGCCGCACGTTCCGTGACGGAGATCGCACCGCGGGCGTCCAGCAGGTTGAACGTGTGGCCGGCCTTCAGCACCAGTTCATAAGCGGGCAGCGCGATCTGCGCTTCGATCATGCGCTTCGCTTCCGCTTCGTAGCTGTTGAAGAACGTGAACAACAGATCGACGTTCGCGTGCTCGAAGTTGTAGGTCGACTGTTCGACCTCGTTCTGGTGGTACACGTCGCCGTACGTCAGGCGGCGCAGTTCCGGGCCGTTCGGGCCTTGCTCTTCCCACTCGGTCCAGACCAGGTCGTAGACGTTCTCGACCTTCTGCAGATACATCGCGAGACGTTCGAGACCGTAAGTGATTTCACCCAGCACCGGCTTGCAATCCAGGCCGCCGACTTCCTGGAAGTAGGTGAACTGGGTCACTTCCATGCCGTTCAGCCACACTTCCCAGCCGAGGCCCCACGCGCCGAGCGTGGGGTTTTCCCAGTCGTCTTCGACGAACCGCACGTCGTTCTGCTTCAGATCGAAGCCGAGGGCCTCCAGCGAGCCGAGGTACAGGTCGAGGATGTTTTCCGGCGCCGGCTTCAGCACGACCTGGTACTGGTAGTAATGCTGCAGACGGTTCGGGTTCTCGCCGTAGCGGCCGTCTTTCGGACGGCGCGACGGCTGCACATAGGCGGCGCGCCACGGTTCCGGACCGATTGCGCGCAGGAAGGTGTGGACGTGGGACGTGCCCGCGCCGACTTCCATGTCGATCGGCTGGAGCAACGCGCAACCCTGCTTATCCCAGTAGGACTGCAGTGTCAGGATGATTTGCTGAAACGTGAGCATGAAGTGCCTTTCGGGCATAGGGCCGCGCCGCAAACGCCGGAGCGCGCGAGGTGGCCGTGGAGCGAAGTGCTAAACCGTAGATTTTAACGGAAAGGGAGGGGGGCGTCCGTTTTGCGGGGTCGGACGAACTTGGAGCGCGCTTTAAACGACAAAGGGCCGCTTAAAGCGGCCCTTTGTCGTTTGCGTCTCAGGATGAGTCCATAGACTAACTACTCAAACTCATCAACGCATGCGCTTTTGAATCCGTCACCTCGATAAACCCGTCAATCTCCATCTCCAGTTCCCGCGGCAGTGCGAGCATATTGCACGACACTATGTGGCCGTAAATATTATCGGTCCGCCCAAAGAAATTCCTCGAGTTGAACAACGGCGGCAAATGCCACCACATCCGGTATTCCTTCGACCACAACCACTCGATCAATGCCTGCGACCGATCGAGCCGGTCGTTCTCCACGTAGATTACCGGCCGCGAACGGGCGATGGTTTCCTCCGCACCTAGCAGCGCGTTCAACTCGAACCCTTCGACGTCCAGCTTCAGCAGTCCCACGATATGCGAGCGCAGCACATCGTCTAACCGTACGCACGGAACCGGAAGCGTATTCGCCGCCGCCTCCGTTTGCATCGACACGCCGCCGAAGTTGCCCGGCGCATCGTAGTCCGGTTGCGCAAAATGCAGCGTCCCCGCAGTCGCCCCGCACGCATACGGCCACGCCAGCACGTTACGCACACCATTCGCTGCGAGATTCGCGCACAGGTTCTGAAAGATCACCGGCTGGGGCTCGAATGCGACGAGCACCTGGCGGCGCGCCTGCGCCTCACGTGCCAGCATGACCGTGTGCACGCCGATATTCGCGCCAACTTCCACGACGATACCTGGCTGCACCAGCAACTGCCGCAACACGGCAGATTCGAGTTCGCTGCATTCACCGTATTCGATGAGCGCGCGGCCGAGATAGAAGTCGTTTGGATTGGCGAGCATCCAGCCGTGACGGGTCTGGACGAGTTGTGTGTGTTCGCTGAGCGGCAGCAGGGCAGGAGGAGGCGTAACCATGGACATTGAGCGGGAAAAAGACCACGCAAATGTACGGTTCGCCGCTGTCCTTGTATATAAGACGAGCTCTCAAGGATTCTTATTTTTCTGCAAGAACTCGTCGTCAGGACCTAAGACTCCGCGGCGACCGGTTCATGGGCCGATCGCCAGGCACAACTGGATTACGTTGCGGCCAGTTCAACCTTCGGCGCAAACGACTCGCTTTGCGCCATGGGCCAATATTTCTCGTACAGCGTGTAGCGATAGTTGCCGTTCAGCAGATCGTCCGGCTCGAGATACTTCAATAGCTCGGACATCAACCGCACCTCATGCGACGACACGCGCCGCACGATGTGATGCGCGCGCAGTTCCGCCGGATGCTTGAGGCCCGCGGCCTGAATGATTTCCTTCAGCGCATGCAGCGTGTTGTGATGGAAGCTGAATACACGGTCGGCCTTGTCCGGCACCACCAAAGCACGCTGACGCACGGGATCCTGCGTCGCGACGCCCGTCGGGCAGCGGCCGGTGTGGCAGGTCTGCGCCTGAATGCAACCGACCGCGAACATGAAACCGCGCGCCGCGTTCACCCAATCCGCGCCGATCGCAAGCGTCTTCGTGATATCGAATGCGGTAATCATCTTGCCGCTCGCGCCGATGCGGATGCGCTGCCGCAAGCCGATGCCGACCAGCGTGTTGTGCACCAGCAGCAGGCCTTCCTGCAACGGCACGCCAACGTGATCGGTGAACTCCAGTGGCGCTGCACCCGTGCCGCCTTCCGCACCGTCGACCACGATAAAGTCCGGCAGAATTCCGGTCTCCAGCATCGCCTTCGCAATGCCGAAAAATTCCCACGGATGCCCGATGCACAGCTTGAACCCGGTTGGCTTGCCACCGGACAGCGTGCGCAAACGGTCGACGAATTCAAGCAGGCCGCGCGGCGACGAGAATTCGGAGTGGGTGGCGGGCGAGATGCAATCGCGGCCCATCGGCACGCCGCGCGTTTCCGCAATTTCGGGCGTGATCTTCGCGGCCGGTAGCACGCCGCCGTGGCCGGGCTTCGCGCCTTGCGAGAGCTTCACCTCGATCATCTTCACTTGCGGCTCGGCGGCCTGCTTCGCGAACTTCTCCGCACTGAAGGTGCCGTCGTCGTCACGGCAGCCGAAGTAGCCCGAGGCAATTTCCCAGATGATGTCGCCGCCGTGCTCGCGGTGATACTTCGACATCGAGCCTTCGCCCGTGTCGTGCGCGAAGTTGCCTTTCTTCGCGCCGAGGTTCAGCGCCATGATCGCGTTCGCCGACAACGAGCCAAAACTCATCGCGGAGACGTTGAAGATCGACATCGAGTAGGGCTGCGCGCGGTCCGGGCCGACGACGATACGGAAGTCATGGTTATCGAGCGTGGTCGGCGCGAGCGAATGGCTGATCCATTCGTGCGCGACGGCTTTGACGTCGAGTTCGGTGCCGTACGGACGGCTGTCCACGTCGTTCTTCGCGCGCTGATAGACGATGCTGCGTTGCGCGCGCGAGAACGGCTTCTCGTCGGTATCGTCTTCGACGAAATACTGGCGGATTTCCGGGCGGATGAATTCGAACAGGAAGCGGAAGTGGCCCCACAGCGGATAGTTGCGCAGAATCGCGTGGTGCTGCTGCGTCAGGTCGAACAGGCCGAGCGCGACGAGCGCCACCGGCACGATGATCCAGAACCACGAAAGGTGATGCGTGGCGGCAAGCAGAACACAGACAGCGAGCAGCACGACTGTGCACCACATCGCCAGATAACGTCGAGAAAACATGGGGACTCCAGTGCAGTGAGGATCGTCGCGGAGGGATCGTCGACGCTGTCGGCGCAGACGGAATCCGCCGCGAAGGGAAACGAACACCTGCTTTTTATAGTGAAGCTAGCTGCCGCTCGAAGATGAAACACGTGGGTGAAGCGTGAAGTCTGAAGCTTGAAGTTGAGGCATGAAGGTGAAGTGTGCGGCGGCGCCAGGCGTTGCCGCACTGATAAAACTCATGGCTCAACGGGCGGTTAGCAGCGCTGCTTTTTGCGGCTGACGCAGTGTTGGCTGCCCGGTTACCGCGTGTTCGATGATGCCGCCGCCGAGGCACACGTCGCCATCGTAGAGCACCGCAGATTGCCCTGGTGTGACAGCCCATTGGGCGTCGTCGAAATTCAGCCCGAAAAGGCCTTCGCCGACACCTGTCTCACTGGCCGCCGCACTTGCAGCCGCACTTGCAGTCGCACTGAACGTGCACGGTGCATCCGCTTGCCGGTAACGGGTTTTCGCGCCGCAGGCAAAACCATCGACCGGGGGTTCACCCGCCACCCAGCTCGTATTGCCCGCGCTCAACGTATGGCTCAGCAGCCACGGATGGTCGTGGCCTTGCGCGACATACAGCGTGTTCGACGCAATATCCTTGCCGGCGACGAACCACGGCTCGCCGCTGCCGTCCTTGCTGCCGCCCAGGCCGATGCCCTTGCGCTGCCCGAACGTGTAGAACGCGAGGCCGATGTGTTCGCCGACCACTTTGCCCTCAGTGGTCTTCATCGGACCGGGTTTGGTCGGCAGATAGCGGTTCAGGAAGTCGCGAAACGGCCGTTCGCCGATGAAGCAGATGCCGGTCGAATCTTTCTTCTTCGCATTCGGCAGCGCGATCTGCTCGGCGATCTCGCGGACTTTGGTTTTCGGAATCTCACCCAAAGGAAACAGCGTCTTCGACAACTGCGCCTGGTTCAACCGATGCAGGAAGTACGACTGATCCTTCGTATGATCGAAGGCCTTCAGCAGTTCGAAGCGGCCGTTGTTCTTGCGCACGCGGGCATAGTGGCCGGTCGCGATGGTTTCCGCGCCCAGCGACATTGCATGATCGAGGAAGGCCTTGAACTTGATTTCTGCATTGCACAGCACGTCCGGATTCGGCGTGCGGCCGGCCGAGTATTCGCGCAGGAATTCGGCGAACACGCGGTCTTTGTATTCGGCGGCGAAGTTGACCGCTTCGACGTCGATGCCGATCAGATCCGCCACCGAGACGACGTCGATCCAGTCCTGCCGCGTCGAGCAGTACTCGCTGTCGTCATCGTCTTCCCAGTTTTTCATGAACAGGCCGACCACGTCGTAGCCCTGTTCCTTCAGCAGCCACGCGGTAACCGACGAATCGACGCCGCCCGACATGCCTACTACGACTTTCTGCTTGCTCATAAGGTGCTCACACTGGGTACTGCATGACTTCATTGATCGTGGGTTGACCGTGCTGCCGGTCGCCTGTTGCCCGCTCGTGACGGATCAGGCCCGTTTACGACTGGTTAGGCCTGGCTAGGCCAGCTTACGTCCGCTTATGCCCGACCGAATGCGTGTGCACGAAGTCGAGCGGGAAACGCCGCCCCGCGAGGTAATCGTCGAGACATTGCATGACGAGCGGCGTGCGATGCCGTTCGGGGCAGGCGCGCAATTCGTCGGCGCTCATCCACAGTGTGCGGACGATGTCCGGATCGAGCGTGCGTTCCGCGTCCGCTTCGCCGTTCGTGCCGCAATAGGTGAAGCGCAAATACGTCACGCCCTCACTGCCGGGCCGCTCGAAATGCGCCATATACATGCCGACCAGCGCCTCGGGCGTGAACGGATGCGCGGTTTCCTCGAGCGTTTCGCGGATGACCGCTTCCAGAAGCGTTTCGCCCGCCTCCAGATGGCCGGCGGGCTGGTTCAGGCGCAGGCCGTCGGCGGTATGTTCCTCGACCACGAGAAAACGCCCGTCACGCTCGACGATGGCCGCAACGGTGACGTGCGGCAGCCAGGATTCCGGTTTCATGGGTGCGCATTTTACCGTTTATGGGCCTGGGCTGCCGGGAAGCGGGCGGCAGCGGACGTACCGGCCAACCGCGGGCCGGGCCGGCGGCCGGCAAGGTGCCCTTGCTGGGCCAAGACCCCCGGATTGTCCCCGATTTCGGTGCACCCCCAGGTTTCGGTTAAAGTGACGCGTTAGCCGTTGCACTTGCAAGCCGGCGTGCCTCGTCGGCGCATCTGTCGTAAAACAGGAAGTCGAGGAGGAACAACGATGTACATCGGAGTGCCAGCTGAGACGCGCGCGCACGAAACTCGCGTCGCCGCGACGCCCGAAACGGTCAGGAAGTACGTGACCCAGGGCCACCGGGTCACGATCCAGAGCGGCGCCGGCACCGGCGCGAGCTTCCCTGACGATGCCTTTACAGCCGCCGGCGCGGAAATCGTCGACGGGGCCACTGCTTTTGGCGCCGATCTCGTCCTTAAGGTGCAGTCCCCGACCGATGCCGAATTGCCGCTGCTCAAACGCGGCGCGACGCTGGTCGGCATGCTCGATCCTTTTAATACCGAAAACTCATCAAAGCTCGCCGCAGCGGGCGTGACCGCATTCGCTTTGGAGGCCGCGCCGCGTACCACGCGTGCGCAGAGTCTCGACGTGCTGTCGTCGCAGGCGAACATCGCTGGGTACAAGGCGGTGCTGCTGGCCGCCACGCTTTACCCCCGCTTCATGCCAATGCTGATGACGGCAGCCGGTACCGTGAAAGCGGCGCGCGTGCTGATTCTCGGCGCGGGCGTGGCCGGTCTGCAGGCGATTGCAACCGCCAAGCGTCTCGGCGCGGTGATCGAAGCGTCCGACGTGCGTCCGGCGGTCAAAGAGCAGATCGAATCGCTCGGCGCCAAGTTTCTCGATGTCCCGTATGAAACCGACGAGGAACGCGAAGCCGCGCAGGGCGTCGGCGGTTATGCACGGCCGATGCCGCCTTCGTGGCTGACACGTCAGTCGGCACTGGTTCACGAGCGGGCGAAACAGGCGGATATCGTCATCTCCACCGCGTTGATTCCCGGCCGGGCCGCGCCGACGCTGATCTCCGTCGACACCGTGCAGGCGATGAAACCGGGTTCGGTACTGGTGGACCTCGCCGCTGGACGTGGCGCCGGGGTTGACGGTAGCGAAGGCCAGCGCGGCGGCAACTGTCCGCTGACCGAGGCCGACAAGGTCGTGATCAAACACGGTGTGCAGATCGTCGGTTATACGAATCTGGCCTCGATGGTGCCCGCCGACGCGTCGTCCCTATACGCACGCAACCTGCTCGACTTCCTCAAGCTGATCATCACCAAGGAAGGCGCCCTGAACATCGATCTCGCGGACGATATCGTCGCGGCCACGCTGCTGGCCCGTGACGGCGAAGTCACGCGCAAGACCTGAGCAATTAATTGCATGGGACTAGAGTAAGCGCTAACTCTGATCGACAGCTAAAGCGCTAACTCTGGCCGACATCGAATCAATACATAGGAGAACGGCGATGGAAGTCATCAACCACACCGTCATCAACCTGATCATCTTCGTGCTGGCGATCTACGTCGGCTACCACGTCGTCTGGAACGTCACGCCTGCGCTGCACACGCCGCTAATGGCGGTGACCAATGCGATCTCGGCGATTGTGATCGTCGGCGCAATGCTCGCAGCAGGTCTCACCGTGGGCGACACCGGCAAGTTCTTCGGCACACTGGCCGTTGCGCTTGCAGCGGTGAACGTGTTCGGCGGCTTTCTCGTCACGAGGCGAATGCTGGAGATGTTCCGCAAAAAAGAGCCGAAGAAGCTAACCACGAACAAGACGACCAGGGAGAACGCGTAATGAGTCTGAACGTCGTCACGCTGCTTTATCTGGTCGCGTCAGTCTGCTTCATTCAGGCGCTCAAAGGGCTGTCGAATCCGAAGACGGCGCGTATCGGCAATACCTTCGGCATGGTCGGGATGGCGATTGCGATCCTCACCACTATCGCACTGATCGTCAAACAGGCTAACGCGCTCGGCTCGAATCTTGGCCTCGGGCTCGGCCTGCTGCTGGTCGCGCTCGTGATCGGCGGCGCGATCGGTGCGTTCGTCGCGGCGCGCGTCGAAATGACCAAGATGCCGGAACTGGTCGCGGCGATGCACTCGCTGATCGGTCTCGCTGCTGTGTGTATTGCGTATGCGGTCGTGTCGGAGCCGTCCGCCTTCGGTCTTGTCGATCCGGAGAATGCGATTCCGGGCTTCCTGCCGTACGGCAATCGCGTCGAGCTGTTCATCGGCACGTTCGTCGGCGCGATCACGTTCTCCGGTTCGGTGATCGCATTCGGCAAGCTGTCGGGCAAATACAAGTTCCGCCTGTTCCAGGGCGCACCGGTGGTCTATACGGGGCAGCACCTGATCAACCTGTTCCTCGCGCTCGGGATGCTCGGCTTCGGCGTGATCTTCTTCCTCACGCAATCGTGGCTGCCGTTCATCATCATGACGCTGATCGCGTTCGTGCTCGGCGTGCTGATCATCATTCCGATAGGTGGCGCGGACATGCCGGTGGTCGTGTCGATGCTCAACTCGTATTCGGGTTGGGCGGCGGCGGGGATCGGCTTCTCGCTGAACAATCCGATGCTGATCATTGCGGGCTCGCTGGTCGGCTCATCCGGTGCGATTCTGTCGTACATCATGTGCCGCGCGATGAACCGTTCGTTCTTCAACGTGATTCTCGGCGGCTTCGGTAATGAGGCGGGTGCGGCTGCGGTGGGTGGGTCGGCGGAGCAGCGTCCGGTGAAATCCGGTTCGGCCGACGATGCGGCGTTCATGCTCGGCAATGCTGAAACCGTGGTGATCGTGCCGGGTTACGGGCTGGCAGTGGCGCGTGCCCAGCATGCGTTGAAGGAGCTGACCGACAAGCTGGTCGAGAAGGGCATCGAGGTGAAGTATGCGATTCACCCGGTGGCCGGACGGATGCCGGGTCACATGAATGTGCTGCTCGCCGAAGCCGAAGTGCCCTACGACATGGTCTACGAAATGGACGACATCAACGGCGAGTTCGGTCAGGTCGACGTGGTGCTGGTGCTCGGTGCGAACGACGTGGTGAATCCGGCGGCGAAGAACGATCCGAAGTCGCCGATCGCGGGCATGCCGATCATTGAGGCTTACAAGGCGCGCACGGTCATCGTGAACAAACGTTCGATGGCAGCGGGCTACGCCGGTCTCGACAACGACCTGTTCTACATGGACAAGACGATGATGGTGTTCGGCGACGCGAAGAAGGTGATCGAGGAGATGGTGAAGGCGGTGGAGTAGCGCGCCTTGGAGGTTCGCGGCTTGCCTTGGAGGCGGGCGGCGAACCGTCGGTCATGCATTCGCATCCGCATCTTTACCGCGGCTTCGCATTCACGTGCCGCAGCCAATCCGCCAGCCGTTTGCCTTCCTGATCCGGATACGGTTCGAGCGCCTGAAGATTCTGGATTTTCTCCAGCCCGAAATTGCGGAAATCGCTTCGCAATTCGCACCACGCGCCGAGCGTCCAGCGCGCGCCCCAATAAGCCAGTGCAAGCGGCCACACGCGCCGCTCGGTCGCGGCGCCCTGCGCATCGGTATAGGCAAAGCTCACCACCTGACGCGCGTCGATCGCCCGATGCAGCGCGTCCACCTTCACCGAAAAATCCGCCTTGATGTGAAACGACGGCGCGAAGATCGCCAGACGTTCGAGCGTTGCGCGCTTGTCGGCGGGCATCGCCGACGCGATCTTCGCCAACGCACCGCGCGCGCCGCTCGCGAAGCCGGCGCCGCCCCACGATTCGAGCATCCGCGCGCCCGCTGCGAGCGCGGCCAGTTCATCGGCGGTGAAAGTGAGCGGCGGCAGGCTCGCCGAACGGCTCAACCGATAGCCGATGCCTGCTTCGCCTTCGATTGGCACGCCTGATAGTTGCAGATCGCGCACGTCGCGATAGACGGTGCGCAGGGAGATATTCAGCCAGTCGGCGAGTTGTTGCGCGGTGGTCAGACGCCGTCCGCGTAACAGTTCGGCGATCTGGAACAGGCGGTCGGCGCGGCGCGTCATCGTGGGCGTCTTGTAGAAAAGGACGGGGACAGTCCCGCGATGATAGCGCCGCATGCCGTGCTCCGGTCAGCGTTCCGCGCGGTGCCGCCCGGCCGCCGCGCTTGTACGCCGCGTCGCGCGTTAACCGTTGGTCCGCGAGTGCAGGCCGAGGCGGTTGCCTTCCGTGTCGGTAAAGAACGCGATGTAGCCGATGTCTTGCGGCAGCTTGATCACCGGACCATCGGTCTTGCCGCCGGCCTGTTCGACGCGGGCAAGCACAGCGTCCACGTTGGGCTGCGCGTTCAGATAGACGAGCACGCCGTCGTTGGTCGGCTTCATCGACGGGCTATGGACGATCGCGCCACCGGTGGTCGGTTCCTCGTAGCCGAAGATAGCGATGGGCTGGCCGCCGACTTCCTGACGATTCAGTTTGACGTCGAGCGCGGTTTCGTAAAAGCGGACAGCGCGTTCGAAATCGACGGACGGGATCTCGAACCATGCAACAACTTTGGATGATGCGGACATGACACTCTCCTGTGGATGGCGGTAAGCCGTGCAAAGCGCCGGATGGCGTGAGAAGGAGTGTGCGTGGGGGCTACTGACAGCGTAGTGTCAGTAGGGGTTGGCGGATGGGGGAAAAGGGTGTGGCGGGGGATGGGTGCGCACGGGCGCCGGTGAAAAAAAACCGCGGACCTGGATCCGCGGTTTTTTCGATGCTGCTCTGCGCTGGCTTAAGCTGCTGGCGTGTCGTTGTTCTGCGGCCGCTGACGAACGCTGCCCGCGATCAGGTCGAAGCGGAACAGCCGGCATTCGAGCGCGCCGTTGAAGAGCGGCGTCTTGGTCGATTCGCGCAGGCGCAACTGGCCCGGCAGTTTGCGATCCGACGTCAGGATGAACGCGTGCCAGCCGGTGAAGCGCTGCTTCAGCGCATCGCCGAGTGACTGGAAAAATTCGCTGTCTGGCGCTTCTTCCTGAGCCCGGTGGAAGCTCTCGTCGTCGCGGCCTTCACGCGTGGCGCGGCCTTCGCGGATTTCGCCCCGCGCGTTGCGGCCGCGCACTTCGATCCGCTCGCCGTACGGCGGATTGGCGACCAGGATGCCCGCATTAGCAGACGGCGCTGTCATTCCGCGCGCATCGACCTGCTTGAGCGGGATCGACGGCAAACCGGCGCGCTGGAAGTTCGCACGCGCCTTGTCGAGCATGTCGCCGGAAATATCGCTGCCGAATATCTGCAGATCAGCGCGCGAATTGCGTGCGGCGTGCTTTGCGTCGAGCGCGGCGGCTTTCAGCGTTTGCCAGGTCTTGGCTTCGAATTGCTTGAGCTTCTCGAAGCCGAAGCTGCGTTCTGCGCCCGGTGCGATATTCAGCGCCACTTGCGCGGCTTCCGCGAGGAAGGTGCCACTACCGCACATCGGGTCGTATAGCGGCGTGCCGGCGGTCCAGCCGGTCAGACGCAGGATGCCTGCCGCGAGGTTCTCGCGCAGCGGTGCCGCACCCTTGTCGAGGCGCCAGCCGCGCTTGAAGAGCGGATCGCCGGAGGTGTCGAGGTAGAGCGTGCAATCGGTGGCGGTGAGGAACGCGAACACGCGCACGTCGGGCATGGCGGTGTCGATGCTCGGACGCGCGCCGCTTACTTCACGCAGACGGTCGCAGATTGCGTCCTTGACACGCAGCGTGGTGAATTCGAGGCTGCGCAGCGGCGACTTGATCGCGGTGACGTCCACCCGCAGCGTTTCGTTCGCCGAGAACCACTGCTCCCAACGCTGTTCGAGCGCGAGCGCGTAGATGTCCTGCTCGCTGCGATATGGCCGATGCGCGATTTTCAGCATCACGCGGCTCGCGAGACGCGAATGCAGGTTGGCGGCCATGCCGGCGGCCCAGCCGCCGCGGAAATGCACGCCGCCGGGCACTTGCGCGCCGGCTGTGAACGGCGCGCCGTTCAGGTGCTTCGCGGCAATTTCGGCGAGCTCGGTGGCGAGCGAGGCTTCAAGACCGCGCGGACAGGGAAGGAAGAAATCGAAGGACATTGAGGTTGCCGGAAGGCGTTAGATAAGGCGCTATTGTACGCGGTCGGGGGCGCGGCCCATCTACGATCCCGTGGCGATGCCGGTCAGGGAGGCGGCAGCAGGCGCTTGGGGCTGCCGTCGGCCGGCTCGTGCTGCCCCCTCGGGGCCGAGTATCGAGCGCGGGCCGCCCCACCGCCCCCGTACCATCGCCCCGTACCACCATCCCCACAGCCTGGCAGGACGTGGAAGCAAGGCGGCCGCCGCGCCGCGGGCTTCACTTGCCCTGAGGCGCCGTTTTGGCCGGCCATACCAGTTCCAGCGGATGCCGGAATACCCGTTGCCAGATCGCGCCACGCAGCGAGCGCACCGCGTTGCGCCGCAAGTCGCGCGATTTCACCGCCATGTAGAAGGCGAGCGCGAAACTCACGGCCACGTTGAGGATCGCCATGCTGCCGAGGCTAAGGCTACGCTGAAGAAGTCGCCGTTTTCGCCGACGGTTTGCTGCTGAATTTTGGAATGCGAGATCAGCGACGCGATTGGTTCGATTTTCTTGCCCTGAGGGCCTTGTAAGCGGGTCTATCGACCCA
>NZ_DASRSY010000164.1:0-4239 GCF_035656215.1 Paraburkholderia sp.
AGAATCTCTCGACCGATGATATCTACGATAGCACTCATGGTTTCCTCAAGAAATGACGTTGAATTCTTTACTGTGAAACTGTGTCGATCCGGAGTTAGTGCTTCAGCACTTACTCCGGTCCCACGCAGCGCGCTCCGGTCCCATGCAGAGGACCGGTCTCCCCAGCACACCACGCGCCCTGATGCTTTCGACGACCATTGCGTGCATTCGCCGCATGCCGACCGAGCCCATTGTGCAGCCCGATCGTGACACGCCGCGAATGCCTGAATCAGTTGAAATCGCTTTCGAGGAACGGCGCGCGCTTGACGGCCTGATCCAGCGTAACAAGCGTTTCGAGCAGATCGGCCATACGATGCAACGGCACCGCGTTCGGGCCGTCCGACTTGGCTTCCGAAGGCTTCGGATGGGTTTCCATGAAGAGACCCGCCACACCCGTCGCCACTGCGGCACGCGCCAGCACCGGCACGAATTCGCGCTGACCGCCCGAGCTCGTGCCCTGCCCGCCCGGCAACTGCACCGAGTGGGTGGCGTCGAACACGACCGGCGCGTTGGTTTCGCGCATGATCGCAAGCGATCGCATGTCCGACACGAGGTTGTTATAGCCGAACGACACGCCGCGTTCGCACGCCATGAAACGGTCTTCCGAGAGACCTGCTTCACGCGCTGCATCACGCGCCTTGTCGATCACATTCTTCATGTCGTGCGGTGCGAGAAACTGGCCTTTCTTGATGTTGACCGGTTTGCCCGAACGCGCGCAAGCATGGATGAAGTCGGTTTGACGGCACAGAAAAGCAGGCGTTTGCAGGACGTCGACCACCGACGCAACCTGCTCGATCTCGTGCTCGGCATGCACATCGGTCAGTACCGGCAAACCGAGCTGACGCTTCACTTCCGACAGGATGCGCAAACCTTCGTCCATGCCCAGACCGCGGAACGACTTGCCGCTGCTGCGGTTGGCCTTGTCGTACGACGATTTGTAGATGAACGGAATGTTCAGCTTCGCGCAGATTTCCTTCAGCCGGCCTGCCGTGTCGATCGTCATCTGTTCGGATTCGACGACACAGGTGCCTGCGATCAGGAAAAACGGCTTGTCGAGCCCGATTTCGAAATCGCCCAGTTTCATGCTTTCTCCCCAACTTCATTCACCGCGTGCGACTGTTGATGTGCAAGCGCCGCTTCGACGAACGACTTGAACAGCGGGTGGCCGTCACGCGGCGTGGACGTGAATTCCGGGTGGAACTGCACGCCGACGAACCACGGGTGCATGCTGCGCGGCAATTCCATCATCTCCGGCAGATCTTCACTCGGGGTACGGGCGCTGATGATAAGCCCGCCAGCTTCGAGCTGGGGCACGAAGCGGTTATTGACTTCATAACGGTGGCGATGGCGTTCGTTCACGTCCTTGCCATAGATCTCTTCGGCCATCGTGCCGGGCTTGATCGGGCAACGTTGCGAACCGAGGCGCATCGTGCCGCCCAGATCCGACTCTTCGGTGCGCTTCTCGACCTTGCCTTCGCGGTCGTACCACTCGGTGATCAGTGCAACCACGCGGTTCTCGGTTTCCTGATCGAACTCGGTGCTGTTCGCATTCTTCAGGCCGACCACGTCGCGGGCAAATTCGATCACGGCCAGCTGCATGCCGAGGCAGATGCCCAGATACGGCACCTTCGCTTCACGCGCATAGCGGATCGCGGCAATCTTGCCTTCGGTGCCACGACGGCCGAAGCCACCCGGCACGAGCACCGCATCGAGATGCTTGAGGCTTTCGACGCCTTGCGTCTCAACTTCTTCCGAATCGATGTACTGGATGTTGACCTTGGTCGACGTATGCATCGACGCATGGCGCAACGCTTCGATCAGCGACTTGTACGACTCGGTCAGATCGACATACTTGCCGACCATGCCGATCGTGACTTCGTGCTGCGGGTGTTCGAGCTTCTCGACGAGGTTCGACCACATCGACAGATCGGCCGACTTCGGCGTGAGCTTGAGCTCTTCGCAGATGATCGCGTCCAGACCCTGGTCGTGCAGCATCTGCGGAATCTTGTAGATGCTGTCGGCGTCCCACACGGAAATCACCGCGTCTTCGGGCACGTTCGAGAACATCGAAATCTTCGCGCGCTCGTCGTCCGGAATCGGGCGGTCGGCGCGGCACAGCAGAACGTGCGGCGAGATACCGATTTCGCGCAGCTTCTGCACGCTGTGTTGCGTGGGCTTGGTTTTCAGCTCGCCTGCGGTGGCGACCCAGGGCACCAGCGTGAGGTGCACGAAGCACGCGCTGTTGCGGCCCATGCGCAGGCTCATCTGACGCGCGGCCTCAAGGAACGGCAGCGATTCGATGTCGCCCACGGTGCCGCCCACTTCGACGATCGCGACATCCGGCTCACCACACGTCGCAGAAGCTGCGCCGCGTTCGATGAACGCCTGGATTTCGTTGGTAATGTGCGGAATGACCTGCACCGTCTTGCCGAGATAATCGCCGCGGCGTTCCTTGCGGATAACCGATTCGTAAATCTGGCCTGTGGTGAAGTTGTTGGCCTTGCGCATCTTCGTGCTGATGAAGCGCTCATAGTGGCCGAGATCGAGGTCAGTCTCCGCTCCGTCTTCCGTTACGAACACTTCGCCGTGTTGAAACGGGCTCATCGTGCCGGGGTCGACGTTGATGTAGGGATCGAGCTTGAGGAGGGTGACTCTAAGACCGCGCGATTCGAGGATCGCGGCGAGGGAAGCGGCGGCAATACCCTTGCCGAGGGAAGATACTACGCCGCCGGTGACGAAAACATATTTGGTCATCGCTGGATGCTCGCGGGAAAAACGGATTATACCGTAAAGCAGGTCTCAACCCAGCAAAATCCGAGCGACATCTGCATGCACCGATGCTATGGCGGCGGCAATCGCCGTGCGCCGATCATGCACTGTTTTCGCGGCGGCGCCCAACCGCATTAGCAGGCCGCGCCGCCACCGCTGCCCGCGCGGGGGCCACCTACAAGCGTGCCACCGCCGATGCACTCGCGCGAGGCGAAGCGCATGGGCTTTAAGCCCCCCGCTCCAGTTCGCGCAGCATCCGCTGCACTGCGCGCGCAGTTTCAAGCGGTTTTTCCATTGGATACAGATGGCTGCCTTCGATCCATTCCACATGACCGCCCGTCGCGCGGCGAGTGGCGTCCAGACCCGCCTGGCGCACCTCCCTGGAATGCGTGCCGGCGATGAACCCCACCGGCACCGGGGCACCGCGCGCAAGACGCGGCCCAAGCGTATGGGGCAAGGTCTTATATATCTGATACTCCGTGCGCCGGTCGAAAGCGAGCGACCGGCCGCCGTCGGGCGAGCTCTGCGGAATGCCGAAGTCGATGTAATCGGACAGCATCCGCTCGTCCCAACGCGCGAACGCCGGCTTCGAATGAAAGTGCCGCCACGCCTCGTCGCGGCTAGCCCATTGCGTGCGGCGCGCGCGGGTAGCGGCCGCGGGCGAAAGCCGCTCGTCGAGTCCGGTCCATTGTGACACCCGCAGCATGCTGCTGCGCCAGCCGGCGATCACAGGCGAATCGAGCATCACCACGCCTTTTACCCACTGCGGCTTTTTCAACGCGGCCATCAGCGACAGATAGCCGCCCAGCGAATGGCCGACCAGCCATACCGGCCGTTCGTAGGTACGACCGACGTCGTCGAGCAACTGCTCGACCAGATGCGGCCAATCCTGCGTGACCGGATAACGCGCGTCGTGGCCGATGCGCTCGATGGAGCGCAATTCGTAGTCGTCGGCGAGTTCGGCGAAGATCGTCCGGTACGTCGACGCCGGGAAACCGTTCGCATGCGAGAAGTGGATGATGTTTTTCAACTGCGACTATCTCCGTTCTGTTTTAGCGCTCGGGCTTTGGGCCTGGCTTTTCGTGCAGGCTCCGAGCCCAGCGGCGCATTTGTTCTATCTGTGCGGCCGGCAATCTATCAGCGATCCATCCAGTAGCGGTGCTGCGTGTCGCGATAGCGCTCGAGCGTCAGCGCGGCGCCGTTCAACCCCGCGCTGACTCCCGGGCTTCCCTCGGGTCCGGCGTTCGGATCGAGACCTGGGCTCAAACCCGGGCTGACGTCGACCCGCGCCGCGCCGTCCGCATCGCTGCGCGCAAGCTCGATGTGCCGTGCCTTGTAACGTTCGAACACACCCGCGTTCGGATGATGAAAACGGTTGCGATAGCCTACCTGAAATAGCGCGATGAGCGGGTCGATAGAGTCGAGGAACGG
>NZ_DASRSY010000165.1:0-2052 GCF_035656215.1 Paraburkholderia sp.
CCATCGGGAACACAGAGCAACCTGATCGGCTTGCTGACCCACTGTGGCCGGGCGGCGAACATGCACTGCAACTGCAGTTGCATTGCCCGCAGCCGACGCAACTGCTCGGCGTGGTGACGACATTGCGGCGGATGTTCGACCTGGATGCGAATCCGCAGGCGATCGCGGACACGTTCCGCCACGATGCGATCCTCGGCCCGTTGCTCGCGCGTCATCCTGGCCTGCGCCTGCCCGGCGGCTGGGACGGCTTCGAGATCGCGGTGCGCGCGATCCTCGGTCAGCAGATCAGCGTGGCGGCGGCGCGCACACTGGCGACGCGTATCGTGCAGCGCTGGGGCGAAGCGCTGCCGACGGCGCCGATGGCAGGACTGGAACGGTTGTTTCCGACACCGCCTGCACTCGCGCAGGCGGACCTGCGCGAGATCGGCCTGACCACGACCCGCGCCGCAACCATCAGCGGCATGGCACAGGCACTGCTGGATGGCCGCGTGGATTTTCGTGCGGAACAATCGCTCGATGAATTCGTGGCGCGCTGGGTCGCGCTTCCCGGCATCGGCGAGTGGACGGCGCATTACATGGCGATGCGCGCGCTGAGCGACCCGGATGCGTTCCCGGCAGCGGATCTGATCCTGCGCCGCGAAGCCACCACCGACGCGACACCACTCAGCACGAAAGCGCTGACGCTGCGGGCGGACACATGGCGACCGTGGCGTGCGTATGCAGTGATCCATCTGTGGCGCGGCGCTACCGACGCGTTGCCGCCGCCACGTGCATCACATCGCAGAAAACCGGAAGCGCTTGCATGACTACTACGCCCGACACGATTTACTTCGACGAGATAAGCAGCCCGGTCGGCACGCTGCGCTTGGTCGCAGACAGCTATGGCCTGCGCGGGATCTGGTTCGAGCGCGAACGTCATCCGAAGAAGGCCTCGCCAAGCTGGATCCGCGCCGCGGAACCACTCGCGTTTGCGCGCGTGCAGCTGGAGGAATATTTCGCCGGCGAACGGCAGCACTTCGAGCTGCCGCTGCATCCGCTCGGCACGCCGTTCCAGCTGGCGGTGTGGAACGAACTCGGCCGCATTCCGTACGGCGTCACGATCAGCTATGGCGAACTGGCGCGGCGCATCGATCAGCCGCAGGCGGTGCGCGCGGTGGGCGCCGCGAACGGGCGCAACCCGTTGCCGATCGTGCTGCCGTGCCATCGGGTGATCGGTGCCGACGGCAGCCTCACTGGCTTCGGCGGCGGCCTGCCGACGAAGCGTTTCCTGCTGGCGATGGAAGACCGTGTCGCACGAGGCGATCTGTTCTTCGGTCCAACATAGATCGCGGATTCGCTGCGTAACACTTGCTCCACACGGCACTTGCTCTACAAGACATATGTTCCACATGACACCCGCTCGTCATTCCGGCGCAGGCCGGAAGAGTTTTTCAACAGCGAAGCTGGTCATCGCTTCATCACAGGCGAAGCGAGTCATCCATCAGCGATGAATAGAGAAGCAAACGCGATTCCGGCCTGCGCCGGAATGACGACTTGAGGGTGCACGGCTGGTTGATCTTGCTCAACGCTCTCCGATATTGACGTTGCGAAAATCTTATGTATACACTGTATACATGAAGAAACTCACCACGCCAGAAAAGATCCTGCGCGCAGCCCACAAGCTGTTCGACCGTGAGGGCGCCGACGCCGTAAGCATGCGTCGCGTCGCGGACGCCGTTGGCATTACGCCGATGGCGATCTACCGGCACTTTCCGAATCGCGAGGCGTTGCTGAAGCGGCTCTCCGACGACAGCTTCAACACGGTCGCGCATGAATGGGAAGCACGCGCGACGCATCCGGACATCCTCAAGCGCCTGCTCGCGCTGCTTGACCCGTATCTGGATTACGCGCTGGAGCATCCGCACCTGTTCGACCATGCGTTCTCGGTGCGGCGTGACGATGCGCGACGCTTTCCCGAGGACTTCCGCGCGCGCCAGTCGCCCACGCTCAACGTCATTGCCGATGCGGTCACCGAGGGTGTGCGGCTCGGCGTGCTGAAACCGGACGATCCGT
>NZ_DASRSY010000166.1:0-2169 GCF_035656215.1 Paraburkholderia sp.
TTATGGATAAATCGATTGGATACCGAATTTCATAGCCGTTTGCACGACAGACGGACTGAATCATGGCACGCCCGATGGCATTGGCGATCACGTGCCCTCTGAGCGGCAACAGACGGACATGGCACACGCAACGCATTGAACATGAGACGGCAAGCCGGCTCACGGATACTTCGCGCGCGCCGACGCGAGAGGCCGTTCAACCCTGACCGATAGGTAGATAGACCATGCTGAAGAAACTTCTGGCGGGATGGCTCGGGCTGGCGCTGATGGTCATGTCTTCGTTTGTTTGCGCGGAGCCTGCGCACTACAAGATCGTCACTGGTCCGGAACGGGGCACCTATATTCAGTTTGGTCAGGATCTGTCGAAATGGGTGGCACAGCCGGCGGGCATCGACCTGGAAGTGATGGCGTCGAAAGGTTCCGCTGAAAACGTGCAGCGTATGCGCTTCGAGCCGGGCGTGAAGCTCGCGCTGGTGCAATCCGACGTGTATCAGGCCTACATCGACATGGCCAACGCGGGCAATACCGATGCAGGCACGGCGATCCGGCCGCTACGGCTCATCATGCCGCTCTACGACGAGGAAATTAACGTCGTGGTGCGCGCGGATTCGCCGATGAAAACCTTCGCCGACATCAAGGACAAGAGCATTAGCGTGGGACTGCTCGGCAGCGGCACTGCTCAAACGGCCACGACCCTCTATCACCTGATGTTCGGACAGGCGATTCCCGAGCAGAACGTCCAGCACCTGAGCAACGAAGACGCGCTGGCCGCATTGATCGTCAAGAAGGTGGACGTTGCGATCATCGTGGTCGGGCAACCGGCGAAACTGTTCAACGACATGAACCCCGAGTTGCTGCAACAGATCCGCCCATTGCGGGTTGATCCCAACGCGCCCGAAACCGCCCGTGCGAAGCAGACGTATTTCCCCACGACGCTTCGCGCGACCAGCTATCCGAACTGGCTGAAGGAAGATGTCCCCACGCTAACGGTCAAAGCCTTTCTCGTCACTTACGATTACGGTCTGCGCGATACCGTCGGCAATCTGAATCACTTTGCGGACTCGCTCTGCGCCAACTTCGACAATCTGCAGGAGCATGGGCATCCGAAGTGGAAGCAGGTGAAACTCGAATTGCCGCCTCTCGTGCGTGGCTGGAAATACTACGGCCCGGTGGAGAAACATTTGCGCGCGTGCTTCGCGAACAAGAGTGCGGCGATCAGCGCGACGGCGGCGCAAGCCGCGCAGAAACCGCGCTCCGCCTGCACGGATCAGGAGCGTCTGCTGTTGCTGTGCAAGTAAGCTCGCGGGGCAAGGAGCGCGCGCTCAGACGCGCTCCGTCGATGCGGCCGACACATCCATCGCCCGTTGCAGCGCCTCGTACACCTTCGGCCGGTTGCATTGCGACACGTTAAAGCGCAGGAAGCCGGCCGCCGAATGCGACGCGCTGAACACATTGCCCGGCGCGAACACCACACTCTCGGCTAACGCGTGACGCGCGATATCGGCGGCGTCGAGCGCATCCGGCAGGCGCGCCCACACAAATATGCCGGCACGTGGCCGCGTCCACACTTCAAGGCCGGCATAACCCAGCCGCCTGATCGTCTCGCCCATGGCGTCCGCGAGCTTCGCGCGCATCGATTCCAGATGCCGCCGGTAGGTGCCATCCACCAGCAAGCGGTGTACGACGCTCGCCGCGAGCTGGCCGTTGCCGAACGAGGTGGCCAGCTTCAGATCGATCAGCGGCTCAATCCATTCGCTGCGCGCCGCGATATAACCGCAGCGTACGGCCGCGGACAAGGTCTTCGAAAAGCTGCCGATCGAGACCACCCGCGCGAGACCGTCGAACGCCGCAAGACGCGGCGCGGGTTCGTCTTCGAAGTCGGCGAAGATATCGTCCTCGACGATCAGCAGATTGTGCTCACCCGCCAGTTTCAGCAACCGATGCGCAATGGCCGGTGCAAGCGTGGCGCCGGTCGGATTGTGGATCGCGGAATTGGTCACGTAGAGCCGCGGGCGGTGCTCGATCAGCGCCCGCTCGAATGCCGCCAGATCGGGGCCGGACGGCGTATAAGGCACACCGACGATGCGGACACGATGCGCGCGCAGTAACGCCTGGAAGTTGAAGTAGCACGGATCGTCGATCAGGACCGTGTCGCCGGGTTCGAGCAGA
>NZ_DASRSY010000167.1:0-3099 GCF_035656215.1 Paraburkholderia sp.
TGGGACTGGGACTGGGACTGGGACTGGGACTGGGACTGGGACTGGGACTGGGACGAAGGCGCACCGCGTTCATGCATTCAGAGGCAAGCCCACCCAATACGAATCGAAACGTCCTCCAAGAGCCGAACATGTCGCCCTAAAGTACGTAATGACAACCTCCAGCCGGCGCTTTATGCGCATAAACCGAACGACACCATCACTAACAAACAAAGCCCTTTTCCCGACCAAACAAAACCCGATCGCGCCGCGTCGCTCATCACCCACCCGACTCGCGGCACCCGCTAAAATCCCTGCAAGACTCCCCGCAACCCAACACAAGCAACGCCCATCTAAACACCCATGATCAGCATCTACCACAACCCCCGCTGTTCAAAATCGCGAGCTACTTGCGACCTGATCGTCTCCACCTACAACAGCGCAAACGAAGCAACGGAAATCGTCGAATACCTGAAGCAGCCGCTCACGGTCGCGCAGTTAAAACAACTCAACGCGCAGCTAGGTTGCACAGTGCGCGAGATGATCCGCGACACCGAAGCCGAATACAAAGCGCTCGAGCTCTCCGACGCCACGTTAAGCGACGCTCAGTTATACGAAGCATTGGCAAAGCACCCCATTCTCCTGCAACGACCGATCGTCGTGCGAAACGGGCGAGCCGTGATTGGCCGTCCGCCGGAAAATGTCGAAGCGCTATTCGCCTAGGCCGTCGAACAACACGGCCTAAGTAACCTAGGCCTTGGGCGGCAATGCAGCGTCCTTCGTCACGATCTTTGTCGGGATGATGCGCAGTTCGCTGAATGTGTCGGCAATACGTTGTTGTTCTGCAAGTACATTCGCGTCGATGGGCTTGTAGATGTGCGCGTAGTGCCGCAAGCCCGCTTCGATCACGCCAGCGTCCAGTCCCTGGATCGGTGCGAGCTGCGCGGCTGCTTCGCTGTAGTGGCCGCGTACCCACGTCCCTTCTTTACTTACCTCGTCCATCATGATCGCGAGTACGTCGCCGTTTTGCTGCGCAAACGGTCGCGCGCTCAGGAAGAACTGATGGTGACTCACGATCCCTTCGGCGTCGGCGAGCAAGCGGGCATTTGACTGGCGTTTTGCCGCTTCGAGGAACGGATCCCAGATCGCCCATGCGTCGATCGCACCACGTTCGAAGGCCGCACGCGCATCGGCGGGTGCGAGAAAAACGGGTTGGATGTCGCTGTATTTCACGCCGCTCTTCTGCAATGCGGCGACCAGAAACCAGTGAACGTCCGAGCCTTTGTTGAGCGCGATCTTTTTGCCCTTCAGATCGGCCAGCGTTTTGATCGGTGCGTCCTGACGCACGAGGATGCCTTCGGCATGCGGCGTCGGAATTTCATAAGCGGTGTAGACGAAGTTCGCGCCGGCTGCCTGCGCGAACACCGGCGGCGCCTCGCCGACATAGCCGAAGTCGATCGCGCCGACGTTCAATCCTTCGAGCAACTGCGGCCCGGCGGGAAATTCTGTCCACTTGACCGTGATGCCAAGCGGCGCGAGCCGCTTTTCGAGTGTGCCGTGCGCCTTCAACAACACGAGCGTACTGGCCGCTTTCTGATAGCCGATGCGAAATTCCCTCGTGTGCGTATCTGCGGCGAAGACTGATGTGGAGACAACAGGCAACGCCGCGGCGGCCAGCGAAGCGCCCATGCTAGCGATAAACGCGCGGCGGTTGATCAGCGGATGACGGGACATAAAAGTGCTCGATAAAAAGACGGACGCAAAACGGACCGGTTGGCTCCGACGATAATTCGTCTGCAAGCCTGGACGAACCGATAAATTCGCATAAGCAAATCACGCCGGAAGGTACGGAACACGTCGGCGGTCCCTCTCTGCGCGCCTGGCAGCGTCAAGCCGTCGTGCCCCGCTACAATCCGTCATCCGCGCGCTGTCGCGGTTGCGTCAACTGGAAAAGGGACATCGTGCATCTGACGACAACACTCGCGCCGTGGTCATCCCACGACACTCAACTGATTTTGTCGTGCGTGCTCGGGCTCGCACTGATCATCATTTTTATCAGCGTGCTGAAGCTCGCGCCGTTTCTGTCGATTCTGGTCGGCACGTTTGCGGCGGGTTTTTCTGCTGGACTGCCGCTGGAAGCGGTAGCCAGCGCATTCAGCAAAGGCGCTGGTGGGTTGCTCGGCGACGTCGGCATCATCATTGCGCTCGGCGCGATGCTCGGTGCGCTAATGGCGGAATCGGGCGCCGCCGACCGGCTTGTCTCGACCATCCTCAAACATTCCACGCCACGCACGCTGCCGTGGATGATGGCGCTGGTGGCGATCATCGTCGGCTTACCGCTTTTCTTTGAAGTCGGTCTGGTGATGATGGTGCCGATCATCTTCGTGATGGCGCGCCGATCGCAGCAGCCGATTCTGCGTATCGCGATTCCCGCGCTCGCGGGCATGACCACGCTGCATGCGCTGCTGCCGCCGCATCCGGGTCCGCTGATCGCGGTGAGCGCGTTGCATGCCGACCTCGGCCTGACGCTAGGTCTCGGCCTGATCGTCGCGATTCCGGCGGTCATTCTCGCGGGCCCGGTTTACGGCATCTGGTTGTCGAAACGGATGCACGTGGTCGAGCCGGAAGAAATGGGCAAGCTTTTCACCGCGCAACAGGACACCGGTGAGCCGCCGGGTTTCGCGATCTCGCTCATCACGATCCTGTTGCCGGTCGTGTTGATGCTGGGCCGCACGGTCGCCAAACTTCTGCTTCAGCCAGAGACTTTCCTCTTCAACGCACTCAATTTTCTGGGTGAGCCGTTGGTCGCGCTCGGCCTCACCGTGCTGTTTGCGGTGGTGGCGCTGGGCTGGTCGCGTGGTATGGCGCGCGACCGGGTCGGCGGCATTCTGCGCAAGAGCTTGCCGCCGATCGCCGCGCTGCTGCTGACCATCGGCGCAGGCGGTGGCCTCAAGCAGGCGCTCGTGGTGGCCGGCATTAGCACGACCATCGGCAAGATCGCCATTGGCGCGCACATGCCGCTGATTCTGCTGGCGTGGCTGATTGCCGTCGCGCTGCGGCAGGCCACCGGTTCCGCGACGGTTGCGACCACCACGACCGCCGGCATCGTCGCGCCGGTCGTGG
>NZ_DASRSY010000168.1:0-7517 GCF_035656215.1 Paraburkholderia sp.
CGGAATCATGAACATCAGCACAAAAGCGGCAAGCGTCACGGCCACGAGGATCGCCGACTTCGCATAGTGGTGGATGCCGATCAGGTAGCTCAGCGAGAACACCGCATACGTGTTGAAAATCACACCGTCGATATAGCGCGCGCCCCAGCCCAGTAGCACATTGCCGCGGTAGTCGGTGAATACCTCGCGCGCCGGTACTTTCGCGACCGCATGCGTATCGCGAATCTTCGTGAACGCGGGCGTCTCGACGATGCGCAAGCGGATAAACATGCCCACGGCAACGAGCAGGATGCTGGCCATGAAGGCGGCCCGCCATCCCCATTGCAGGAAAGCCTCGGGCGTGAGCCAGGTCGTCAGTGCGGCCACCGCGCCGCTGCTCAGGCACAAACCGATTGCGAGCCCGATTTGCGGATATGACGCATACAGGCCGCGGTGTTTGCGAGGCGCATACTCGAAGGCCATCAGCACTGCACCGCCCCACTCGCCGCCAAGACCAATGCCCTGCAGCAATCGCAACAGGAGCAAACAGGCCGGCGCCCAGATGCCGATCGACGCATAGGTTGGCAGGATCCCAATCAGAAACGTGGACACGCCCATGATGGAAAGCGTGAGCACCAGCAATGGCTTGCGTCCGAACCGGTCGCCGAAATGGCCGAAGATCACACCGCCGAGCGGCCGGGTGACAAAGCCGACCGCGTACACCGTGTAGGCCAGCATGGTGGAAACGAAGGCGTTCCCCGTCGGAAAGAAAAGCTTGTCGAATACGAGCCCGGTGATCGTGCCGTAGAGGAAAAAGTCATACCATTCGACGGTCGTGCCGATCAGACTGGCGAGGGCAACCGACTTCACAGACCTGGCGTCGACGTTGACTGCCGGGCCTCCTGCAATATCCACTGCTTCCATTGCTTGTCTCCTGATAGTTGCCGGGCCCGTGACGTCGTGTGACGTCCGCTGCCTCGGCACTTGCCGTTCATGCGGCTTTTGTTGTGCTGCAAGATACGCCGGTGCGAAACCGGATGTCTCTTTTCCTCCTCTACCACCGTCCCGTGATGCTGATTCCCTTTGCCTCGCTGCTGCGAAAACTTCAGGCTGCCGCGGCGATGAAATTACGTCCGCGTGGCCCACTGAGTGCGTGCGCAATCATCTTGTCCGATTCCTCGACACTGACGCCGTAGCTCGAGAACGACGTTTGCACACCCAGCGCTTCGAGGAAATCGGTCAGGTAGTCCCGCGCGTTGGCCAGTGGACACGGAAAGACTTTCGCGAGCACGGCGTCGCGCGCAGCGCTTTTTCCAAGCGCGAGATCCAGCACCATGGGCAGCGTGAACGAACACGCGATGCCATGAGGCAGACCGTGATGAATCGTCATCTCATACGAAATGGAATGAGCCAATGCGGTCTTCGTATTCGAGAAGGCGAGCCCGGCTTTGAGTGCCGCCAGCGAAGCCTGTTCGCGTAGCGTCCGGTCCTGCAGATTCCCGACGAGCGCCGGCAGCGTGGCCAGCATGTCGCGCGCGGCGGACACGGCGAATTCATCGGAGATCGGGTTCGCATTGACGTTCCAGATGGCTTCGAGCGCGTGCGATAGCGCATCGAGACCACTCTGCACCGTGACCGAGTGCGGCAGCGACAGCGTGAGATCCGGATCGACGATCGCGGCTTCCGGCCACGTCTGCGGGAGCTGCAACGAATACTTGCGCTGCTTGATCGTGCGATCCCAGATCGTCGCCCACGGTGTCACTTCGCTGCCGGTGCCTGCGGTAGTCGGCACCGTGATCAGCGACTTCACGCGCGGCGGGGTGAACGGCTTGCCCGTGTCGAGCAAGGCCAGCAGTTCGGCGAAGTCGCCGCTCTGCGTTCCGACCATCAGCGCTTTCGCCGTGTCGAGCACGCTGCCGCCTCCGATCGCGACAACGACCGGGCAATCCTCGTGCTTTTGCCAGAAATCGCGGTACAGCCCGGCGAGATGGGTCACGTCCGGATTCGGCTGGACATCGTCGATCACCGCGACCACGCTGTCGCCGCACAACTCGCGCACCCGTTTCACGAGCCCGATCTGTGCCGCCTCAGCGAACGTCACGACCACGGCGCGGCGGCCGTTGAGAATCTCCGGTAGCCGCGCGATGCAGCCGGGACCGAAATTCACCTCTACAGGATTCCAAAAGACACCGTTCATCGTCTCCCCTCGTTTTGTGGACTGTCGTTACGGATGAATTATGGGAAATATCGATGTATAGTAAAAATACAAATATTTCTGTCGATGTATTCAACCAATCTATGCGACTCACTCAATTGCGATCGTTTTATGCCGTCGGCAAGCACGGCAGCGTGACGGCCGCCGCGCGGGCGCTGCACGTCAGCCAGCCGACTGTCACAACGCAGGTGCGAGATCTGGAGGAAAGCTACGGGGTGGAGCTGTTTCATCGCAGCGGCCGTCGGATCATGCTGACGGCGGCCGGGGAAACCCTGTTCGCGATTGCCCAGCGGATGTTCGGTAACGAGCAGGAGGCCATCGACTTTCTAAAGGAATCGGCGGGCCTGAGCACCGGGATCATCCACGTGGGCGCCGTTGGCCCACTCCACGCAATGGAAATCGTCGCGGCGTTTCATCTTCGGTACCCGGGATTGCGTGTATCGATCCGGCTCGGCAACTCGGAGGAAACCGTTCGCGGCCTGTTGTCGTATGAAACGGATGTCGCCGTGCTGGCGCAATACGGCGAAAACCCCCTGCTTCATTACGTGCCCTATCGTCAGCACCCGTTAGTCATCATCGTGCCGGCGAAGCATCGGCTGGCGCGCCGACGCAGCGTCCGTCTGGAAGAACTTCGTGACGAACCCATGATCATGCGCGAGCCGGGCTCCACGACACGCAAGGCGCTGGAAGACGCTCTACGCCAGCACGGCATCGAGCCAAACTTTGCGCTGGAAGTGGGAAGCCGGGAGGCCGTGCGCGAAGCGGTCATCTTTGGGCTCGGGATAGCGGCGGTGTCGGAACGCGAGCATGTCGACGACTCGCGACTGCGCAAGCTGATGATCCAGGGCGAGCAGGTGTTGACTCACGCGCATGTCGCCTGCCTCGCCGAGCGTAAAGCCGCGCGGCTCGTGCAGGCTTTCCTGGATGTGGTCAATCAGGTGTTGGTCGAAAAGGATGCTGAGGCCGCCGCGAGCTAGGTGCGTACCGGCAACTGAAGCGAGCATTTCTCCCCGACGGCCCCCATTCCCTGTCCGATATGCGTCTTACGGACGACGAGTACGTATAGCAAATTCTTGTTCGTCAACTCTATATGTATGTCATATTATCGACAATACTGCATATACCCTTACATATTGGCTTGAATCACTTAAATATGTCTGACTAAATTGTTGATCGATTCGGAGAGGGAGAATGTTGAAGCTTCATGAGTCGATCGTCGCAGATTTGATCGAAGCGATCGTGTCCGGGCGGCATGCGCCGGGCACTTCCTTGCCGAACGAGATCGAACTGGCCCAGGCGAGAGGGGTCAGCCGAACCGCGGCGCGGGAAGCCATGCAAAAGCTGCAGTCCCTTGGCCTGATCGAAGTGCGTCGTCGCAAAGGAGCCAGCGTGCTGCCCCGCAGCGCCTGGAATCTGCTGGACCCGACCGTGCTCGACGTAGCCGTCACGTATGTGGCCGACGTCGAATTTTTTCAGGCGCTGATCGAGGCACGTCTGCTTATTGAACCTCGCGCCGCGGAGCTCGCCGCACAACGTGCAAACGATCAGGATATCGAACAGATCGAAGCCGCACTCACTTCAATGGGAGCTCAGGCTGAAGGAACACGCGGTCCAGGTTGGCACGATGCAGATCTGTCTTTTCACACCTCAATCATCGACGCAACCGGGAACTGGGTTTTACGACAATTGATCGTGACGATCCGGGGAGCGCTTGCCGCCGAGATCCGACTTACGGGTCAGCATGCGGCGTCCCCGAAAGAGTCCTTGCAGCTACACCGGAACGTCTTTGAAGCGATTCGCCGGCGACAACCCGCGGAAGCGCATGCCGCCATGACCTGGCTACTCCTTTCGACGCGGCGCGATCTCGATGCACTGGGTCGCGGCGGAGTACTTCGCTCGCAGGGATAGTCGATTAACTGATTGTCAAAACGTGCCCTACAGACACACAAGGAGACGACATGCGCAAACTTCGCTCGCAGAGCTGGTTCGGCAGGAACGATAAGGACAGTTTCATTCATCGTTCGTGGATGAAGAACCAGGGCATTCCGCACGACGAATTCGACGGACGTCCGGTGATCGGCATCTGCAATACGTGGTCCGAACTGACGCCGTGCAACGCGCATTTTCGTGAGCTCGCCGAGTACGTAAAAAAAGGCGTTCACGAAGCGGGCGGTTTGCCACTCGAGTTTCCGGTGATGTCGCTCGGCGAGTCGAATCTGCGCCCTACTGCGATGCTGTTCCGCAACCTCGCTTCGATGGACGTCGAGGAGTCGATCCGCGGCAATCCGATGGACGGGGTGATTCTGCTGGTCGGCTGCGACAAGACCACGCCGGCGCTGCTGATGGGCGCGGCGTCGTGCAATCTGCCCGCGCTTGCCGTGTCGGGCGGCCCCATGCTCAATGGCCGCTTTCGCGGCAAGAACATCGGCTCCGGCACGGGTGTCTGGCAGATGTCCGAGGAAGTGCGCGCGGGCACGATGACGCAGGAGGAATTCACCGAAGCCGAGTCATGCATGAACCGCTCACGCGGCCACTGCATGACGATGGGCACGGCGTCGACGATGGCGTCTATGGTCGAATCGCTCGGCATGGGCTTGCCGCACAACGCGGCGATTCCCGCCGTCGATGCACGCCGGCAGGTGCTCGCGCATCTCGCCGGGCGGCGTATCGTCGATATGGTCCGCGAGGATCTGACAATGGACAAGATCCTCACGCGCCAAGCCTTTGAAAACGCGATCCGCACGAATGCGGCGATCGGCGGTTCGACCAATGCGGTCGTGCATCTGATTGCGCTGGCCAAGCGCATCGGCGTGGAACTGTCGCTCGAAGACTGGGAGCTCGGCTCGAACGTGCCGTGTCTGGTGAATCTGCAACCGTCAGGCGCATACCTGATGGAAGACTTTTACTACGCGGGCGGCCTACCCGCAGTGCTGAAGCAACTCGGCGAACAGGGCCTGCTGCATCGCGAAGCGCTGACGGTGAACGGCAAGACGATCTGGGACAACGTGCGCAACGCGCCAAATCACGACGAGAAAGTCATCACGACGTTCGCCGAGCCGTTCAAGCCGAAGGCCGGTATCGCGGTGCTCAAGGGCAACCTGGCGCCGAATGGCGCGGTGATCAAGCCGTCGGCCGCGACGCCGCATCTGCTGAAGCATCGCGGTCGCGCGGTCGTGTTCGAGAACATCGAGGAATTGCACGCGAAGATCGACGACGACTCGCTCGACATCGACGAGCACTGCGTGATGGTGCTCAAGGGCGCGGGGCCGAAAGGTTATCCGGGCTTTGCGGAAGTCGGCAACATGCCGCTGCCGAAGAAGGTGCTGCAAAAAGGCATCACGGACATGGTGCGCATTTCCGACGGCCGCATGAGCGGCACGGCGTACGGCTCAGTGGTGCTGCATGTATCGCCAGAAGCAGCCGCGGGCGGTCCGCTCGCATTCGTACAAACCGGCGATATGATCGAACTCGACGTCGACGCCCGCCGTCTGCATCTGGATGTCACCGACGAAGAACTCGCACGCCGGCGCGCCGCGTGGCAGGCACCTGCGTCGCCCACACGCGGCTACTACAAGCTTTACGTCGACCATGTGCTGCAGGCGGACCAGGGCGCGGATCTCGACTTCCTGGTCGGATCGAGCGGCGCTGCGGTACCGCGCGACTCGCATTGAACTACACCTGGCAGCGGATGATATCGATGACACCCGACACCCATTCTTCGCCGAGCGGAATCTGGCCTGTTCTCTATGCCTACTTCGACGCCCGCAACCAATTGGATCGCGAAGCACTACGGACGCAGATCAATGCGACGATCGCGGCTGGCGCCCGGAGCATCGTCATACTCGGTCTCGCGACCGAGGTAAACCGGTTATCGCTTGATGAGAAACATCAACTGATCGACTGGGCAAGCGAAGATATTGCCGCACGCGTACCGCTCGTCGTCACGATCACGGGCGATACGGTCGATGCGCAAGTCGCCATGGCTGATTACGCCGTCGAGCGCGGCGCTTCGTGGCTGATCCTTCAGCCGCCGTCAATGCGCGACAAGCCGGAATCGTTCTACTTCGACTTCTTTGCCGCGGTGATGGAGCGCACGCGCGTCCCGGTCGGTATCCAGAACGCGCCGGAATACCTCGGTGTCGGCTTGTCGGCGGAATCGATCGCGGCGCTTGCGAGTCGATGTCCAAATTTCCGCCTGCTTAAAGGCGAGGGACCTGCGACCACGATTCAGGGCACAGTCGAGCGGCTGCGCGCGCTCGGTCATACGTTACCGGTCTTTAATGGAAGGGGTGGACAGGAACTCGTCGACAACCTGCGGGCGGGATGTGCCGGACTGATCGTTGCGCCAGACACATTCGACTGGCAGGTTGCAATACAACGGGCGTTCGCCAACGGACTTGAGCAGGAAGCCGAATCGCTCTATGCCCAGACATTGCCGGCTATCGTCTTTGTGATGCAATCGCTCGACGCTCTCACGTGCTACGGCAAGCGCATCGCCGCGTGGCGAATGGGCTTCGACGTGCAGTACGATCGCGGCGTCGCGCCGACGGCTTTCGGGCTGGAATGTGCGCGGCGCTTTGCAATGCGGCTGGGTCCTTTGAGGTCTCCGCTATCTGGAAAGGTTGTAGCTTGAGACAACGCCCTTTCTGAAATGAGTACTAAGCCCGGCATATTTTTACGTGTGCGCTACTGCATCGATTGCCGCGCTGCCAGGGGCGAAACGTTCGCGCGCTCAAGCTTGAGACTTCACGACCACCATCCCAAAGTATTCCCCCTTGACCACTCGCTCCAAGGCTTGAGGCGCCATATTCACCTAGCAGTTCCACGAGCTTGCGAAATAAGCATTCCTATTCGTGCCGTCTCGACTTTTCCTTATTTTCGTTACTGCGACAGATCCGATCATGGATGACCCGGCAGGACCTTGGCCTTATTTCGGGCAGCTGGTTGCGATGCAGGTGCGCGCGTGGCTGGTTGCGCGGCCACGGACACGTTTGCTGTTGATGCAATTGGGGCTGGCGCTGGCGGCAGTGCTGCTCATCGGTGTCTCGTAGTACAGCCTGCCGGCGCGGCACCTGGCACCGCTACGTTTTTCAGTGGCGATCAACGTCGATCTTTTTTGACCATTGATCTGCGCGGCGCAATCAGGCGGCAACCGCTAGAATTGCGGCTTTAGCCCGGAATTCGCCAATGTCTTTTGCCTCGCTTGGCCTGATCGATCCCTTGCTGCGTAATGTGCAGGACCTCAATTATCAGACACCTACGCCGGTGCAGGCCAAGGCGATTCCTGCTGTGCTCAGTGGCCGCGACGTCATGGCTGCGGCAC
>NZ_DASRSY010000169.1:0-2871 GCF_035656215.1 Paraburkholderia sp.
AAACCGACCTCGTCCCCGCGCCCGCGAGCGCTCCGGCCCCCACCGGAGCAACGGAAGACCTCGCCCAGCACGCGCAATTCGTCGACTGGATGCGCTCAGTCGCCCCTTACATCCATGCGTTCCGTAACAAGACGTTCGTCGTCGGTTTCGGTGGCGAGGTGGTACATCAGGGGCTCCTGAACGCACTCGTGTCCGATATCGCACTGCTGCAGGCCATGGGCATCCAGATCGTGCTGGTGCACGGTTCGCGACCGCAGGTCGAAGAGCAGATGAGCCTGCACGGCGTGGAGTCCGAGTTTTCGCACGGCATGCGCATTACCGACGCACGCGCTTTGGAGTCCGCGAAAGAAGCGGCCGGCGAAGTGCGTCTGGATATTGAGGCGGCGATCAGCCAGGGCTTGCCGAACACGCCGATGGCGCACGCGCACATCAGCGTGGTGTCCGGCAACTTCGTGACGGCGCGCCCGGTCGGCATTCTGGACGGCGTCGATTTCGCCCACACCGGCGTGGTGCGTAAGATCGACGCGGATTCGATCCGCCATTCGCTTGCGAGCCGCAAGCTCGTGCTGCTCTCGCCGCTCGGCTTCTCGCCTACCGGCGAGGCGTTCAATCTGTCGATGGAAGACGTCGCGTCCGCTGCCGCAATCGCGCTGCGCGCCGACAAGATCGTGTTCCTGACCGAAACACCGGGTCTGATGGAAACCGGTGAAAACGGCCCCGAACTGGTCCGCGAACTGTCGCTCGACGATGCCTACAAGCTGCATGAAAGCGGCGAAGTCACCGGCGACGCAGGTTTTTATCTGAAGCATTCGATCCGCGCCTGCCGCGGCGGCGTAGCACGGGCACACATCATCCCCTACGCGCTCGACGGCAGCCTGCTGCTCGAACTGTTCCTGCACGATGGCGTGGGCACGATGATCTCGTATGAGAACCTCGAAAGCCTGCGCGAAGCCACGCCGGACGACGTCGGCGGCATTCTCTCGCTGATCGAGCCGCTCGAATCCGACGGCACGCTGGTGCGGCGAGGCCGCCACCAGATCGAACGCGACATCGACCATTTCTCGGTGATCGAGCACGATGGCGTGCTGTTCGGCTGCGCGGCGCTGTACCCGTATCCGCAGGAGCGCATCGGGGAAATGGCCTGCCTGACGGTGGCGCCTGAAGCGCAAGGCACCGGCGACGGCGAGCGCCTGCTCAAGCGCATCGAACAACGCGCGCGGGCACGCGGCCTCACGCGGATTTTCGTGCTCACCACGCGCACCGAACACTGGTTCCTCAAGCGCGGCTTCGTCAAGGTCACGGTCGACGACCTGCCTGAAGACCGCCGCCGACTCTATAACTGGCAGCGCAAGTCGCTCGTGCTGATGAAACAGCTCTGAGCGTCCCCATATAAAGCGACTGCCCGCCCCACATACATCGATTACAGGAGAAGCACAGCATGACTCGTATGGTTCAATGCGCGAAGCTCGGCAAGGAAGCCGAAGGCCTCGATTTCCCGCCGCTGCCGGGCGAACTCGGCAAGCGGATCTACGAAGGTATTTCGAAGGAAGCCTGGCAAGCCTGGTTGAAGCAGCAAACCATGCTGATCAACGAAAACCGCCTGAACATGGCCGATCCGCGCGCACGTCAATATCTGATGAAGCAGACCGAAAAGTTCTTCTTCGGCGAAGGCGCGGATACGGCGCAGGGTTACGTGCCGCCGGCAGCTGAGTAATAAACGCTTTCGGCTGCACGCCAGTCGTGGCAATCAGCCCGATAAAAAATCCGCGCCGCGAGCGCGGATTTTTTTCGCCTGTCTGGCGCGCTTTTAAGTCTTTTTTCCATACCGCCGCAATCCGCTCAATCCCCCACCCCGCAAGGGATTGAGTACCGTCCCCAAGCCTCCCGCCCGACTCCGGGTTTGCACGATCCTCGGTCATCGTGCTATCATGTTCATCGTTCCAACAGCATTTCACCTTCATTCACGTTCTTTTGACAATGGCTTAAGGTGGCTTACGGTGCCATGTGGCGCCTTGCAGTGCCGGTTTTCTCCGCACGCGGCCATGTCGAATTGAACAGTTTTTTATACAAGAAGGCTTGTCGGTCGTTTCCCCGCCTGGGTCTCATCCCATAAGCGGCGATCCAGCACCGGCCTTTTTCGTTTCGAGCCTTCCAGCGGCGCATGGGCCAGCTTTCAGCCACCCCAGCGTCCTCATGCATCTGCCCCCCTTCCACGGCCACGCAGATGCAACAGTCAGCACAATCTAGACGAGTGTTTTTTCGCGAATAATTCGCGAGGCACGGGCGTTTTATTTTCTTTTTCACGCCCACTTCTATCGCCTTCGAGCGAGGGAGACGCCATCGCCCTGCTCGCGAAACTGCACTTCCCCAGCACCCGTGGCGGAACGTTCATGCGCGTTTTCATGAGTTTCGTCGCAGTCATTGGAGTTTTCACCTTGACCGCTTCCAGCAACGGCTTCTGGCGACATCACAAAGAAGAACAACGCCTCTCACTCGACGACATCACCGTCGTCGACAAATCTCTCCTCAAGCGGGCCGTCGGCGCCATGGCGCTCGGCAACGCGATGGAATGGTTCGATTTCGGCGTGTACAGCTACATCGCTGTCACGCTCGGCAAAGTGTTCTTCCCGTCGGCCAGTCCCGCCGCGCAGTTGATCGCCACCTTCGGCACGTTTGCCGCGGCGTTCCTCGTGCGGCCGGTCGGCGGCATGGTGTTCGGGCCGCTGGGCGATCGCATCGGCCGTCAGCGCGTGCTGGCCATGACGATGATCATGATGGCGCTCGGCACCTTCGCGATCGGCCTGATTCCGAGCTACGCGACGATCGGCATTTTCGCGCCGGTGTTGCTGCTGGTTGCGCGCCTGGTGCAAG
>NZ_DASRSY010000170.1:0-3399 GCF_035656215.1 Paraburkholderia sp.
ATCCGCAATCGTGCGTACCGTCGCGTGTCGATGTGTCGGCGCCCCAAACTCGGACCAGCCGCGATTGGTCATGTGGCTCGTGATCCGGTGGGACGAGAAAAAGCCACCGTCCGCCCCGGTCCAGACGACTTCCTCGCCATAAAGCGTGCGGTCGGGAAAGCCTGCCAGAGTCGCGGCCGTGTTCGCGATCACCGCGTCAATTCCGCTCACCTCACCCGAGAGCGTATGTATCAGGCAGTCGGCGCTGTAGTGGGTATCGATCAGTCCGAGCCCCTTCTGCTCCCAGATCCGATGGGTACACCGCAAGATGTAATCGACAAAATCAGCGTATTCCGCATCGAAGCCTGGCATTGTCTGGCGGTACGGGCCAGACTGTCCCGCGCGATAGTCAAGCATTTCGTCGAGATCAACGAGTCCGGCGCGCATGACTGCGCCGGTAGTGCCGGGCACGGCACCTGTCCCAGACGCTGCCGGTCCAGTCGCTGGTGGAGCGGCTTTCGTAATGAAGTTTTTCATCACCTATCCCAGTTTCGCGGAGCCACGTACGATCAGTTCGCCCGGCATCAGAATAGCCTGCGGCGCGTCGCCGGGATGCTCCAGATAGTGTTTGACGAGACGCACCGCCGCGCGCGCCATCTGCTCGGCCGGCTGGCGCACCGTCGTCAGGTTATAGGTCGGACGGCGCGACCCGACGACGTCGTCGAATCCGACCACGGAAATCTGGTCCGGCACCCGATAACCTCGCTCAAAACGCAGCGCATCGAGCGCCCCAAGCGCCATCGTGTCATTCGCGCAAAATACGGCTGACGGGCAATCGCGATCGCGGTCCGCATGCATGATTGCGTCATAGCCCGACTCGTAGCTGAAGTCGCCGCTCTCGCGCACCACGTCGGTTATGCCCTTCTCGCCGAGTCCACGCAGGAACCCGTCGACTCGCGCGTTGCCGACCGGGGCTTCAGCCGGACCGCCGACCACCAGAAAGCGCTCGTGCCCGGCGGCGACAAGCCGATGCGCGATGTCGCGCGCATGCTCTTCCTGATCGCACGCGACGGAAGACGCCGTGCCATTTCGTACGCTGCGGTTGTAAAGAATCACCGGCACGCGCCGCTCCGCGCACATCTGGATCTGCTGAGGTGGCAGCGACGTGCACGCGATGATGCCGTCGACCTGATAGTTGAGGACCTTCGACAGCAGATCCGAAATTTCGAACTCGCGCGTGATGGTGAACAGCAGTGGATGAAAACCTTCGCGCTGCAGTTCGGAGCCGAGCTGATACAGCACGTCCGGATAATTCAGCGTGGTCTGCTCGGTGATGATGACAGCAACGATGTTCGAGCGGCGTGTGATCAGGATGCGCGCAATCGCATTCGGCTCATAGTCGAGCGCTCGCGCGGCGGCTTCGATCTTCGCACGGGTGTTCTTCGAGATACTGGCGCCCGGCGTGAAGGCACGCGACACGGCCGATTGCGAGACGCCGGCCATGCGCGCCACGTCATAGGACGTGGCGCGACGTGGCGCCGTATCGGCCAGTTCAGCGTCAGAAGGTCGCTTCATAGATCCTCTTTTCGGTCAGGAGCCGGTACCGTCACGCGGTGAATTGCGCGGGGTGAAGCGACCGCAGCCATGCGAACTCTGCGCCAAATATCTCGCGTATGCGCGCCCCCTGTTGGATGCCGCCCAGCAGGTTGATCTCCTGCAGCACGCTTCGGCAGCGGCCTGCGTGGTTCGTACTGACTGATTCGGTTTCCATGATGTTGCTCGTCGTGATAATTGGGTTTGTCATGCCGTGTGTGCGCTTAATCCGGCTCGTCTCGTCTGCTTTCGCTTAGCCCTTCACCGCGCCCGACGTCAGTCCCCTGACGAAGTAACGCTGCAGGAACATCACGATCGCGATGATCGGCAATGCGATCGACACGCTGCCCGCTGCGGACAGCGTCCAGTTGCGTAGATCCTCCGAGCCGAACTGCGAGATCGCCACCGGCAGTGTGGTCGCGTTCGATGCAGTCAGGATCACCGGGATCATGAATTCGTTGTAGGCGAGCAGCAGCGTGAAGATAGCTGCGGTGATCGCTCCGGGCAGCGCCAGCGGCAGGATCGCGTGGCGGAACGCCTGGAAACGGTTGCACCCGTCTACCATCGCCGCCTCGTCGATCGAGGTCGGGATGTCCATGAAAAAGCCGCGGAACATCCAGATCGTGAACGGCTGGTTGATCGTCACGAGAACGAGAATCAGCAGCACCCGCGTGTCGTAAAGGCCCGTCCACTGCGCGAAGTAGTAGTACGGCAACACGAACACCATGCGTGGCAACGCACGAAAGAGGAGCGCTGCCAGCAGCAGGTAGAAACCGCCTACCCGTGAATAGCGCGCAAGCGCATAGCCGGATAACGCCCCGATCGCGAGCGAGATGACCACTGTGAACAGCGCAACGAACAGGCTGTTGTACAGATAGTCGCCAAAATGGTCCTCGGTCCAGAGCTGGCGATAGGCATCAAAATGCGGCGTGAAGGTCCAGACGGGTGGCATCGCGAAACCGTCACGCGTCGACTTGATCGACGTGAGGATGTTCCAGACGAAGGGTCCAGCAGCGAACACCAGCCACGCGGCCAGCACGACGCCGACAAGCACATTCAGATAACGTGGAGTTTTCATCGTGGTCTCACTTCTGCGCGGTCTGTTCGCGGTAGGTCAGGTACAGGAATGGCAGGAGTAACACCATGACGCCGACCACGGTCAATACGCTCACCGCGCTGCCGCGGCCAAGTGCCTGCTGCGCAAACGACACCTTGTAGTTGTAGAACATCAGGGTTTCAGTGGCACCGAACGGACCTCCCTGGGTCATGACGAAGACACTGTCGAATTCACGATAGTTGTCCATGACAATCACCATGGCTACGAACAGCATCAGTGGCCGAAGCGCAGGGATGACCACATAAAGGATTCGTTGCCACGCATTCGCGCCATCAATCAGTGAAGACTCGAGCGGCTCGCGGTTCATGCTCTGCAAACCGGCGAAAAGGATCAGGATCACAAACGGCGTGGCCATCCAGACGCGAAAGATCATCAGCAGAGCGCGGGAACCCCACACCGATGCGTACCAGTCGATGTGAATGCCAACCGCGTTAAGCATCTGCGTATAAAAACCCCACGGATCTTTGAAAAGCAGCGCGAAGAACATCGTACCGACCACGGGGGTGACAATAAACGGCAGCAGTATCACCGAGATCATCACATTGCGGCAATGAACGACCTTGTCCAGGCACAACGCGACGAGCAGGCCCAGAACAAGCTGAACGGGCAATGTGATCGCCGTGTAAATCAGGGTCCATTGCGTCGCTTGCCAGAATTCTCGGTCGTTCAGCGTGTCCACATAGTTGGCAAAACCGAGAAAGCTCAGCGCC
>NZ_DASRSY010000171.1:0-8484 GCF_035656215.1 Paraburkholderia sp.
CGTCCTGGCGTCCTGCACAGGCTCGCCAGCGCGTTTCTGGCCCGCTTCGCCCGATCTGGGGAGGCCCATCGCACGATCTGCCTGGCCTGAAAAATAAAACCCCACGCTCCGAAAAACGTGGGGTTGGTCAGCAGTCTGAGGACACCCGAGGAGGGTGTCCTTTTTTTATGGCTGGCGCTTGCGATGGCGGCGTGCGAGGCCCGCGGGGCATGTGTCAGGCAGGCATTGGACCCCGCGTCAGTGAGCCCCTTTGGAGCCAGCTCAAGCCGCAGCGCCCATGCCTGTTCAGTCAGTGCCGTCCGAAGAGTTTTGCCAACCGTTCGACCGCTTCTTCCAGCTTCGGCAGGGCGGTTGCATACGACAGCCTGATGTAATCCTTCGGCGCGTGCGTGCCGAAGTCCATACCCGGCACCAACACCACGCCTGCGTCGTGCAGCATCGCTTTGGTGAGCGCCGCGCTGTCTCCGGCCGCCTGATGCGCGACCGTGCGGCAATCGGCGTACACGTAGAACGCGCCGTCAGGCATCACTGGCACTGAGAAGCCCAGCGATTCGAGCGCCGGTGCAATGAAGTCGCGGCGGCGCTTGAATTCGAGGCGGCGCGCTTCATAGATCGCAATCGTTTCCGGTTCGAAACAGGCTAGCGCCGCATGTTGTGCGAGAGCCGACGCGCAGATGAACAGGTTCTGTGCGAGTTTTTCGAACGCACCGACCATGCCGGGCGGCACCACCAGCCAGCCCAAACGCCAGCCGGTCATGTTGAAGTACTTCGAGAAGCTGTTGACGGTGATGACGTCGTCGCCGAACGAGAGCGCCGAGACAGGCTTGGCGTCGTAGCTCAGGCCCTGGTAGATCTCGTCGACGATGGTAAAGCCGCCACGTGCCCGCACGGTCTTGACGATGCGTTCGAGCTCAGCCGGTTCGATCGAGGTGCCAGTCGGGTTCGACGGCGACGCCAGCAGCACGCCACGCGTGCGTGCGTTCCACAGGCGCTCGACGTCGGCGGCGGTCAGCTGGAAGCGTTCGGCCGGCCCGCTGGGCACCAGCACGGGCTTGCCTTCCGCAGCGATCACGAAGTGACGGTTGCACGGGTAGCACGGATCGGGCATCAGCACTTCATCGTCGCGATCGACCAGTGCGGCGCAAGCCAGCAGCAACGCGGCAGAAGCACCTGCGGTGACGACGATCCTCGCCGGATCGACGCTGACGCCATAGACCTCGGCGTAATGCGCCGAGATCGCCTCGCGTAGCGCGTGCAGTCCAAGTGCGTTGGTGTATTGCGTGACGCCGCGGCGCAGGGCGCTCGCGGCCGCTTCGATGACCGGTTCGGGTGCGGTGAAATCGGGTTCGCCGATTCCCATGTGGATGATGTCGCGCCCATCGCGCTCTAGCAGCGCGGCTTCCTTGGCCAGTTCCATCACATAGAAAGGCTGGATGGCGTCAACGCGGGCAGCAAGCCGCACCAAGGGTTCGGTCACGGAGTTCATACGATCAAATCCAGTTCAGAAGCAAAAGCGGGACGGCGCGCGGCGCTCTCGTCCCGCCATACCCTCAATGCTTGCGAGCCGCCTGCGTTTCAGCAGCGCGCAGTTGCGCCGACAGCTTGTCCAGCACGCCGTTCACGTACTTGTAGCCGTCCGCACCGCCAAACGTCTTGGCGAGTTCGACCGCTTCGTTGATAACCACGCGATAGGGGATATCGACGTGATTTTTCAGTTCGAACGCGGCGACCAGCAGAACAGCGCGTTCGACTGGCGAAAGCTGGTCGATCGGGCGGTCGAGGCACGGTGCGATATCGTCGGAGAGTGCTTCCGAATCACGGATCACGCCGTGCAGAATGGCGTCCAGGTGTTCGTGGTCGGCCTTGTCGAAGCCCTGCGCGCCGCGCAGCTGCGCGTCGATTTCACCGCCGGGCGAGCCCGACAGCAGCCACTGGTAAAGCCCCTGCGTGGCCAGTTCGCGGGAGCGTCGGCGTGCGCTCTTCATGCTTCTTCCTCTTCTTCGTCTTCTTCTTCGTCGTCACCGCCGAGTTGCTCGAGCGCGACGGCGAGATTGGCCATTTCGACGGCCACGCGCGCTGCGTCACGACCCTTCTCGGTCATGCGTGCGACAGCCTGCTCGTCGTTTTCGGTGGTCAGCACGGCGTTCGCAACCGGAATGCCGAAGTCGAGACCGATACGCGTGATGCCCGCGCCGCTTTCGTTCGACACCAGTTCGAAGTGGTACGTCTCGCCGCGAATCACCGCGCCCAGCGCGATCAATGCGTCGAATTGCGCGCTTTCTGCGAGTTTTTGCAGCGCCAGCGGGATTTCCAGCGCGCCCGGCACGGTGACCAGCAGCACGTCTTCGCCGGTCACGCCGAGGCGTTCGAGTTCTTCGATGCACGAATCCGCGAGACCGTTGCAGACGGGTTCGTTAAAACGCGCCTGGACGATGCCGATACGCAGTCCGTCGCCGTCGAGATTCGGTTGGTATTGTCCGATTTCCATGTGAATTCCGTAGTGTTTTGAGTTGGCGCGTAAGCGCGTAAATGGTCGGATCAGCCTTGTTGCGGAGCCTGTGCGGTGCTGCCCGGCATGGGTACGAAGCCGGTAACTTCGAGGCCGTAGCCCGACATGCTGCCCAGCTTGCGCGGGTTCGACAGCACCTGCATCTTCCCGACACCGAGCTCGCGAAGAATCTGCGCGCCGATACCGTACGTCTTGAAGTCGACCGGCCGGCGTTTGAGCGCCTCGGCCTTTTCTTTCGAGTCGAACGCCTTGAAAACGTCGACCAGATGGTCCTTCGAATCGCCGCAGTTCAGCAGCACGATCACGCCGACGTCGCGTTGGGCGATCTCTTTCATGGCTGCGTCCAGCGTCCATGAGTGAGTCGACTTGCCGACTTCGAGCAGGTCCAGCATCGACAGCGGCTCGTGTACGCGCACCGGCGTCTCGTGCTCCGGGTTCGGCGTGCCGCGCACCAGCGCGATATGCGGCTGGCCGCTCGGCTGGTCGAGATACATCACCGCGCGAAACGCGCCGTGCGCGGTTTGCATGGTGCGTTCGCAAATGCGCTCGACAATCGATTCGGTGCGGCTGCGGTAGTGAATCAGATCCGCGATCGTGCCGATTTTCAGATCGTGCTCTTTGGCGAACTCCATCAGGTCCGGCAGGCGCGCCATCGTGCCGTCGTCTTTAATGACTTCGCAGATCACCGCGGCCGGCGTGAGGCCTGCCAGCGCGGTGAAGTCGCAGCCGGCCTCGGTGTGGCCGGCGCGCACCAGCACGCCGCCGGGCTGCGCCATGATCGGGAACACGTGTCCCGGCTGCACGATATGCTCGGCCTTCGCGTCCGGCGCGACCGCCGCGGCGATCGTGCGGGCGCGGTCGGCCGCCGAGATGCCCGTGGTCACGCCTTCGGCTGCTTCGATGCTGACCGTGAACGCTGTGCCGTACTGCGTCCCGTTGCGGTAGGTCATCAGCGGCAGGTTCAGCAGCTTGCAGCGTTCCTGCGTGAGCGTCAGGCAGATCAGGCCGCGGCCGTAGCGCGCCATGAAGTTGATCGCTTCCGGCGTGACGAATTCGGCGGCGATCACCAGGTCGCCCTCGTTTTCGCGGTCTTCTTCGTCGACGAGGATCACCATCCGGCCTGATTTCAGTTCGGCAATGATCTCTTGAGTGGAGGCGAGCGTCATGTTGGCGGAGTTTTTCGAAGAAAGCGCGTATTTTACGCCACGCGCGCCTCCAAGTCGCCTGGACCGGGTGGCATAGGCCGTTTGGCCAGGCTGTTGGGCTGTCTGGCGGCGGTTTGACAGGGCGACGTTGCTATAATTCGTCGCGCCCGCGAAGGCCACTTCCAGAATCCACAAAACAAATCCCCGCTAACCCGTTCGAGAAAGATCATGCCGCACTATCGCTCACGCACATCGACTCATGGCCGCAACATGGCCGGCGCCCGCGCCCTGTGGCGCGCCACCGGAATGAAAGACGACGATTTCGGCAAGCCGATTATCGCCGTGGTGAACTCGTTCACCCAGTTCGTGCCGGGCCATGTGCATTTGCGCGACCTGGGCGCGCTGGTCGCGAAGGAAATCGAAGCAGCGGGTGGTGTGGCCAAGGAATTCAACACGATTGCGGTGGACGACGGCATTGCCATGGGCCACGGCGGCATGCTCTATTCGCTGCCTTCGCGCGAACTGATCGCCGACTCGGTGGAATACATGGTCAACGCGCACTGCGCCGACGCCATGGTCTGCATCTCCAATTGCGACAAGATCACCCCGGGCATGCTGATGGCTGCCATGCGCCTGAACATCCCCGTCGTGTTCGTTTCCGGCGGTCCGATGGAAGCGGGCAAGGTCAAATCGCCGACAGACGGCCAGGTGATTGCCAAGATCGACCTGATCGACGCGATGATCAAGGCGGGCGATTCCCGGGTCAGCGACGCAGAAGTGGCGGAAATCGAGCGCAGCGCCTGCCCGACGTGCGGTTCCTGCTCGGGCATGTTCACCGCGAACTCGATGAATTGCCTGACCGAGGCGATCGGACTGGCGTTACCCGGTAACGGCACGATCGTCGCCACGCATGCATGGCGCAAGGGCCTGTTCGAACAGGCCGGCCGTCTGGTGGTGGACCTGTGCCGCCGCTACTATCAGGAAGAAGACACCTCGGTCCTGCCGCGCAATATCGCGAGCAAGCAGGCATTCGAGAACGCCATGGCGCTCGACGTGGCCATGGGCGGTTCGACCAATACCGTGCTGCACCTGCTGGCAGCCGCGCAGGAAGGCGGCGTCGATTTCACGATGTCCGACATCGATCGCATTTCGCGCAAAGTGCCGTGCCTGTGCAAAGTGGCACCCGCAACCGATAAATACCATATCGAAGACGTGCACCGTGCCGGCGGCATCCCAGGCATTCTCGGTGAATTGGCTCGCGCGGAACTGCTGGATCTGTCGTGCGGCAACGTGCATAGCGGCACGCTGGGCAATGCCATCGCCAAGTGGGACGTCGCCGGTGGCGCGGGTGAAGACGCGCAGAAACTCTTCCGGGCGGCGCCGGGCGGCATTCCGACCACCGTCGCATTCAGTCAGGAAGCCACGTTCGCCTCGCTGGATACTGACCGCAAGAGCGGCTGTATCCGCAGCAAGCAGAACGCGTATTCGAAAGACGGCGGCCTCGCCGTGCTCTACGGCAACCTTGCGGAGAAGGGCTGCATCGTCAAGACCGCGGGCGTCGACGAATCGCAGTGGGTCTTCTCCGGGCGCGCGCGCGTGTTCGAGAGCCAGGACGACGCCGTCGAAGCCATTCTGGGCGACAAGGTCGTGGCGGGCGATGTGGTCGTGATCCGTTACGAAGGCCCGAAGGGCGGCCCCGGCATGCAGGAAATGCTTTACCCCACGTCGTACCTGAAATCCAAGGGTCTGGGTAAGACCTGCGCGTTGTTTACCGATGGCCGTTTCTCAGGCGGTTCGTCAGGGCTGGTGATCGGGCATGCGTCGCCGGAAGCAGCCGAGGGTGGCACGATCGGTCTGGTCGAAGAAGGCGATGTGATCGAGATCGACATTCCCACGCGCAAGATGCATCTGGCGGTGTCGGAGGAGGAACTGACACGCCGTCGCGAAGCCATGGAAGCACGCGGCGACAAGGCCTGGACGCCGGTGAATCGTGAACGCGTGGTGTCGCTGGCGTTGCAGGCCTATGCGGCGCTCGCGACTTCTGCTGACCGTGGCGCCGTGCGGGACCTCTCGCAATTGAAGCGCAAGTGAGACGGAGTTGAAGCGTAACCGACCGGCTCGTTGATGCAGGAGCCGCGAGGCCGGGCGGCGTCCGCAATGGACGCCGCCCGTATGTCCGCCAGCGGATCGCGTTCGGAGCGCAAGCGGCGCTGGCGGAGAATGAGCGGCTGCACGCAGCTACGGCTGATGAGCAAAAAAGCGCTTCCGGTCAACCCCGCTGCACTGCGATGACGGGCAGAGCCCGTCAATCCGATTACTTCAACGGCGGTTGGCCGTCCTGCGATGTCGAGAGCATCCGCTCCACGTAACGCGCAATCAGATCGATCTCCAGGTTCACCTGCGAACCCTCGCGCAAATTCTTCAGCGATGTGACCTGCACTGTGTGTGGAATCAGGTTGATCGAAAACTCACAGCCGTCGTCGCGATCTTTAACAGAGTTGACGGTCAAGCTCACGCCGTTGACCGTGATCGAGCCTTTGTAAGCCAGATAGCGGCCAATTTCGCGCGGCGCCAGCACGCGCAGTTCGTGCGACTCGCCGACCGGCGCGAAATGCGTGACGGTGCCGAGTCCGTCCACGTGGCCGGAGACGATATGGCCGCCGAGCCGGTCATGCGCGCGCAGTGCCTTCTCGAGATTGACCTCGCCCGGTTCGCCGAGACCGACTGTGCAGTTCAGACTTTCGCGCGAGACGTCCACTTCAAACGAATGCGCGGCTTTTTCCACCACCGTCATGCACGCGCCCTGGATCGTGATGCTGTCGCCGAGCTGGACGTCTTCGAGATCGAGACCGCCGGCTTCGACGTTCAGACGCACGCCCGCGTCGCCATCCGTGCCGAGGGGGTTGACTGATTCGATGCGGCCCACCGCCGCGACGATTCCTGTAAACATCGTGCTAATCCTTGATCAATTCGAAGTTGGTTGGGGAGCGGGCTCGGTCCCGGCTTCGGGTGCCGGATGAGTCACGGAGCGGGGCACAAAGCGCGCGAGAATCCGCAGATCGTCGCCGATCCGGTCGACTGTGTGGAAATTCAGTTGCGTGCGGCCGTCGAGCGTTTCCGGTGCGTTCAGATTGAACATGCTCATCGAGTCCAAGCCGAGCAGGCTAGGCGCGAGATAGACCAGCAGTTCGTCGACGCAGCCTTCGCGCAGCAGCGAACCGTTCAGTTTGTAGCCCGCCTCGACGTGCAGTTCGTTGACGTTACGCTCGCCGAGTATTTTCAGCATGGCGGGCAAATCGACCTTGCCGGACGCGTTCGCCAGTTGCACGATCTCCGCGCCGCGATCGCGCAGTGCGGCGGCTCGCTCGGCATGACGCTCATCGAGATTGCCGCAGAAAATCAGCGTGGGTGCGCCGGCCAGAATCTGCGCTTCGGGCGACACGTCGAGCTGGCTGTCGATCAGCACGCGTTGCGGTTGGCGCGGCGTGTCGACGGCGCGCACGGTCATGCGCGGATCGTCTTCCCTGACGGTACCGATGCCTGTCAGGATTGCCGACGCACGGGCGCGCCACGCATGACCATCGGCGCGCGCCGCTTCGCCGGTAATCCATTGGCTGATGCCCGACGGCAAGCCGGTGCGGCCGTCCAGCGAGGCCGCCACTTTCATGCGGACCCACGGGCGGCCGCGTGTCATGCGCGACACGAAGCCGATGTTCAGTTCGTGCGCTTCGTTGGCGAGCAGCCCGCAACGCACTTCAATGCCGGCGTCGCGCAGCATCGTGAGGCCGCGCCCGGAGACTTGCGGATTGGGGTCTTCCATCGCCGCGACCACGCGATCGACCTGTGCTTCGATCAGCGCATTCGCACACGGCGGCGTGCGGCCGAAATGGCTGCACGGCTCGAGCGTCACATAGGCCGTGGCGCCGCGCAGATCATGGCCGCGCGACCGCGCGTCCTTCAACGCCCGAACTTCGGCATGATCTTGGCCGGCCGGTTGCGTGAAACCTTCGCCGATCACCTCGCCGTTCTTGACGAGCACGCAACCGACGCGCGGATTCGGGTCGGTCGTGTACATGCCGCGCCTGGCCAACGCCAGCGCGCGCTCCATATGGACGAAGTCGGTTTGCGAAAACATCGGGATCCGGTCGGGTACGGTGGCTAGGCTGGTTTCGGCGGGTTTTATGTCGCGCCGGTTTCAGGCCGCGAGCGAGGCAAACGCGCCGCGCGCTGCGTCGATCGTCGCGTCGATGATCGCGTCGTCGTGAACGATCGAAACGAAGCCCGCTTCATACGCCGACGGCGCGAAGTACACGCCGGCATCGAGCATCTTGTGGAAGAACGCATTGAAGCGCGGCACGTCGCTCTTCGTGACTTCGGCGAAGCTGGTCGGAACCGACTCGGTGAAGTACAGGCCGAACATGCCGCCGAGCGAATCGGCCGCGAACGGCACCTTCGCTTCGCGCGCGACCTTCGCGAGACCTTGCGCGAGACGCGCGGTGCGGGTGGTAAGCGTGTCGTAGAAGCCGGGCGCCTGGATCAGTTGCAGCGTCTTCAGGCCCGCGGCGACCGCGATCGGATTGCCCGACAGCGTGCCGGCCTGGTAGACGCCGCCAAGTGGCGCGAGGTGAGCCATGATGTCGCGCCGGCCGCCGAAAGCTGCCGCCGGCATGCCGCCGCCGATCACCTTGCCCAGACACGTCAGATCCGGCTTGATGCCGTAGACCTCTTGCGCGCCACCCAGGGCGACGCGGAAACCGCACATCACTTCGTCGAAAATCAGTACCGAGCCGTACTCTGTGCACAGGCGCCGCAAGGCTTGCAGGAATTCGG
>NZ_DASRSY010000172.1:0-4007 GCF_035656215.1 Paraburkholderia sp.
CTGGCTGAAGATGCTGGCCGGACAGACCAACTCGATCTTCGCGGTCGGCGACGACGACCAGTCGATCTACGCATTCCGCGGCGCGAACGTCGGCAACATGCGCGACTTCGAACACGAGTTCAACGTCCGGCACATGATCAAGCTGGAGCAGAACTATCGCTCGCACGGCCATATCCTCGACGCGGCGAATCAGCTGATCGCCAACAACTCGCGGCGTCTGGGCAAAAATCTGCGTACCGACGCGGGTCACGGCGAACCGGTGCGGGTCTACGAGTCCGCCACCGATACGCAGGAGGCCGGCTGGATCGTCGAGGAAATCAAGGCACTGATCAGCACCGGCACGTCGCGCAGCGAAGTCGCGATCCTGTATCGCAGCAACGCGCAGTCGCGCACGATCGAACACACGCTGGTCAATGCGGGCATCGCGTATCGCGTGTACGGCGGTCTGCGCTTCTTCGAGCGTCAGGAAGTCAAGCACGCGCTCGCCTATCTGCGTCTGATCGACAATCCGAACGACGACACCGCGTTCGTCCGCGTCGTCAATTTTCCGACGCGCGGCATTGGTGCGCGTTCGATCGAACAACTTGCTGATGCGGCACGTCTGTATAACTGCTCGATGGCCGCGGCGATTCCGTATGTCGCGGGTAAGGCGGGGTCGAGCCTTGCCAGCTTCGCGAACCTGATCGGCAGGATGCGCGCGGAAACGCAGCAGATGAGCTTGCCGGAAACGGTCGAATGCGTGGTTCGCACGAGTGGTCTCACGGAGTTCTATCAGAACGAACGCGAAGGCCAGGACCGGCTGGAGAACTTGCAGGAACTGGTCAATGCGGCCGCGGCTTTCGTCAGCGAAGAAGGCTACGGCATGGATACGCCGGCGCGCTCGATTCCGCTGCGCCCAGGCGCGACCGCAGCGCCCGAGCTGGCCGTCGCCACCGACGATCCGAATGTCGTCGTGCTGGACGCGCCCGGCATCGACGATCCGGCGCAGAACCCGGACACGATGACGCCGCTCGCCGGTTTCCTGTCGCACGCATCGCTGGAAGCGGGTGACAACCAGGCGCAAGCCGGTCAGGAAGCCGTGCAGTTGATGACGGTGCACGCGGCCAAGGGCCTCGAGTTCACGGCGGTGTTCATTACGGGTCTCGAAGAAGGGCTGTTTCCGCATGAAAACAGCGCGATGGAATCGGACGGACTGGAAGAAGAGCGCCGTCTGATGTACGTGGCGATCACGCGGGCCAAGGAGCGTTTGTATCTGTCGTTTGCCCAGAGCCGGATGCTGCACGGCCAGACGCGTTACAACATCCGCTCGCGCTTCTTCGACGAACTGCCGCAGGAAACCCTCAAGTGGCTCACGCCGAAGGTCGAGGCAGGCGCGCGTTGGGGTGGCCGCTCGGATAATGCCGGTTATGGTCGCGACTGGTTCGCGCGGCCGGGTTACACGGGCCCTTCGTCGTCAACGCCGGCGCCGTTGCCGGCCTTCGCGAACGAACAGCGCGCGGCTGAAACGGGGTTTCGCGTCGGCCAGCAGGTGTTCCACACCAAGTTTGGGGAAGGCACGATCACGGCGCTTGAAGGCGGTGGCACGGATGCCAAGGCCCAGGTCAAATTCAAGCGGCACGGCGAGAAGTGGCTGGCACTTGCTGTGGCTAAATTGCAGGCGGTTGAATGAGCGAGGGCGATGTACGCGGGGCGGCGGTGGGGGCGGACGGCGCAGGCGGGACAGGGTCAGGTTCAGGTTCAAGCGCGGCTGCCGTCGGTGCAACAGGTTCGGGCGCGGTTGCTGCCGTTGCGACCGGCATCGATCCAAACCGCAGCGGCGCGCCGGTCTCGCATCGTCCGCTCGGTATTCTGGCGGCCTTGCCGCAGGAACTCGGCGATCTGATCGACGCGATGCGCGCCGAATCCGGCGTGCGCACCATCACGCATGGTCAGCGCGACTATCACCTTGGCACCGTTCACGGCGCGCCCTGCGTTGTGACGCTGGCGCGCGTCGGCAAGGTTGCGGCGGCGGCCACCGTCAGCGCCTTGATCCATGCGTTCGATGTCGAAGCAGTCGTGTTTACCGGCGTTGCGGGTGGCGTGGGGACTGAGGTGCGAGTCGGCGATATCGTCGTCGCCAACGTGCTTATGCAACACGACCTCGACGCGTCGCCGCTGTTTCCGCGGTTCGAGGTGCCTTTGCTCGGCGTGTCACGTTTTACCGCCAATGCGGCGCTTGCCGATCAACTGGCCGCGGCCTGCGAGCGTTTTGTCGCCGAAGAGGGCGCGGCGTCGGCGGCGCGCTTCGGCACGCGCGAGCCGCGCGTCCATCGTGGGTTGATTATCAGCGGCGATCAGTTCGTCGCGAGTGCAACGGGCGTCAAAGCCTTGCGCGATGCGCTGCCGGATGCGCTCGCGGTGGAGATGGAAGGCGCTGCGATCGCGCAGGTCTGTTACGAGTATGGCGTGCCGTGTGCGGTGGTGCGCACCATTTCCGACACGGCCGACGATCACGCGCCCGAGTCGTTCGTGTCGTTTCTCACGGAGATCGCTGGGACGTATTCGAATGCGATTCTGACGCGGTTTTTAGCGGCACGTAGCCCGGCTTGAATCGCGGTGAACTGTGAATCGGCCGCGCAACTGAGCGGTCGCAGGTAGGCTGGCAGAGAGGCCCCGACGGTACATGGGCCCTGGTCTGAACAACCGCCTCACAAAGCGCTGATTACGCGCCTGGTACCTTCGATTGACTTGATGCGCGGGAAGGCGTGCTGGCGAAATGTCGCGATCGCAACATCAGGCATGAACCAGCAGTGCGACGATGCGTGCAACACGTTCGCCCTTTGCACGTATATCGCCCGTTATCCCTTCCCTGAATCCCCCAGCGCCTCGCGTACCTGCTGCAAAGCCGCCGGATCTTCGATCGTCGGCAGATCGCCCGGTTCGCGTCCCTCGGCCAGCGCCGCAATCGCGCGGCGCAGCAGCTTGCCCGAGCGCGTCTTCGGCAGCATCGACACCACGACCACCCGCGCCGGCCGCGCAATCGCGCCCAGCCGGCGGTCGACCGTCGCCGTGAGATCGGCTTCCAGCTTTGCCCGCGATTTGTCGTCCGCATAGGCTTGCGCGTCGCGCAGCACGACGAAGGCCATGGCCACCTGACCCTTCAGCGCATCCGTCACGCCGACCACCGCCACTTCCGCGATCGCCGCGTGGCTCGACAACGCTTCCTCGATCTCGCGCGTGCCGAGCCGATGGCCGGCGACATTGATCACGTCGTCGGTGCGGCCAAGGATCGTCACGTATCCGTCTTCGTCCTGAATGCCCCAGTCGAACGTCGAGTAGACCTGCTGGTTCGGAATGCTCGACCAGTACGTGCTGACAAAGCGCTTGTCGTCGCCCCATACCGTCGACATGCATCCCGGTGGCAGCGGATATGCCAGCGTGAGCACACCTTTTTCGCCGGGCGGGCAGGGCTCGCCGGTCAGTTCGTTACGCAAGGTCAGGTTGAAGCCGGCCGACGGCACGCCCGGCGAGCCAAGCCTGGTGGGCAGAGCGTCGACGCCGCGCGGAATCGCCAGCATCGGCCAGCCGGTTTCGGTCTGCCAGTAGTTGTCGATCACGGGCTTGCCGAGTGCGTCAGTGATCCACGCGGCAGTCGGTTCGTCGAGTGGCTCGCCGGCGAGAAACAGCGTGCGCAGGCTCGATAGATCGGACTTCTTCAGCAACGCTGGGTCCTGCTTTTTCAGCACGCGCAATGCAGTCGGCGCGGTGAACATCAGATTGATTTTGTGCTGTTCGACGAGGCGCCACCAGATGCCGCCGTCCGGACGAATCGGCGTGCCTTCATACATCACGGTAGTGAGCCCCGCGATCAGCGGCGCATAGACGATGTAGCTGTGGCCGACCACCCAGCCCACGTCCGACGCGGTGAACATTGTGTCGCCGGCTTTGCCCTGAAAGATGTGTTCCATCGATGCCGCCAACGCCACCGCATAGCCGCCGACGTCGCGCTGCACGCCCTTCGGTTTGCC
>NZ_DASRSY010000173.1:0-13812 GCF_035656215.1 Paraburkholderia sp.
AGTTTATCCGATGCCCACGAAGCCGCAAGCATCGCGATGGTGGCAGCAAGATAAGGCAGCGCCGAGAGCCAGCCGGTTTCGACCATGCCGAGCGTCGAACCGTTCTTCAGGATCGACGGCAGCCACAGCACGAAACCATACACGCCGATGCTCCAGCAAAAATACTGCGCGCACAGCTTGATCACAGCGGGCGTGCGGAACGCTTCGCTGTAGTTACGCATCGGCTTGATCGCGGCCTGTTCGGCGCGCAAGGTTTCGGCGAGGTCGTCCTTTTGCTGCTGCGTGAGCCACGACACCTGCTGCGGCTTGTCCTGCACGATGAACCACCAGCACACCGCCCAGATGATCGCGGGCGCGCCTTCGGCGATGAACATGTGACGCCAGCCGAACGAATGCACCAGATAGCCCGACACCACCGACATCCACAGCACCGTCACCGGATTGCCGAGAATCAGGAAGGTGTTGGCCCGTGAGCGCTCGCTCTTCGTGAACCAGTTGCTGATGAAAATCAGCATCGCCGGCATGACCGCGGCTTCGACCACACCGAGCACGAAGCGAATCACCATCAGCGAGGGAATATTGCTGACCATGCCGGTCAGCGACGCGCAGCCGCCCCACAGGACCAGGCTCCAGAACACGAGCTTCTTCACGCTGCGGCGTTCCGCGTAAATTGCACCGGGAATCTGGAAGAAGAAATAGCCGAGAAAGAACAACGCGCCGATCAGCGACGACAGCCCTTTGCTGATGCCGAGATCCTGGTTGATGCCGGCGGCCGATGCGAAACCGAAGTTCGCGCGGTCGAGATAAGCGAGGCTGTACGTGATGAATACGATCGGCATGATCGTCCACCAGCGGCGAATCGCGAGCGATGAAGTCATAGGAGTCTCCTTTGTCGACCCGAGTTAGCGCTTTAGCTGTCGACCCGAGTTAGCGCTTTAGCGCTTACTCGGGTCCCATGCAAAGCACTTACTCGGGTCCCATGCAAAGCGGTCGACCAGAGTTGGTGCTTTAGCTGTCGACATGCAAAGCACTTACTACTCTGGTCCCATACAAGATAATTGCTAACGGCTTCCCGAAACAATGATGGGCTGTCATGGGGCGCTGTTCGAGCGCTCTTGCTATTGTTGCGCTAGCTAGTGCTGAATAGCTGAATGCGCTGGATGCGTCGTTGTGCGTTACAACCGCGCACTCAGGCCGCGCTTGCAACGCGCGGCACATCGGCGCGTTCGAGTGCGTCGAGTTCGGCACGGCTCGGCAGGCCTTCCGAATCGCCGATCACCTGGATCGCCAGTGCACCGATGCGGTTGCCGCGCGCGACCGCTTGCGCGAACGGCTTGCCTTCGAGCAGCGCGCTGACCACGCCGACGGCGAAACCATCGCCCGCGCCGACCGTGTCCACCACCTTCGCAACCGGTTGGCCGGCGATCACGGCGGCATCGTCGGCGGTGCGGAAGTACGCGCCTTGCGCGCCGAGCTTGATGATCACGCCGCGCGCGCCCTGGTCGAGATAAAATTTTGCGATGTCGTCCGGTTGCGTATAGCCGGTCAGGATCTCGCCTTCGCCGATGCCGGGCAGCACCCAGTCAGCCAATGCAGCGAGCGCGTTCAAACCTTCGATCATCGCGGCGCGTGACGGCCACAGCGTCGGGCGCAGATTCGGATCGAACGAAATAGTTTTGCCGGCGGCACGCATTTCACGCGCCAGATGGAACGCGAGTTCGCGCGAGCTCGCGGAGATTGCCGGCGCCACGCCCGTCAGATGGAGATGGCGCGCGGGCAGCACATAATCGGCCGCGTAGTCGGCCAACGACAGGTAGCTCGCCGCCGACCCTTTGCGGAAGTACTCGATGGCTGGATCGCTGCCGTCGTCGTTCTTCGACTTCAGCTGGAAACCGGTCGGGTAGCGCTCGTCGGTGGTGACGCAGCGCTGATCGATACCTTCTTTCGTCAGCGTGTCGCGCACGTACTGACCGAACGAATCGTTGCCGACCCGGCTCATCCAGCCCACCTTGAAACCCAGTCGCGAGAGGCCGATCGCCACATTCAGATCGGCGCCCGCGACGCGCTTGGTGAATTGCCCGACGCCGGCGAGCGCGCCGGGTTCGGCGGCCACGAACATGGCCATCGCTTCGCCGTAGGTGATGATGTCGAGTGCTGCTGCGGTTGTGTTGCTCATCCTTCGCTCCTGCGTGTTTCTGCGTGTTTCTGCGCGTTTCTGTTTGCTGCCTGTTTTTGCGTGTGCTGCCTTGCTTGCGCTTCGCTGCGTATGCTGCCGCCCGTACCGCGTGCACTTCTCCACACGCGCTAGTTGCCGGGCGTTTTTTTCTACCGCTCTCTCAGGTCCTACGCGCCGCTTACGCGGCGGCCAGCCACGCGACGTAGTGCGCCGCGTCCGCATCGATACGGTTCGCATCGAACGGAAACTCAATGCCGCGCGGCACGTGGCGCGGCAGCTTGTCGAGCACCGCGGCGAACTGCGTGTCGCCCGCGGCCGGCGCGGCGGCAAAGCGTCGTGTGCCCTCGCCCACCGTCGTCTTGCAATGGATGTATTCGACGTGCGCAGCCAGCGGTCCTGCCGCATCGAGCGGCGCGACATCGCGCCATGCCCAGTTGCCGATGTCGAAGGTCATGCCGAGGACGCCGGCGTGGCCTTCACGCTCCAACGCGTCGAACAGGCCGACAAACTGCGCGAGCGAGCCGCCCTCGGCCAGCTGGCCGTTTTCGACGACAAGCCGCAGGTTCGCACCGCTCATCTGATCAGCAATCGCCGCGCCACTGGCCTCGGCGGCGAATCCGCCGAGTTGCAGCTTCACGAAGCGCGCGCCGAGCGCCGTCGCTTCGTCAAGCGCGAGCCGCAGTGCGTCGGCGTCGAGGTGTCCGTCGGACGTGTACAGCGATGCAGGAGTCGAATACACCGACCACAGGCCCAGTTCGGCGATCGACTTGCCGAGCGCGCTCAATGCCTGCAGTGCGGCATCGGCTTCGTCGGCGAACAGTTCGCGGCGCACTTCGAACGCCGCCGCGCCAGCCTGCCTGCTCGCATCGGCCCATTTCAGATGACCGCACGTGCGAACCGCGTCCATCCCGAATGCGCTTGCGACGATCACCACGTCAACTACGTCAGCCATGTCGAATTTACTCAAATCTGTCTCTTGATCGGCATTTGGAACCGGTTCCAAACACGTTTCGAAAAAAAGCGCCGAAGCGCCTTGGATGACCGAATAGTGCGCCGAGCCAGTCGCCATGCACCATAGTGGAAATCCCCAGGAGAGCCCGATCAAGCCCCGTCCGCGAGACATAACGCGAGGAACTGCTCGACGACCCGCGACGGCGCACTCGCGTGGGGCACCAGAATCGACAGCCGCCGCGTCAGCGGCTCGGGGCTCAACGAGAACCGGCACAGCGCGCCGTCCTCGTGCCGCATCGACATCGCCGAGACGAAACCGACGCCCATTCCTGCCCGCACCGCCTCCTTGACGCCTTCGACGCCGGCAATCTCCAGCGCCACGCGCATTGGCACACCCGCCCGGGCAAAGGCCCGTTCGACGATCTGCCGCACGCCCGACCCGGCTTCGCGCAACACCAGCGGATACGGCCCGAATGCCGCCAGCTCTGCCCGCCCGCCATTGATACGCAGCCCGTCCGCCATACCCGGCTCGCCCGCACCGCCCGCCTGCGCGAGCGGATGGGTGCGCGGCATGATTGCGACGATCTCGTCCTCACGCCACGCATGCACCGCGGTGTCCGGCGGCAAATCCGCGCCGACCGGCCCTTCGATCATGGCGATATCCACCGAGCCCAGCGCACCGACGATGTCCGAGGTGTTGCCGTCGGCCGTATGCAGCGTCACGTCAGGATAGCGGCGATGAAAGTCGGCGATCAGGTACGGCAGCAGATAGCTCGCGGGCGTCGTGCTTGCGCCGATGCGCAAGGTGCCCTGCTCAAGGCCGCGCAGCGCGTCGCGGTACGCATGTGCCTGCCGCCACGTATCGCGCAGCCGCGTGGCATAGCTGGCGAGTTGCTCGCCGGCGGGTGTGAGGCGCACACCGCGGCCATCGCGCAGATAAAGGGGCTCGCCGAATTCGTCCTGTAATTGCCGCAATTGGCCGGACACCGCCGGCTGCGATAAATGCAGCGCCACAGCCGCCCGGCTGATGTTGCGATGTTCCGCGACGGCGGCAAACGTTATAAGTTGATCCGGGGTCATGGTAGTCGAAGTATCAGTAGAGCCGATACCTTACATTCTAAATCATGATTTTTCATATCGATCTATCTAATTTAGGATTAGGCCTATCGAATCAAGACAGTCATAGGAAGGCGCTACGCCATGCCCACCGCTCATCTCACTGCTTCTGCCACACCCGCCGGATCTTCGGGATCATCCACCCGCGGCCAGCTCAACGGCATTCTGTTCGTTGCGCTGTTTGCCGCAGCCGTGACGCGCATCGCTGCGATTCCGGCCATCGCCGGTTTGGGTCTGAGCCCGCTGATCGTCGGCATCGTGGCAGGCGCCATTTACGGCAACGCGCTGCGCGACGGCATGCCCGAAAGCTGGGCGGCCGGCGTCAACTTCTCGGCGCGCAAGCTTCTGCGCATCGCGGTGGCGTTTTTCGGGCTGCGCGTCAGCCTGCAGGAAATCGCCCAGGTCGGCTTGCCCGGACTCGCTGAATCGGTCCTGGTCGTCGCCAGCACGCTGTTGATCGGCACATGGGCCGGCATGAAGATCATGAAGCTCGACCGCGACACGGCCCTGCTCACGGCGGCAGGCAGCGCGATCTGCGGTGCGGCTGCGGTGCTCGCGTTCGAGTCGACGCTGCAATCGAGGCCGCATAAGAGCGCAATGGCCGTGGGCAGCGTAGTGCTGTTCGGCACCCTCTCGATGTTCCTCTACCCGGTGCTGTACAAAGCGGGCTGGCTGCATCTCGACACGGTTGGCGCGGGCCTGTTCTTCGGCGGCACGATTCATGAAGTGGCGCAGGTGGTAGGCGCGGCGAGCAATGTAAGCCCCGAAGCGACCCATATCGCGACCATTGTCAAGATGACCCGTGTCATGCTGCTGGTGCCGGTGCTGCTGATCGTCGGCATGTGGGTGAACCGCTCGGCACGCAACGCCGCAGCAACGGCCGAAGACGGCAAGCAACACGCTCCGCGCAAGCTGGCGATTCCCTGGTTCGCGCTCGGCTTCCTTGCCTTCGTCGTGATCAACTCGCTGCACGTCCTGCCCGAAAACGCGACCAGCACGCTGAACATGCTCGACACCTTCGCGCTCACCATGGCCATGACCGCGCTCGGTATCGAAACCCGCATCGCGCAGATCCGCCAGGCCGGACCCCGCGCGCTGACCACCGGCTTCATTCTGTATGTCTGGTTGGTCGCCGGCGGACTGGGTATCACATGGACCGTCCAGCACCTGCTCGGCTAAAGCGCCCTCGCCTTCCCACCACCCCCGCCGCGTGCGGGGTTTTGTGCGTTCAGGAGAACCATCGGTCACGCATGCGCGGCATACTGGTTGCCGACGTCACCCGTTCATGCAAACCCGTTCATGCAACCGGAATGAGGATCGATCGATGAGCCTGGAACTTTACTATTGGGACGGCCTGCAGGGCCGCGGCGAATTCGTGCGGCTGGCGCTGGAGGAAGCCGGCGCGGATTATGTGGAAGTGGCGCGCGGCGAGCCATCAGACGGCTTGGGTACGGGCGCGATGATGACGGTGATGAAGAGCCGCGACGAGCCCTACCCGCCGTTCGCGCCACCGTTTCTGAAGGACGGCGATCTGGTGATCGCGCAGACCGCCAACATCCTGCTCTACCTCGGCCCGAAGCTCAATCTCGCGCCCTCGGCTGAAAGCCTGCGCTACGTCGCCAACGGCCTGCAACTGACGATCGCCGATATGGTGACCGAAGCGCACGACACGCATCATCCGCTAGCTAGCGCCCTATATTATGAAGACCAGAAAGACGCCGCCAAAGTGCGCGCGCACGACTTCATCGACAACCGGATTCCGAAGTTCATGACGTACTTCGAGCGCGTGCTGAAACAGAACCCGGCCGGCGATAAGTTCATGGTGGGCGATGCGCTCACTTACGTCGACTTGTCGATGTTCCAGCTGATCGACGGTCTGCTGTACGCGTTTCCGCGCGCGCTCAAGCGTTTCGGCGAACACTATCCGCGCCTCGCGGCGCTGCACGACGCGGTGATCGAGCGGCCGAACATCGCCGCGTATCTCCAGTCCGACCGGCGCATCGAACATAACGAGGCCTGCGTCTTCCGGCACTACCCGGAACTCGACAAGGCGGGGACTTGACCCACGCCGCTCTCCTTCGCGCACCCTCCGCATCGCGCCCGCTTCCGACAGCGGGCGCGATGCTGTTACCGTACGCACATTTCTTCCACCCATCACGCTCTCTACTGCCGACGTGCTTTCATTCCTGCTGAAGCTGCGCACCCGCGCCCAAACCCTGTTTCGTCTGTCCGACGCCCATACGATGCTGGTCTGGTCGGTGGTGGTCGGCGTCGCGGGGGCGTTCGCGACGATTGCCTTTCGCGAGGGCATCGCGTTGCTACAACTGGCGGCTGTCGGCAAGTCCGGCAGTTTCGTCGAAATGGCGCGCGGCTTGCCGTGGACGGTGCGTGTGTGGTTGCCCGCCGCGGGCGGCCTGATCGCCGGCTTCTTTCTGCTGATCGCGCAGCGTCACCTCGACAAGGGCAATCACATCGACTACATGGAAGCGGTCGCGATCGGCGATGGCGTGGTGCCGGTCAAGCTGAGCTTCTGGCGCAGCGTGTCGTCGCTGTTCACGATTTCGAGCGGCGGCTCGATTGGCCGCGAAGGGCCGATGGTGCAACTGGCGGCACTGGCTGCGTCGCTGATCGGCCGCTGGGTGCATTTCGATCCGCCGCGTCTGCGCCTGCTCGTCGCATGCGGCGCCGCAGCCGGGATTACCGCCGCGTACAGTGCGCCGATTGCCGGTGCGTTTTTTGTCACTGAAATCGTGCTCGGCTCGATCGTGATGGAAAGCTTCGGCCCCGTGGTGGTTTCGGCGGTGGTCGCCAACATCACGATGCGCGAGTTCACCAGCTACAAGCCGCCATACGAAATGCCCGTGTTTCCGCCGGTGGCGGGTGCTGAAGTTCTGCTGTTCGTCGCACTCGGATTGCTATGCGGCGCGGCCGCGCCGCAGTTTCTGCGGCTGATGGACTTTTCGAAAGCAAACTTTCGCAAGCTGCCCCTGCCGCTGCCCATCCGGCTGGCTTTAGGCGGTCTGATCGTCGGTATTCTGTCGGTGTGGACGCCCGAGGTGTGGGGCAACGGCTACAGCGTCGTCAACTCCATTCTGCATTCACCGTGGACATGGACCGCACTCGTCCTCGTGCTGGTGTTCAAGATCGTCGCGACGTCGGCGACCGTGGGGTCGGGCGCGATCGGCGGGGTATTCACGCCGACGCTTTTCGTCGGCGCGGTAGTCGGCTCGCTGTTCGGCCTTGGCATGCACGCGTTGTGGCCGCACGGCACCTCGGCGCCGTTCGCCTATGCGATGGTCGGCATGGGCGCGTTTCTCGCCGGCGCCACCCAGGCACCGCTGATGGCGATCCTGATGATCTTCGAAATGACCCTCAGCTATCAGGTCGTGCTGCCGCTGATGCTGTCATGTGTGGTCGCGTATTTCGTGTCGCGCGCGATCGGCAAGACGTCGATGTACGAAATCACACTGCGCCGCAACCAGGAGGAGCAGGAGCGCAGCCGTCTGCGCGCCACGCAGATGCGCGAGCTGATCCGTCCCGCCGAAACCGTCGTGCCACCGAATGCGACCGTGCAGGATATGACGCGCGTGTTCCTCGAATATCCGGTGAAGTATCTGTACGTCGCCAACGAGTCCGGCGCGTTTCTCGGCGTGGTCGCGCTCAAGGACATCACCTCCGATCTGCTCGACAAGCGCGATACCTCTACGAAAACGGCCGCGGATTATCTGCAGCCGCATTTCGATGTGCTCACGCCGGATATGCCGCTCGGCGTTGCGTTGCAGCACTTCTTGGCGTTCCAGGGGGAGCGGTTGCCGGTAGTCGAAAGCACTGCGGATCCGAAGCTGGCGGGGGTGGTGTACAAGACATCGCTGCTCGATGCGTATTTCCGCATGAATCCGACGCGCTAGGCGGGGCTGGGGCTTTCGGGCTTTCGGGCTTTCGGGCTTTCGGGCTTTCGGGCGTTCAGGCGTTCAGGCGTTCAGGCGTTCAGGCGTTCAGGCTTTCGGGCTTTCAGGCTTTCAGGCTTTCAGGCTTTCAGGCTTTCAGGCACCGAGTCGCTTGATCGCTGGACCGTTCATCAAGCCCAGGCGGCACGGCGCGGCGGCTCCCTACATGTCCTTCCCAGTCCGTGCAAAGCGCGGCAGATTCTCTACAATGAGGAGACCGCTGCAGCGATTGCAAGCAGCGAGCGTTACGCCAAGACGGGCGCACCGAGACGCCCGCCCTTCGATCGGAGCGAAGATGAGCGAACCGTCCCTCGACGCCGTACGCCGCGACCAGGCGGGCTGGATTTTTCTGCATATCGAAGGCGAGCCCTACGATCGTGGCGAACAGCACGGCCAGTTGCTCGCCACTGAAATCCAGAACGCGATCCACACTGCCCGCTATCTTGCGAAATGGGATACCGGCGAAGATTTCGATACCTTCGTCGACGCCGCCGTCGCCCAGTTCGCCAACAAACTCGACACTGAATTTGCCGACGAAATCCAGGGCATCGCCGACGGCGCGAAGCTGCCGTTCGCCGAAGTGCTGGCGTGGAACGGTTACATGGATCTGCTGCAAAGCTGGTGGCCGAGCCACGCGGCGGCCCAGCAACCACAGCTCGGCCTGAAGCCGTGGCGCGGGCGCCGCGGCCATCACTGCAGCGCGTTCATCGCCACCGGCAATGCCACCCGGGACGGCCGCATCGTGATGGCGCACAACTCGTGGGACCGGTACGCCGCGGGCGACGCGTTCAATGTGGTATTCGACATCGTGCCGGATCGCGGCAACCGCATCCTGATGCAAGGCCTGCCCGGCTGCATCTCCAGCCTGACCGATTTCTGGGTCACCCAAGCCGGCCTGATGGTCACCGAAACCACCATCTCCAACTTTGTCGGCTACAACGCAGCGGGCGCACCGGAGTTCTATCGCTCACGGCGCGCCTCGCAGTATGCGAACAACATCGGCGAATGGTGCGAGATGTTCGCGGTCGCCAATAACGGCGGCTATGCGAACAGCTGGCTGCTCGGTGACACCAAAACGGGCGAGATCGCGCGCTACGAACTGGGGTTGCACTATTCCGGCTTCGAAAGCACGAAAGACGGTTTCTATAGCGGCTACAACACCGCGACCGATCTGAAGATCCGCAACCAGGAATGTATCGGCGAAGGCGAAGACTATACGGACGTCCGCAAGAACGGCGCGCGCCGGTTGCGCTTCATGCAGCTCGAAGAAATGCATCACGGCAAGATCGACGTCGAACTCGCGAAAGAGATGATCGCCGATCATCACGACGTCTATCTCGACCGCAACGATAACCCGTGCTCGCGCACCATCTGCGGGCATCTGGAACTGGACGACGCGCGCTTCGGCGGTTCCGATCAGGGGCCGTTCAATCCGTGGGGCGCCAACGACGGCAAAGTGGTCGACAGCGACATGGCGCGCAATATGGCGTTCACCGCCCGCTGGGGGCATCCGTGCGGCCGCCCATTCGACGCGCAGGCGTTCATGAAGCGCCATCCGCAGTGGAACTGGCTCAACGGCTATATGCGCGACCGGCCGTCGTGGCCGTGGACGCGGTTCGATGTGCTGCGCTAGACGAGACATTTATTGCAGCGCAATATAAACGCGGCACGACCGTTCGCGACCGCGTTGCCTTTTTCCTGCCATCATGTGAAACCTAAATGAGGTTTTGTCTCTTTTGCGCGCGCGCCGCAGCGGATTGCCATCTAAGATGGTAAATGCACGCTGCCCGCATAGCGCAACGCCGCGTGCAGGTTGCGCCCTCCCTTCGACGCGGGGACGGCACAGCGTTTGCTCAACTGTTAGCGCCGCTGAGCTTAGGAGGTCGGGCGATGAAAACCTCGACACTGTTGACCATGGTGACGCTGTCAGCCTCGTGTTTTGCCGCGCCGGTTCATACTGCGACGGACAGCACTGCAGCCAATAGCGTTGCCGAACGCGCCGACGCCGCACCCGTCGCCCCTGCCGCGCCGGACGTCGCTGTCACGGATCAGAATCGTCCGCAACAATGGCAATACATCGCATTGCCCAAGTCGCGACATCTGGAGCGAAGCTTCACGGGTCAGAACGAACACTTGCAGACCTGAAAACACTCTCCCTCGGAGCGCTTGCATGACCGCATCGGCTATTCCCGGCGAATCGATTGATCTGCAGATCGCCGACGTTTTGCGCGAAGTCAGTTTCCCGACTTACAAGGACGCGCTAGTCGACTTCGCGCGCGAAGCCGGTGCAAGCAACGAAGTCCTGTCGATGCTCGACGGTTTGCCGGAGCAAGATTACGCCGACGTGGCGTCGGTGACGCGCCTGGTTAGCGGCAATTACGGGCCGGGTCTCGGGGCATGACGGGAAAGCCGGTCCTGACGCTGAACGCGCTTTCCTCCGATCTGAAACCCGCTGCCGACTGGATCCAACGCTCGCCACATTCGGGTGGCACGAGCGGCATCGAGCGAATCGAAGCCTTCTTTCATCATGCCGGTTATGCCATGCACCGGCACGACACCTATGCAATCGGTCGCACGCTGGCCGGCGTGCAGAGCTTCCGCTATCGCGGCAGCACGCGTAACAGCTTGCCCGGCGGCACGATGGTGCTGCATCCCGATGAACCCCACGACGGCCAGGCCGGCACCCGCGACGGCTTTCATTACCGGATGATCTATGTCGACCCGGCACTGTTCCAGCAGGTGCTCGGCGGCAAGCCGCTGCCATTTCTCGAAGGCGGCCTGTCGAACGATCCGCGTCTCTTTGCTGCCACCGAAAGCCTGTTGCGCGCAATGGACTGCGCAATCGACTCGCTCGAACAGGACGACGCGCTCTACGAGCTGGCCATCGCGCTCGATGCCGTGGCGGGTACGGCGGCAACGCGCCGTCCGGTGGATTACCTCGCGGCGGAGCGGGCGCGCGAATATATGCTTGGCTCGCTCGATAGCGCAGTGACGCTCGACGAACTGGCGGCAGCCGCTGGCCGCGACCGCTGGAGTCTGTCGCGGGATTTTCGTGCGCTGTTCGGCACGAGTCCGCACCGCTATCTGACCATGCGCCGTCTCGATCTCGTGCGCCGCCTCGCGGTTCAGGGCGTGTCGCTCGCCGACGCATCCGCAGCGGCCGGCTTTACCGACCAGAGCCATATGACGCGGCATTTCAAACGGGCGTGGGGCGTTGCGCCGGCGCATTGGCTCAGGATGCTGGGGCCGTCGACGCGCGGCGCGCGTTAAGCGGCAACGCGACGGCTATTCCGCTGTCTGGCGGCCGCGCGCACAAACGTACAAGACCCGATAGCGCCTTCCGCCCTACGCTGGTGGCTGACACCTACCGCTCAGGAGGAGCAACTCGATGTCCACTCATCAAACGATTCAACCGCCCCACCGCGCCATCAACTTCGCTGAAAAGCTGCAGCTCATCAGCGACCAATGGCAACCGCGCGTCGTCGCGGAAATGAACGACTACCAGTTCAAGCTGGTGCGCATCGAAGGCGATTTTGTCTGGCACGAACACGCCGACACCGACGAAACGTTTATCGTGCTCGACGGGCAGTTGCGCATCGACATGCGCGACGGGTCTGTCCAGCTCTCGGCAGGAGAAATGTTCGTCGTGCCCAAAGGCACGGAGCACAAGCCGTATGCTGAACGCGAGGTCAAGCTGCTGCTGATCGAACCGCGTGGCGTGAAGAACACCGGCGAAGAAAGCAACGAACGCACTGCGGCGAATGACGTGTGGATCTAGGCCATCGCAACCGAAGAAGATAACCCAGATGCGCAGGACGATGCCCTGCGTTTCGAAGGTGTGCTTCAGGCTCCTGCGTATCGCACGCCCGTCAGAGCGGTGAGGACGCCAGGCTTCGCGCCCGCGAAACCGGGTGCTTCGGCCGCGTCGCGTCGCCCGGCAAGGCGGACACCGGCAGGTCGTCGGCATAAACCGGCGAGCTGACAACGGCACGCCGCGGCATCAGGTCATGTGAATCGCGTGCGTGCTCGTCGGTTCGCTGGAAATGCGCGACCAGGTGATCGATAAAGGTGCGCACCTTGGCCGGCAAATGAAGGCGGCTTGGATAAGCAATCGTGATTTCGACTTGCGGCAGGCGGTAATCGCCGAGCAAAGGCACAAGGCGCCCGGACGCCAGATCCCGGCCGATCAGATAGCTCGGCAAAATCGCCACGCCCATGCCCAGCAGGGCGAACTGCCTCAGCATCTCGGTGTTGTTCGCGGCAATCGCGTTGGTAGGCCTTACCCGCACTTCGCCGTCCGGTCCGGTGAATACCTTTTCGTCGCCGCCCTGCTCAGCAGTCCGGCTCAGACACGGGTGCGTCAGCAAATCTTCAGGGCGGGTCGGTGTGCCGTGCTGCTCGAGATAGGCGGGCGTCGCGCAGACCGTCATATAGCCGGTAGTCAAACGCCGCGTGACGATGCTCGCGCTGCGCATCTGCCGCGCGACCATAATGCCGACGTCGAAGCCCTCGTCCACCAGATCGACGTGGCGATCCGCCAGCGTGACGTCAGGCATCACATCCGGATAACGCTCGGCGTACGACTGCACCACCGGTGCAAGACTATGCAGCCCGAACACCACCGGCGCGACAATGCGCAAGGTCCCGACCGGTTCGTGATTGCGCGCCACCACCATCTGCTCGACGCCTTCCAGGTCGTCGAGAATGTGGCGCACGCGTTCCAGATAGGTCGTGCCGGATTCTGTCAGCGAGAGGCGCCGCGTCGTGCGATTGAGCAGCCGCGTGCCGAGGCGTGCTTCCAGATCGGCGACATGGCGCGTGACGACGGCAGTGGAAAGATCCAGCGCGCCCGCCGCACGAACGAAACTGCCAAGGTCGGCCACCTTGACGAATACGCGCATCGACTGCAATTGATTCATGGGACGACTCCTGCCTCGGTAAAGCCGGGCCGGCGCAACGCTGCCGCCTGTGTCGACCCGCACGACAAGGCGCGCGCGGACTTTGCCCAACGATTCGATTGTATCGACCCGACCATGTCCCAACCCTGACCTGAACATGACAATCCGGTCAGGTTTCTGAGGCGCTCGCGACACTATTGCGAGGCTTATTGCGGATATTAGATAGGTATAAACCCTTAGATGCTGGTAATATAGCGCCCGAAAGGAACACATCGCTATGCCACATCGTTTTCAGCTTCTCGAAAAAATCGCGTTTTCACTGGTTTGCTGGTCCGCCGCAGCCTGTTCGGCCTTCATCGCTTATGAGCGGTGCCCGGACATCAAGGTCGTCCTGCATGTCGGTGAAGAAGTCCTGCGCTACAGCGGGCAGTATTCGTTCGTCTGCGCCACGCCGGTTGCGGACGCCTGCGCGCAGTTGCCGGCGAGCTGATTCGTCGGTATTCGTCAGACTATCTGATCGTTTATCCAGCTGCACCGCGTGTGCGGCGGCCCGGTGCGCTTTAACCGCGCGCATCCTCCGCGCCGCCTACGCGTCGCGCCCGAACACCGCGCGCGCGAAAAATCCCGCCAGCACCGTTTCAGCCATCTCCGCCGACACATTCTGCGGATCGACCGTGTGGAAGAATTGCACACCGTCGCACAACCCCATCAAACCCATCGCCAG
>NZ_DASRSY010000174.1:0-10269 GCF_035656215.1 Paraburkholderia sp.
CACTTTCACTGCCGGCGTGTCGTACAGTTGTCGACGATGCGCCTGAGGTGCTTTGCGTGATTGCCGGGATTCCTCGGCGTACTCCACACACTCGATATACAGAACTCGCCGCACCGACATTCCGCGTCGTTGTAAGGACAGTACATCTTTCCCCAGGCGTGACCTTTACCACCGCCGTGGACACGCCAGCCGTTTCTTTCCGCGTAAGCCAGCGCGGCCTCGACCTCTTTCTTGGAATGGATTCCTCGAACCATCTATATCCTCTAATTTAGCGCGGCCACACATGGTTGTCAAGCGACAACCATGTGTGGCCGCAATCATAATCGAATCCATCTCATACCCTTCGTTATCCAAAATAAATGGGGTAACAAATTCTGCTGCCAGACGTCGATACTAGAGCGGCAACGATCAGAGGGCGAGACTGTCAGATGGCATAGGACGGGAACCCATTTTTCGGACATCGGGGAACGCATCGAGTTGATATCTTGCCCGCAATGACAAAGCCCCTGCGGGTCGTCGACCAACAGGGGCTTTTTGCAGACTTTCCAGTCGGCGCACAACTCGCGCCCGTTCTGCGTTCTGAGCTGAGCGCGCTATTGCGGCTCGGCCATTGGCCAGGCGCCGGACAATACTTTCTCCAGCCAGAACGTACCGATGATGGTTTTCACGTCCGTCACCTTGCCCGTACGCACCCATTCCAACATATCGGTGACGCTGGCCGTGAACAGTTCGAGAAATTCGCCATCGTCAAGTTTGCGCTCGCCGGCAGTCAGTCCCCGCGCCAGGTAAATATCGATGAATTCGGTCGAATAGGAAATGATCGGATGAATGCGCGTCAGATAAACATATTCGCGCGCCGTATAGCCGGTCTCTTCCTGCAGCTCACGTTTCGCGCAAGCCAGCGCGCCTTCGTTCGGATCGAGCTTGCCCGCCGGATACTCGACCATGACCTTGCCCATCGGATAGCGGTACTGGCTTTCCAGCAACACGCGGCCGTCGTCGAATAGCGGAATCACCATCACGGCGCCCGGATGCTGAACGTACTCGCGAGTGGCCTGCTTACCGTCGGGCAAGCGGACGGTATCGCACTTAAGCGTCAGGAACGGCCCTTGATGGATCGTTTTGCTCTCGATACAGGTCTCGGTGAGCGCGGCGTCGTGATCGGGAAGTTCAGCCATATGCGACCTCAGGACAGCGTGGTGCGCGACGGCGAGACGCCGTCAGCGACGTTTGACGAGATACTGGAAGGTAAAGCCGGGGAATGCGAACACGATGAACAACGCGAACGTGATCGCGTAAAACTGCCACCCCTGTTCGAAGCGGTTACCCGCGCGTGCTTCCAGCAGAAAACCGAACGCGCCGACCACAAAGTACAGCACGATCAATTCGGCTAACCGGATCCAGGCGCTCTTCTTCACCGCTTTCAACGGCACGGCGGCGAAGAGACGCTGATTCAGGAACGGCAGGTTGGCGCCGACCAGCGCCAACAACACGATAAACCAACCTGCAGCCGACATCAGAGCAGCAGCGTGTGCTGAATAGCCTGCAGGCAGGCCTTCAACAGCGGATCTGGCACGATACCGAGCACCAGCACGGCAACCCCGTTGAGCGCAAGCAAAGCACGCGTGCTTGTGTCGGCGAGGATCGGCGACTTGTCTTGCGGTTCGTCGAAGTACATCAGCTTGACGATACGCAGGTAGTAGAACGCACCGAACAGCGACGTGATCACGGCCAGCACGGTCAGCCAGGTCAAACCGGCATTCATGGTTGCCTGCAGCACCGCGAGCTTGGCGTAGAAACCGACTGCAGGCGGGATGCCGGCGAGCGAGAACATCATCACCATCATGACGAACGCGAACACCGGGCTGCGTTGATTCAGACCCTTGAAGTCTTCGAGCGTATCCGCTTCAAAATCGCGGCGTGCCAGCAGCATGATGACGCCGAAGGTGCCCATCGTCGTAATCAGGTAGACGATGCTGTAGTACATCGCCGAGCCGTACGCATTGGCCGCGCCGGCCGTCTTCTGATCCACCACGCCGGCCAGCAGGCCGAGCAGCACAAAGCCCATGTTCGAAATCGCGGAGTACGCGAGCATACGCTTGACGTTGCGTTGCACGATACCGGTGATGTTGCCGACGATCAGCGACAACGCCGCCAGAATCACCAGCATCTGCTGCCATTCGACCGCCAGTGGCAGCAGACCCATCACGAGGAAGCGCAGACCCCACGCGAATGCCGCCACCTTCGGACCGCCACCGACCATCAGCGTCATTGCAGTCGGAGCGCCCTGATACACGTCAGGCACCCACATGTGGAACGGCACCGCGCCCATCTTGAACGCCACGCCTGCCACGACGAAGATCACGCCGAATAGCAGCACGCTCGGATCGTAGTGGCTCGTGCCGATCGCCTTGAATACTTCGTTCAGGTCGAGCGAACCGGTCGCACCATAAAGCATCGAAATGCCGTACAGCAGGAAGCCGGAAGCCAGCGCACCGAGCACGTAGTACTTCATAGCCGCTTCGTTCGAAGGCGCCGCGTCACGACGCAGTGCGATCGCAGCGTACAACGACAGCGACATCAGCTCCAGACCGAGGTACAGCGTCAGGAAGTTGTTGCCGGAGATCATCACGAACTGGCCGAGCAACGAGAACATGCCCAACAGGAAGAACTCGCCGCGAAACAGCCCGCGATCCTCGAGGTACCGGCGCGAATAAACGATCGACACGGCATAGCCCAGCGTCACCACCGCTTTCATCACACTGGCGAACGAATCCACCACATACATGTGACCGAAGAAGTAGTGCACCTGCGGGTCGAACGCGTTCACCGCGAACCAGATCCCGGCAATCAGCGTCGAGAAGAACGCGATGAAATACGTGGTACGGCGACCGGCCTGGCCGACGAACGTGTCGTTGAGCCACGCGAGCACAACGGCGAGCATCACCAGTGCGTCGGGTAACAGAACAGTCATAGGGGCGTTTTGCATGATCTTTAAATTCCTCCGCTCTGTATTACTGTGGCAACGGCAGCTTGGACTGCGCGACGTGGGAGAGGAGGTTTTCCACGGATACGTGCATCACATCGGTAAAGGGCTTCGGATACAGGCCCATGAACAGCGTCAGTGCAGCGAGCACTGCCAGCATGAAAAACTCACGACGGTTGATGTCCACGAGACTCTTCACGTGATCGTTGGCGATCGCGCCGAAGTACACCCGCTTGTACATCCACAGCGTGTAGGCCGCACCGAGAATCAGCGTGACAGCCGCACCGCCCGCGATCCAGAAGTTGTACTGGACAGCAGCCAGAATCACCATGAACTCGCCGACGAAACCGGAAGTACCCGGCAAGCCGCAATTGGCCATCGAGAACAGCATCACGAATACCGCGAACTTCGGCATTACGTTGACGACACCGCCGTAATCCGCGATCTGACGCGAGTGCATGCGGTCGTACAGCACGCCGATGCACAGGAACATCGCGCCCGACACGAAACCGTGCGAGATCATCTGCACGATCGCGCCTTCCACGCCGAGCTGATTGAAGATGAAGAAGCCGAGCGTCACGAAACCCATGTGCGCAATCGACGAATACGCGACCAGCTTCTTCATGTCGGCCTGCACCATTGCGACCAGGCCGATGTAGATCACGGCGATCAGCGACAACGTGATCACGACAGGCGCCAGGAAGTGACTCGCGTCCGGTGCGATCGGCAGCGAGAAGCGCACGAAACCGTATGCGCCCAGCTTAAGCATGATCGCGGCCAGCACGACCGAGCCGCCGGTCGGCGCTTCCACATGGGCGTCAGGCAACCACGTGTGAACCGGCCACATCGGCACCTTCACAGCGAAGGCCATGAAGAACGCTATGAATAACAATATCTGCGGCGTCATGCCGATCTGCGCGTTCTGCCACGTAGCCAGATCGAACGTACCGGTTTGAATGTACAGGTACAGCAACGCGACCAGCATCAGGAGCGAGCCCATCAGCGTGTACAGGAAGAACTTGAACGCCGCATACACGCGGTTCGCCCCACCCCATACACCGATGATGATGTACATCGGGATCAGCGTCGCTTCGAAGAACACGTAGAACAGCATGCCGTCCGCTGCGCTGAACACGCCGACCATGATGCCGGACAGGATCAGGAACGAAGCGAGGTACTGCGACACGTTCTTCGTGATGACTTCCCACGCGGAGATCACGACGATCACCGTAATCAATGCGGTCAACACGACAAACCACATCGAGATGCCGTCGACACCCAGGTGGTACGTGATGTTGAAGCGTTCGATCCAGTTCGCCTTTTCGACGAACTGCAGATCGGAAGTGCTCGAATCAAAACCAGCAATCAGCGGGATCGTCACGATGAAGCTGACGACCGAGCCGATCAGCGCAATCCAGCGCGCCGGAGCCGGGTTCCGGTCGGAACCGATAGCCAGGACCAGGAGACCTACGAGGATCGGTAACCAGATCGCGATACTGAGAATCGGATAAGCGTGCATTAGTGTCCCTCGCCTTATTTGCCGCCGAGCGTTACAAACAGGGTCAGGAGCCCCAACATGCCGATAATCATGGCAAACGCGTAGTGGTAGATGTAACCGGATTGGAGGAAGCGGATCACGCCGGCAAACCAGCCGATAAAGCGTGCGCTACCGTTGACGATGCCGTCGATGACCACGACGTCGCCTTCCTTCCAGAGACCACGGCCAATTGCCACGGCGCCCCGCGCGAACACGACGTCATTGATCTTGTCCATGTAGTACTTGTTATCGAGCAGCGTGTAGATCGGCCCGAACGCGCGCTTGATGACAGCCGGCAGATCAGGACGAACCAGGTAAAGGAACCACGCGACTACCACACCCGCGAGCGCCAGCCAGACCGGCAGACCTGAGACGGAATGCAGGCCCATCGACGCCCAGCCCTGGAATTCTTCAGCCATGTCATGCAGCGCCGGATGGTTTTCGCCGATGAAGATCACCTTGTCGAACGCCACGCCATGCTGGAAGAAGTCGCCAAACAGCATCGGACCGACACCGATCGCGCCGATCACCACCGACGGAATTGCCAGCAGCACCAGCGGCAGCCACACCACCCATGGGGTTTCGTGCGGCTCGTGCGCATGGTCGTCGTGGCCATGGCCGTGGCCGTGCGCGTCATGGCCGTGACCGTCATGCGCATGCGCGGCCGCTTCGATGCCCATCGGCGATTCCGGATGCTTCGGATCGCGGAAGCGCTCCTTGCCGTGGAACACCATGAAGTACATACGGAACGAGTACAGCGCAGTAACGAACACGCTCGCCACCACCGCGAAATACGCGAAACCCGAACCCGGCAGATGCGACAGCTTCACTGCGTCGATGATCGAGTCTTTCGAGTAGAAGCCTGAGAAGAACGGCGTGCCGATCAGCGCCAACGAACCGACCAGCGACGTGATCCAGGTGATCGGCATGTACTTGCGCAGGCCGCCCATGTTGCGGATGTCCTGATCGTGGTGCATGCCGATGATCACGGAACCCGCGCCGAGGAACAGCAACGCCTTGAAGAACGCGTGCGTCATCAGGTGGAAGATGGCGACGGAGTAAGCCGATGCACCGAGTGCGACTGTCATGTAACCGAGCTGTGACAGCGTCGAGTAAGCCACCACGCGCTTGATGTCGTTCTGGACGATCCCGAGAAAGCCCATGAACAGCGCCGTGATCGCACCGATCACCATCACGAACGACAGCGCCGTATCCGACAGTTCGAACAGCGGCGACATGCGCGCGACCATGAAGATACCGGCCGTCACCATGGTTGCCGCGTGAATCAGCGCGGAGATCGGCGTCGGACCTTCCATCGAATCTGGCAGCCAGACGTGCAGCGGGAACTGCGCAGACTTACCCATCGCGCCGATGAAGAGGCAAATGCAGGCAACCGTCAGCAAGCCCCAGTCCGTGCCCGGGAAGCTCAATGCCGCGAGTTCAGTGCGCTTCGCGAAGACGTCGCCGTAATTCATCGAACCCGCGAAGGCAAACAACAGGCCGATGCCGAGCAGGAACCCGAAGTCGCCGATGCGGTTCACGATGAACGCTTTCATGTTCGCGTAGATCGCGCTCTCACGGGTGAAGTAGAAGCCGATCAGCAGGTACGACACCAGGCCCACCGCTTCCCAGCCGAAGAACAGCTGCAGGAAGTTGTTGCTCATCACGAGCATCAGCATCGAGAACGTGAACAGCGCGATGTACGAGAAGAAGCGCTGGTAGCCGTCGTCGTCGGCCATGTAACCGATCGTGTAGATGTGCACCATGAGCGACACGAAGGTCACCACGCACATCATCATCGCCGTCAGCGAGTCGACCAGGAAGCCGACCTCGAACTTCGTCTTGCCGATCGTCATCCATTCGTAGACGGTCGCGTTGAAGCTCGCGCCGTTCAGCACCTGGAAGAAGACGATCGCCGAGAGAACAAAGGAGATCGCGACGCCGAGGATCGTGACCGAATGCGCGCCGGCTCGCCCTACCGCTTTCCCGAACAGCCCTGCAATCAGAGAGCCGGCCAGCGGTGCCAGCGGGATCGCCAGCAGCAGGTTTTCATTGAGTATCGTTGACATAACCGCTTTACCTGAAATTAACCTTTGAGCTGATCGAGGTCCTCGACATTGATCGTGTCGAGGCTACGGAACAGGGTCACCAGAATTGCGAGTCCGATCGCCGCTTCAGCTGCAGCAACCGTCAGCACGAAGAAGACGAAGATCTGACCGTGCACGTCGCCGAGGTAATGCGAGAACGCGACGAAATTGGTGTTCACCGCCAGCAGCATCAGTTCGATCGCCATCAGGATGATGATGACGTTGCGGCGGTTCAGGAAAATGCCGACGATGCTGATCGCAAACAGGATCGCGCCGAGGACAAGGTAATGAGCAAGGGTCAACATGATTTCTATCTCCTGTCCGCTCAGCTGTTTTTAGCGGGTGCCGAGTCGGCAGCTGCTGCTGCCGCAGTCGCAGCCGCCGCGGCGGCTTCTTCCGCCGCGACGGTCGCCGCGGTCTTTTCCGATGCCATCTTCACGATGCGCACGCGGTCCTGAGCACGCACCTTGACCTGCTCGCTGATGTTCTGGCGCTTGCTATCTTTCTTGTGACTCGTGGTCAGCGCAATCGCCGCGATGATCGCCACCAGCAGCACAAGGCCGGCGACTTCGAACGCGAAGATGTAGTCGGTGTAGATGACCTTGCCGATCAGGCGCGTGTTCGACCAGTCGGCCATACCGTTGGCGGCCGCCGTGGTGTCGCGCAGCACCGTGGTGGTTGCACCGTAGCCGTGCCACAGGATCAGCGCGGTCTCGATCACGATGATCGCGCCCACGAGCGTGGCCATTGGCACGAAGCGTTTGAAGTCTTTTCGCAGCACGTCGATGTTGATGTCCAGCATCATCACGACGAACAGGAACAGCACCATCACCGCGCCGACATACACCAGCACCAGCAGGATCGCGAGGAACTCGGCCTGCAGCAACATCCAGATCGCAGCTGCGTTGAAGAACGCCAGCACCAGAAACAGTGCGGACGAAACCGGGTTGCGCGAGGTGATCACCTTCAGCCCTGAAACCACCAGGAGTAGCGCGAAGATGTAGAACAGTACGGTCGTGAATTCCATGATTACCGGTTCATCGTTAGGCCATCGTCAGGCATTGTTCTTTGGCACGTGGCGGGCAAAAGCGGCCAAAACCGCCAGAACAGCCGCACAGGTGCGCCGTGCCGCGGCGGTCAGGCCGCGGCGCTCGGCCCGACAACAGGCCGTGTTACTGCTGCATTTACTACTTCAACTGAAGCGCTTCAACGATACGGTGCGTCGGCTGCCTTGCTCGCAGCGATCTCCGCTTCGTAGCGATCGCCCACGGCCAGCAGCATGTCCTTCGTGAAATACAGGTCACCGCGCTTTTCGCCGTGATATTCGAGAATGTGCGTTTCGACGATCGAATCGACCGGGCAGCTCTCTTCGCAGAAACCGCAGAAGATGCACTTGGTCAGGTCGATGTCGTAACGCGTCGTGCGGCGCGTGTTATCCGCACGCGTTTCCGATTCGATCGTGATGGCAAGCGCCGGGCACACCGCTTCGCACAGCTTGCAGGCAATGCAGCGTTCTTCGCCGTTTTCATAGCGGCGCAGCGCATGCAGGCCGCGGAAACGCGGCGAAATCGGGGTCTTCTCTTCCGGAAACTGCACCGTCACCTTGCGCTGGAACGTGTAACGTCCGGTCAGCGCGAGGCCCTTGAGCAGCTCCGTCAGGAAGAAGGTCTTGAAAAAGTTTTGGATTGCGGTCATGGGTTCATCCGCCCTTTATTTCCAGATATTCAACGGCGACATGATCCAGAAGCCGACCACGATGAGCCACACCACGCAAACCGGAATGAAAATTTTCCAGCCCAGACGCATGATCTGGTCATAGCGATAGCGCGGGAACGTGGCACGCGCCCAGATGAATACCGACAGCAGGAAGAAAACCTTGGCGACGAGCCAAACGATGCCCGGGACAAACGACAGGAAGCCGAACGGTGCGCTCCAGCCGCCGAGGAACAGTGTTGCAGCCAATGCCGAGATCACGATCATGTTGATGTACTCGGCAAGGAAGAACAGCGCAAACGCCATCCCCGAGTAATCGATCATGTGGCCCGCGACGATTTCCGACTCACCTTCCACTACGTCGAACGGGTGGCGGTTCGTTTCGGCGATGCCCGAGATGAAGTACACGACGAACATCGGCAGCAACGGCAGCCAGTTCCACGACAGGAAGTTCAAGCCGTAGCCAGCGAAGATGCCGCGTTCTTGCGATGTGACGATGTCCGACAGATTCAGGCTGCCCGAGGTCATCAGCACGACGACCAGCGCGAAGCCCATCGAAATTTCGTACGAGACCATTTGAGCGGCCGCGCGCATGGCACCGAGGAACGCGTATTTCGAGTTCGACGCCCAGCCGGCCAGGATCACGCCGTACACGCCGATCGACGAAATCGCGATCGCGTACAGCAGACCCGCGTTAATGTCACCGAGCACCACGCCCGCCTGGAACGGAATCACCGCCCAGACCGCGAAGGCCGGCACCACCACCATGATCGGCGCGATCAGGTAGATCCAGCGGCTTGCCTGGGCCGGCTGAATCACTTCTTTCAGCAGCAGCTTCAGCACGTCGGCGATCGGCTGCAGCAGACCTGCAGGGCCGACGCGGTTCGGGCCGAGACGCACGTGCATCCAGCCGATCAGCTTACGCTCCCACAGAATCAGGTAAGCCACGCACAGCAGGATCACGACGGCCACCACCAGGATGCGCACCAGTGCCCACACCGTGGGCCATGCCACACCGAGAAGCTGGGTGCCGCCCGAGTTGATCGTTTCGAACAAGCTCATTTACGCCTTCTCCACCACCAGTTCACCGAACAGGCTGCCCAGCGCTGCACCGGCAGGCGTAGCCGCCGATACGCGGACGACCGTCTCCGCAAGATTTGCATCGCGCACGGCCGGCAACTGCACCGACTGCTCGCCCTGGCGCACGCGCACTGCGTCGCCTTCCTTCAAACCCAGTTTGTCGAACAGCGCAGCCGGCAGACCGACCGAATTCGCTGCGCGCGCCGCTGCCGTCAGATGCAGCGATTCAGCGCGACGCACCAGTGCGTCGGCGTGGTAAATCGGCACGTCGGCGATACGCTCGAACTTGCCTTCCGTTGCCTTCGCTGCCTTGCCGCGTGCAACCGTCACACCCGTCTTGTTCGACAGACGCGTCTTCAGCTCGCCATCGTCGAGGGCTGCCGCGCGCACTTCTTCCGAAGTGTCGAATTCGAAGCCCGGCACGCCGAGCAGGCTGCCCAGCACGCGCAACACCTTCCATGCCGGACGCGTGTCACCCAGCGGACGCACGACGCCGTTGAACGTCTGCACCGTACCTTCGGCATTGACGAACGTGCCGGCCGTTTCCGTGAACGGAGCGATCGGCAGCAATACGTCGGCGTAGTCGGCGCCCGTCTGGAACGGCGACATCACGACAACCATTTCCGCCTGCTTCAGCGCGGCCAAAGCCTGCGCCGGATTGGCGGTATCGAACTCCGGCTCGACGTTCAGCAGCACATAACCCTTGCGCGGTTGCTCGAACACTTCGCGAGCGTTCAGGCCGCCCTCGCCCGGCAATGCGTTCACGAGATGCGCACCGACCGTGTTGGCCGCTTCCGTGAGGAAGCCCAGCGTAGCGCCGGTCGCGTCTGCGATCCATTGCGCCGCGGCGTGAATGGCGGCGAAAT
>NZ_DASRSY010000175.1:0-4377 GCF_035656215.1 Paraburkholderia sp.
GTTGCCGAGTTCCAGCGCGTCCTGCTTGCCGAGCTTGATCTTCGCGACCGTGTCCGTGATCTTGCGGGTGACGAATTCGCGGCCACGTAGCGGTGATTCGTGATTGAACAGAATGCCGCTGCTGGCGAAGATACCGTACGACTCGCGATAATTGATGGTCGACCAGTGCGCGAACAGCTTGGCGACACCGTACGGGCTGCGCGGATAGAAGGGCGTGTCCTCGCGTTGCGGCACAGCCTGCACGAGACCGAACATTTCCGAGGTCGACGCCTGATAAAAACGGGTCTTCGGATTCAGAATGCGGATGCCTTCGAGCAGATTCAGCGCGCCGATGCCGGTCACTTCGGCGGTCGTCACGGGCTGGTCGAACGAGACGCCCACGAAACTTTGCGCGGCAAGGTTGTACAACTCGTCGGCCTGCGCGCCTTCGAGCAGGCGCAGCGTGGAGCCGAGGTCGGTCAGATCGTGTTCGACCAGACGCAGATTCGGATGATCGAGCACGCCGAGCTCACGAATGCGCCAGAAGTTGACCGAACTCGTGCGCCGGTAGGTGCCGGTCACGTGGTAGCCCTTGTCGAGCAGCAGTTTGGTCAGATAGGCGCCGTCCTGTCCGGATACGCCGGTGATGATCGCTTTGCGTGGTTGGCTCATAGCTTGCCTTCGATATTGTTAAAAGAAAAAAGAACTTCAGAGCGTGCCGTCCAGCAGTCGCCGCACCAGCGGATCGACGACCCGAAAATCCTGTTCAGCCTTGAGCCGGTACAAGCCCGGCTTCGGATGCGCGCCGTCGGACATCAACATCTTCCAGTCCGGCAGATTGCTGACGAACGCGAACTGATCGACGAGCGCCACCTGTTGTTCGGCCGCTACGCGGCGCGTCATCGCGACCATTGCCGCGAGCCGCGCGTTGAGGCGGTTGTCGGGCATCGGGTTCGACGTCTGCAGAACCGGCTCCTTGCCGAGCGCACGCGCGGTTTTCACGAGCGTCGTTTCGGCCGCGTAAAACTGCTCCGGCGTCTGGTTCTGCATCACTTCGTTGATGCCGTAGTTGATCAACACGATCTGCGCGGACGAAGCGGCGAGCCGTTCCTGCCATGGCAGACCGGCAGTCGGGCCGGCGCGGCGGTTGCCGGTGCCGTCGCGCAACTGGGTGGCCATCGTGCCGCCCACGCCGTAGTTCGTGACGCGCACCCGTTCACCGTACCTCGCTTGCAATTCGCTCTGCAGATATGACACGGCGTTTTGCGCCTGAGGGCCGCAGTGGCCGTCGCTACACGTAATACCGAGCGTGGTCGAATCGCCATAGGCGTCTATCAGCACCTGCGTGGCGGCACGACTGCCGGCATGTGCATCGAATGCCGGCGAAACCAGCACCGACGCTGCGACCGACACGCTCGCGGCAAGCCACGCGCGGCGCTTCATGCGCGGCTTTGCGGCGCTTGCGATGCGCCCCCCGACACGCTGCCGGCGGGCGCTGGCGTTTTGCCTGCCGAGCCGAAGATCAAACGCTTTTCGAACGCGAACCACGTGATGCTGGCGTAGGCGAGGGTAATCGCGAGCGCCAGCGCCGCGGTCAGATAGCGGTTCAGATGCAACGGCCACAGCGTGTACAGCACACTCAGGTGGATCAGATAGATCGTGTAGCTGATGGTGCCGATATAAACCAGCACGGGGTTGCACAGCAGCCGTTTGACGATGCCCTTGCTCTGCAAAGCGATGACCACGACGGAAGTACAAAGCACCAATGAAACGCTGTAGAGCCCTGCGTTCGACAGCGGCGTATTCGCCGCCCGAAACCGCGGGTAGTGCAGATGCAGCCATGCCAGCACGGCCAGCGCGGCAAAGAAGCCGAGCACGGCGAGGCCCTTGAACGGTTCGAGCGCGTTGCGATCGCGCCGCACGGCGACCGCGAGCAGCGCGCCGGCCGCGAGCAGGTCCATGCGGAACGGCGTCAGGTAATAGATCGGCCAGAACGAATCGAACCAGGGCGTGGCGACCGCGCGCAGCACAGGCACCAGCACGATCAACGCGGCCGCCACGTAGCCGAGCACGCGCTCAGGCAGCAACAAAATCACGAACGGCCAGAAAATATAGAACTGCTCTTCAACGGCCAGCGACCACAGCACATTCAGGCTGTCGTGACCGCTTTGATTGAGCGCGTCGCCAATATTGGTCGCGAAGAAGGCGTACCACTGCCAGTGCTGCGCCCAGCCGAAGCCGAACAGAATCGACGACACCACCATCAGCAGCAGATAAGGCGGCAGGATGCGCCGCGCCCGGCGCGCATAGAAATAGCCGAAATACGACTGCTCACGCGCCTTGCGTTCGAGCAGGATGCCGGTAATCAGAAAGCCGCTCAAAACAAAAAACAGATCGACGCCCATCCATAGCGGCGCTTTCAAGGCGTGCTGGGCGAATACCGCGAGCACGGCGATGGCGCGCAAGCCGTCGAGCTGCACGATGCGGCGAGAGTGAGAAGGCGCTGAGGGCAGTGCACGAGCAGTCATGAACCGTCCATGGTGTGAAGCGGATTGGCCACGCGAAGGATCGCGCGCGCCTTCTTCTCAAGTCAGGAACAGGGCCTGAGAAAACGGGGGCGCGCCCGCTTCGCGTCGCAACGGAAGTGCATTTGATTCTAGGGAAAATAAATTGATGAAAAAACGGGAATGAAATGGATAAGTGAATCAGATTGCAACAGGGTGTTTCGTTATCCATTCGGAATTGATTTTTATGCTTGTGTCTTGAAGCTGTCGTAATGCGTAAGAAGTGCAGGCAGCATCAGGCCGCATCGGTAAAGATGGAGGCAAAGGCGCCGCTGGACACCGGCCGTCACGTCTATTTTCATTTAATCGATTTTTAAATCATTTTCTTTCACAACGCTTAAAGCATCGAATATTTTTGAATTATTTTCGATTTTCGTTGTGGCGGTTTTTCCGCGTAATGTGATCGGTGCGGATTGGGTGGCCAAGGACGGCGCGTGCGTCACGCGCTCAGTGCTCACTCAGTGTTCATATTCGTGCTCCTGCTCGAGTGACGGCGCTGTGGCGAGCCAGATCTCAAAGCCTCGTCTTATACGTCGTGTCTTGCGGGAATCAGTCCCTGCTCTTACGTCGCTTCTGCTTCTCGTGGCCTCTGCTGTCACTTCACTGGATTTTGCACCCGCGCGGGCCATGTGCCCGATTGCGGCACGGCCCTGATTGGAGGAATAACTTTGGCCCGTTTCACGTTCAAAACCTGGATTGCTGTACTCGCCTATGCGGTCGGAATGACGGCGGCATCGGTCAGCTTCACGGCATCCGCGGAAACCGTGTTGAACGCGAAAAATTCCTGGATCGGCAATACCTTTGGTTTCGGCGACGGCACGTGGACGCAGATCAACATCACCGCGATTGCGGTCGCGCCGGACGGCAAGGTCTACACGAATGCGCCGTGGGACGAAAGCGGCGCTGAAGCGAGCGTCTACCAGAACGGCAAGATGCTGGGCTTCGCGGGCGGCACGCACGGCTGGGGCAACGGCGGCGGCAGCGCGATTGCGGTGAATCGCAAGTACGCCTTCGTCGCGATCTCGGTCGGCAATGAGAAGGGGCATCTGGTCGAGCAGGGCGTGTGGCCGGAGAAGGGCAAGCAATGGTTCGGTATTTCGCGCCGGCAGATCGCCGATCCGAAGCGCGCCGCACCGTTCCAGCCGGCCGCAAAAAGCACCGACCCGCATGCGCAACTGGCCGCCGGCTTTCTGATGACGAACGAAGTGCCAACCGGCACGAGTGCCGAAATCGGCGGACTGGCGGCGAACGACACCACGCTTTACGCGGCGAACACCGCGCGCGATCGCATCGAAGTCTATGACACGGAATCGATGCAGCAGAAAACCACGTGGACAGTGCACGAACCGGGTCGTATCGCGCTTGCCCCCGACGGCACGCTCTGGGTGTTGAGCGGCACGCGCAACGACAAGGCACCGCACGTGGAGCACTACACCGCTGCGGGCAAGCGCGTCGACGAAACGTTGACGTTGCCCGCCGATACGGTTGCGGTCGATATCGCGATAGATGCACAAGGCCGCGTTCTGATCGCCGACAACGGCCCGCGTCAGCAAGTGCTGTTCTTCAGCAAGAGCAATGGCCGTTACACGGAGTCTGGCTCGCTCGGCGAACGCGGCGGGATTTTTAGCGGTGTCCCCGGCAAACCGGGGCCGCAGCGCTTTAACGGCCTGACCGGCGTAGGTGTGGATGCGCGCGGCAACATGTATGTGTCGACCAACGGCATCGGTCCGCGCTACGAGCCGATCGGTGCGGGCCTCGGGGCGACGCTCGAAAGCTATGCACCGGACGGCAAACAGAACTGGCAGGTGCAAGGTTTGTTGTTCGTCGACGGCGC
>NZ_DASRSY010000176.1:0-15433 GCF_035656215.1 Paraburkholderia sp.
CTTGGGTTGCTTCAGCAACCTGCTTCACCGTGTCGGCGAGCAATGTTTCGAGGGTTTGTTTATGTGCAGGCAGCATGCTTGTTGCGAGTCCAGTGAGGCAATCCGGTGATGCGGAAGAGGTGCCGGCTGCGCGGCGGGCGCAGCCGATTCGTCAGAAGCGTGGAAAGCGGCAATGCACCCGCCGGGTACATCGGGGCGCCATCAGGCACGTTGCCTGCAACGCGGTTAGTGCGGTGCGCGGCGACATGCCGGGGCGCCTGCTGCTGCGGCCTGGCGCGGCAGCAGGCGGAGTTGCGGCCAACCGGCCCAGTCACGCCACCTGCGCTATGCCGCGCGCGGCGCATTGCGGCGCGCTTTTCCGTCCAGAGGGATTTTAGCAGGTGCTAATATGTTCAATGAGATGCCCACCAAGGGCCGTGGCCGCCGTGCCTGATCGGCGAGTCAACGTAACGCGCGCCGAGGGCTGGTTTCGAGCTGCTTGCGCGTCAATCCAACATAACGAAAAAGGGAACAGTCATGCTGATTACTTTCAAATGTCGCGCCAGCCCGGACGTGATGATGCTGGAGAATCTTGCCCAGTACCTCGTCGGCATCGTCGGGAAGCGCCTTGGTGAGCGTGGTGTTATCACCCACGACGAAACGGGCCCTGCGATCGCGAAACTCGAATCGGCCATCAGTACCGACAAGCAGGAGCGTGCCGAGCACGACGGCCATTTCCACGAAGGCGAAGATGGCCACGAGCATCACGAGATTCCGCCGGGACTCGCCCAGCGCGCGTATCCGTTTCTCGACATGCTGCGCGCCGCGCAGAAGGAAAACGCGGATATCGTCTGGGGTCTCTGATTCCGGAGCGGTCCATCGGCTGTGGCGTTCGCCGCACCTGGTGGCTGGCGGCGACGACTGCGACGCGCCAATGAAAAGAGCCCGCATCAGCGGGCTCTTTGTTTTTCACGGTCTTAACGACCCGTTTGCCGAACCTGCTTACTGGCTGGCGGCGTCCGCCGGGGCGGCCATCGGTGCCGACGCACCCTTCGTCATTTTTTGCTTCTTGGGCTTCTTGACGTGCTTTTGTGTAGGCGGTGAATACGAACTCACCGAACTCGCGGCGCCGGGGGCCGCAGGCTGAGCCAGCGCCACCGAGGTGCTGGCAGCGAGCGAAACAGCAGCCAATAACAGCGTCAGCTTCTTCATACGATTCTCTCCGTTGACGATTGCAATTAGATAAGCCGACGCGTTTTGGCCGCGTCTGGCGGGTTGATGCCATTTCAGTCTACAAAGCCGAAAATTGCACTGCCGCAAATATTCAGCCTATCGTGCCCGATATAGTGGCTTTCCCGCCCCGCAAGGCTTACAGCAAAGGCGCGAGAGCCCGTTCAGCGTCTGTTTTCGACAACGACATGCGTTTTGCGTAGTCTTCCAGCTGGTCCTGGCCGATCTTGCCAACCGAGAAATAGGTGCTGTCCGGGTGCGCCAGATAGAAGCCCGAGACGCTAGCCGCCGGCAGCATGGCCAGCGATTCGGTCACGCTCATGCCGATTTCAGGGGCTTGCAGCACGTCGAACATGTCGCGCTTCACGAGGTGATCCGGGCAGGCCGGATAACCCGGCGCCGGGCGGATGCCGTGGTACTTTTCGGCGATCAGGTCTTCGTTCGAGAGGGTTTCGGCGTTTGCGTAGCCCCAGAGATCGCGGCGCACGCGGGCATGCATCGCTTCGGCGAAGGCTTCGGCAAAGCGGTCGGCGAGCGCCTTGAGCATGATCGCGCTGTAGTCGTCGAGATCCTTTTCGAACTGCTTTTCCTTCACGTCCACGCCCAGACCCGCCGTGACCGCGAACATGCCGATATAGTCGGCTACGCCCGAATCCTTCGGCGCGATGAAGTCGGCAAGCGACCGGTTCGGCCGCATCACGCCGTCCACCACGGGTCGCACGCTTTGCTGGCGCAGGTTGCGCCACGTCAGCGCTACTTCCGAGCGCGATTCGTCGGTGTAAATCTCGATGTCGTCATCGTTCACCGTGTTGGCCGGGAGCAGGGCGATCACGCCGTTGGCCTGCAGCCAGCGGCCCTGAATCAGGCGCGCGAGCATCGACTTGCCGTCCGAGAACACGCGGCGGGCTGATTCGCCGACGATCTCGTCGTTCAGGATCGCCGGATACGGGCCGGCCAGATCCCAGGTCTGGAAGAACGGACCCCAGTCGATGTAGTTCGCCAGTTCGTTCAGGTCGAAGTTCTTGAACACGCGGCGGCCGATGAACTTCGGCTTCGCCGGCTGGTAGCTGGCCCAATCCACCTTGGTCTTGTTCGCGCGGGCTTCGGCGAGCGTGACCATCGGCAGGGCTTTCTTGTTGGCGTGCTGGGTGCGGATGCGGTCGTAGTCGGTCTTCAGTTCGTCGACGTACCGCGCCGCGCCTTCATCGGACAGCAGGCTCGACGCCACGGAAACCGAGCGCGACGCATCCGGCACGTACACCACCGGGCCTTCGTAATGCGGTGCGATCTTCACGGCAGTGTGCACGCGCGAGGTGGTCGCGCCACCGATCAGCAGCGGGATCTTCTTGATGCGGAAGTAGTCGTCGCGCTGCATTTCCGATGCGACATAGGCCATCTCTTCGAGGCTCGGCGTAATCAGGCCGGACAAACCGATGATGTCCGCGCCCTCGACCTTTGCCTTGGCGAGAATGTCGTTGCACGACACCATCACGCCCATGTTGACCACTTCGAAGTTATTGCACTGAAGCACCACCGAGACGATGTTTTTGCCGATGTCGTGCACGTCGCCCTTGACCGTGGCGATGACGATCTTGCCCTTCGCGCGCACGTCGGCGCCGGCTTCGGCGAGCAGCTTCTTTTCTTCTTCGATGTACGGGATCAGATGCGCGACCGCCTGCTTCATCACACGCGCCGATTTCACGACTTGCGGCAGGAACATCTTGCCCTGACCGAACAGGTCGCCGACGATATTCATGCCGTCCATCAATGGGCCTTCGATCACGTTGATCGGACGGCCGCCGGCTGCGGCGATCTTCGCGCGCACTTCTTCAGTGTCTTCGACGATGAAATTCGTGATGCCGAGTACAAGCGCGTGCGCGAGCCGTTTCTCGACCGGCTGGTTGCGCCACTCGAGATTTTCTTCTTTCTTCGCCGCACCGGTCTTGAACTTGTCGGCGATTTCGAGCAGACGGTCCGTGCCGTCTTCACGACGGTTCAGCACGACGTCTTCAACGCGCTCGCGCAACTCCGGATCGAGATCGGCATACACGCCGAGCTGGCCCGCGTTGACGATGCCCATGTCCATCCCCGCCTGAATCGCGTGATAGAGGAACACGGTGTGGATCGCCTCGCGCACCGGGTCGTTGCCGCGGAACGAGAACGACACGTTCGACACGCCGCCGCTGATCTTCGCGTACGGCAGGTGTTCCTTGATCCAGCGCGTCGCGTTGATGAAGTCGACGGCATAGTTATTGTGCTCTTCGATCCCGGTCGCGATCGCGAAGATGTTCGGGTCGAAGATGATGTCTTCCGGCGGGAAGCCGACTTCGTTCACGAGGAAGTCGTAGGAGCGCTTGCAGATCTGCGTCTTGCGTTCGAACGTATCGGCCTGGCCTTGCTCGTCGAAGGCCATCACGACAGCCGCCGCGCCGTAACGGCGGATCAGGTTCGCGTGATGACGGAACGCTTCTTCGCCTTCCTTCAGCGAGATCGAGTTGACAATCGCCTTGCCTTGCACGCACTTCAAGCCCGCTTCGATCACTTCCCACTTCGACGAGTCGATCATGATCGGCACGCGCGCGATGTCCGGCTCCGACGCGATCAGATTCATGAAGCGAACCATCGCCGCTTTCGAATCGAGCATGGCCTCGTCCATGTTCACGTCGATGATCTGCGCGCCGTTTTCGACCTGCTGCCGCGCGACCGCGATCGCGTCGTCGAACTGGTCGTTCAGGATCATTCGCGCGAACGCCTTCGAGCCGGTCACGTTGGTGCGTTCACCGACGTTGATGAAGAGCGTCCCGGACGTGACGTTGAACGGCTCGAGGCCGGAAAGGCGCATGGTGTGATCGGTCATGGCGTAGGTGCGGTTCGGTTGCGTGCGGTTACGTGCGTCGGGCTCGATAGCGAAAGCGCGGCTGCGATGGAGTGGGGTCGGGCCGCCGGGATCAGGCTGCGTCGCGGTATTGGGTCGGCCATTGGCGCGGCTTCACTTCAGCCAGCGCCCTGGCAATCGCCGCAATATGCTCCGGCGTCGTGCCACAGCACCCGCCGGCGATATTCACGAGGCCTGCCTGCGCGAACTCCTTGAGCAATCCCGACGTATCCGCCGGCAATTCGTCAAAGCCTGTATCGCTCATCGGATTCGGCAAACCGGCATTCGGATAGCACGACACATAGGTGTCGCACAGCTTCGCCAGTTCGGCGATGTACGGACGCATCAGCGCCGCGCCCAACGCGCAGTTCAAGCCGAAGGTGAGCGGCTTGGCATGACGTAGCGAGTTCCAGAAAGCCTCGACGGTTTGTCCGGAGAGAATCCGGCCCGATGCATCCGTGACGGTGCCCGAGATCATGATCGGCAGACGCTCGCCGGTGTCTTCGAACAGCTCGTCCAGCGCGAACAGCGCGGCCTTTGCATTGAGCGTGTCGAAGATCGTTTCGACGAGAAACAGATCGCAGCCGCCGTCGAGCAAGGCCTTCGCCTGCTCGTAGTACGCGGCACGCAGTTCGTCGAACGTCACGTTGCGCGCGCCTGGATCGTTCACGTCAGGAGAAATGCTCGCTGTCTTCGGCGTCGGTCCAATCGCGCCGGCGACGAAGCGCGGCTTGTCGGGCGTCGAATACTTGTCGCAGGCGGCGCGCGCCAGCTTCGCCGATTCGAGATTCATCTCGATGGCGAGGTCTTCCATCCCGTAGTCGGACTGCGCAACCGTGGTGGCGCCGAACGTGTTGGTCTCGATGATATCCGCGCCCGCCGCGAGATACTGCTCGTGAATCTCACCGATGATCTGCGGCTGCGTGATCGACAGCAACTCGTTGTTGCCCTTGATGTCGCGCCCGTAGTCCTTGAAGCGCTCGCCACGATAGCGGGCTTCGTCGAGCTTATAGCGCTGGATCATCGTGCCCATTGCGCCGTCCAGAATCAGGATGCGCGACTTGAGCAGCGCGGGCAGCGCCGTGCCGCGCGTGTAGGCGGCGTCGGGACGGACTGGCGTGGCGGTTTGAGCAGGCTGGTTCATGGCGGACGTGGGCTTGCGCCGGCTTTTTCGGGAAACCTGTCATTGTAGCCGCTGTGGGGCGGTTCCGCCGGGCGTGGGCCGAGCGGGCAGGGTGTGCGTGCCAAAGGAACGGCGGCGGTGGGCGCGCCGCAAAGAAAACGGCCCAGTGAGGCAAAAGCCTGCTGGGCCGCTATATCGATGCTGACCGACTTGTCAGGGCCGCCGGCTGAGCCGGTCGGCGCGGTCGATGGTTGTCGCCAAATCGTTACGCTAGACCCTTCGGTTAGTGAAGAATCACCGGTTGATGCATCAGGCTGTCGAACTGCCCAAGGAATTCGTCTACTTCATCCAACGACGGTTCCTCTTCGATCAGCTTTTGCACGTGCTCGCGGAAACTCGCCGCCATTGCACCGTCTATGTAAATTTCGCGCTGCATGTTTTTATCGACGATCTCGTAGCCACCCGACTTCATGGCCAGCGGACCTTCCTGCGGCGGAAACTCGACGACACAATAATTGGGGCTGTTGTAGATCATTTGCATGGCGACACTCCTTATTTCCGTTGGCTCCGGGCCATTCCTGCGCCATAGGTGGAGCTTGTGGTGTGGAATTCAAGGGGTGGGTCCGGATTGACGCTTGTAATGTTCCGAACCTACCGGTTAGACCGGCTTTCCAAGAAACGTTTCAAGCAGTGCAGCAAAACGGTGAGATTGCTCGATGGGCGCAAGATGAGCGGCATCGCGCATTTCGGACTGTGCGCCTTCGATGGCGTCTGCTATTGCCTGCGTAGCTGCAGGTGGCGTGCCCGTGTCGTGGCGGCCCCCATGGCCAGCGTCGGGCGACGTAGTGTTCCCAGCTTACCGCGTAGATCGAAATCGCGCAGGGCTTCGCACGCCACGGCGTAGCCTTCTGGCAACGTATGGGCCGACACCCCCCGGATCTGCTTGACCGCTTCGGGGTGCGTTGCCTGAAAAGCGGGCGTCAGCTAGCGGCTCAATGCCGCACCTGTGATGCCACGCCACGAGTCAGCCTCGTCGTGGAAGTTTCGCGGATCGGGTCGGGTCCCTATTCGGGTTCAGGGCTTTTCGGGCAGGTTGCCGGGGTTGGTTGAATCGGCTGGTGAAGAGGGGGCGGCTTCGGGCATCACTGCCGGTGCGTTGGAAGGTGACTGGCTTGTCGAATTGTCAGGCGAAGTATCGCCGTTATTGCCGTTAGTGCCGGTATCCCCCGTGCTGTTGAGCGGACTGCCTGCATTCTCCGAATTGAGCTTGCCGCGCCACACCAGTTCGAATTGCGTGCCGTTCGGCTCGGTCTGCATGATTCGCGCGGGCAACCAGCCGAGCGACGGCGCGAGCCATACGTCGATGCGGCGTAGATCACCATCGTGCCGAGGCAGGCGCTTGAAGTGGCGCGTCTCGAGGTAACCCTGCGCGGTGCGGATGGTTTCGTCGCCGATCGTCTCGACGGGCCAGCTCTCGCCACTGTCGTTATCGACCACGAAGAATTGCCGCGTCACGCCCGGCTTATAGGCAGTGGGGTCGCCACGCACGAGGGCGGCGAGTTGCATCACCATGCTGAAACGGTCTTGCGCGCCGTCGGGCAGCGGCAGCGTGGCCGGGGTACGCGTGAAAACGATTTTCTTGTCGGTGCGATTGAAGATTGCCACGTCTTCCGGACGGCGGCCGCGTTTTTCGATGTACTGGTCCGGTGCGAGGCCGAATGCGTCGATGCGGCCATGGCTCGAATACACGAACGTGCCGACGAACGGCAGCGGCACGGAGACGACCATTTCGTAGCTCTGTGCGTTGCTGGTCCAGTGAATTGTGCCGGGCTGGTTACGCACGCCGTTGTAGAACGTGTCGTACTGCAGTTCCCCGGAAGGTGGAACGGAGAATTTCACGCCCGGTGAAGCTTGAGGCGCGCTGGCGGCGGTGGGCGCACTGGCCGTGCCGGTGGCGGATGCACTCGCATTGGCGTTGGCATTGGGGGTGTTCGCCGCTGCCGATGCGCTTGCTGCTGCATCCGATGCGGCCGTGACCGCGGGTGCCTGCTTTGCCGGTTGCGTCGCAGTCAACACGTGTTCGCGCGGCTTGCTCGCGGCTGCCTTGTGCGCCGGCGCGGCAGCTTGCGGCGCTTCGGCGGCGGGTTTACGCTCGATACGTTCGGGTGTCAGCAGTGCAACCTGCACGGGGACGTGCTCGTTGTCGGATGGATTCAGCGTCGCGCGGTTGCGCTCGACCCATTGCGCCGCGATCCAGTGCAGGACGGCCACCACCAGCAGAACCGCAATCCATCGCCACACCCGCAAACCGGCGCGCGGCGCGACGGGCGGCGTGCGATCAGAGCGGCTTGTGGCAGAAGGTGATGACATTGGCGAATGAGTTCGAACCGGCGGACGATAAGGGAATAGAAATAGGCGGAGGCACGCCGAGAGTCCCTGCGTGGCGGCAACGGTAAAAGCCGCCAGGCCTGGCGCTGAACGGGCAGCGAACGGTTTCGACCACCCACCGGCGAACGATGTTCCTGAACTCAGCTTATCAACTCATCAGCGTGGCGCCGCACTATACCCGAGCTCGTACGAGAGCTTTTGCGCACATTCACGCAGCGCCGTATCGATCTCGCCGCCCCAGCGGATATCGAACGCGCCTTCATGACCGAGCGCGATCAGGCCCAGCGCCAGATCGCTAGTCGAGTCGAACACCGGCATGCAGAACGCGTGGATGGTCGGCAGCAACATGCCTTCCACACGCGCTGCTTCGTGTTGTCGCACTTCCGCCAGCACCCGCTCGACTTCTTCCCGCGTCCGCGGGCCACCGATGTGCGACGAGCGGCGCGAATCGGCCAGTTCGCGCTCCAGCATCGCGGCGGTCTTGCTCGACGGCAGATAGGCGGCAAACAGCAGGCCGGTGGCGGAACTGAGCAGCGGCATCACATCACCGAGCTTGAGCGACGCCTTGGCCGGATGGCTCGACTCCATCCAGTGAACCATCGTCGGACCCTGATTGCCCCATACCGCGATGCCCACCGTCAGATCGAGCCGGTCGCGCAGTTCGGCAAGCGCAATGCGCGCGAGCTTCACGCCGTCGAGGCGGGCAAGCCGCGCGAGACCCAATTGCAACGCGAAGCCGCCCAGTTCGTAACGGCCCGACAGCGGATCCTGTGCCACGACGCCGAGGCGCAGGAAACTCACCAGATAGCGGTGCGCTTTCGCCGGACTCATGCCTGCGCGCTGAGCCAGATCGCGCAGCATCATCGCGCGCGGTTCGTGGGTCAGTACCTCGAGCAATCTGAAACCGACTTCGATCGACTGGATGCCGGAGCGCAGCTTTTCCTCGCCGGCCTCGACGCTTTCGTCGTCTGATTCGGGCGCTTCGAGCGGTTCAGCGGAGCCGGTGTCGGTACGGATCGCGCCGGAGCGGGCAATTGGAGGCATGAGCGAGGCGCGTGGAGCGCGGTCAAAAAAGACGGTGAGAAAGGAGGCAGGCGGCGAGGTTCCCGGCCGAGCCCGACAACAGAGTTTGCGATCGACCTGACAATAGGGCCTGACAACCTGACTTGTCAGGTGGGCCACGCAACAGGGCCTCACAAGCGAACCCGGCAACCAGCCCTACCTAACGGTCTTTAAAGTCAGGTCCGACCGCCGTGCCCACCCTGCGCAAACGACTGCCAGCTCACGGCACTTTGGCCGAGCCGATTCACCATCGTAGAATAGATTCCTTCTATCGTCACTAACGGTTCACTCCTCTATGAAACTTGCCACGCTGAAGGACGGCACGCGCGACGGTCAGTTGATCGTCGTGTCCCGAGACCTGCACACCGCGGCCATCGCCGACGCGATCGCGCCCACCATGCAGCGCGTGCTCGACGACTGGGCCTTCTACGCGCCGCAACTGCAGGATTTGTACGATTCACTCAACCAGGGCCGCGCACGCAACACTTTCCCGTTCGACGCCAGGGAATGCATGGCGCCGCTGCCGCGCGCATTCCAGTGGGCCGACGGTTCGTCGTACGTGAATCATGTGGAGTTGGTGCGCCGCGCGCGTGGCGCGGAAATGCCGCCGGAATTCTGGACCGATCCGCTGATGTACCAGGGCGGAAGCGACGACTTCATCGGCCCGAAAGACGATGTGCTGTGTGCATCTGAGGAATTCGGAATCGACTTCGAAGCGGAAGTCGCCGTGATCACTACCGACGTACCGATGGGCGCGGCCCCCGATCAGGCGCTGAAGAGCGTGCGCCTGGTGACGCTCGTCAATGATGTCTCGCTGCGCAATCTGATCCCCGCCGAGCTCGCGAAAGGCTTCGGCTTTTTTCAGAGCAAGCCGGCCACCTCGTTTGCGCCGGTGGCGGTGACGCCCGACGAACTCGGCGAGAGCTGGCGCGAAGGGCGCGTGCACCGGCCGATGATCGTCCACTGGAACAACAAGAAGGTCGGTCAGCCGGACGCCGGCACCGATATGGTGTTCCACTTCGGCCAACTGATCTCGCACGCGGCGAAAACGCGCAACCTGCGCGCCGGCGCGATTGTCGGTTCGGGCACGGTGTCGAACAAGGATGCGAAACGCGGCTATTGCTGTATCGCTGAAAAGCGCTGCCTCGAGACCATCGAGCATGGCGCGCCGCAAACCGAGTTCATGAAGTTCGGCGATACCGTGAAGATCGAGATGTTCGACGAAGCCGGCAAGTCGATTTTCGGCTCGATCGATCAGGGCATCGCGCCGCTGGATTGAGTTGCCGGCGTTGTGTGGAACGCGGCATCAAGGCCGAGTCCGTACGCGCTTCGCCGTCTACGAAAGGGTTTCGCCCGATACCAGCACCACGACGCGCCGCTACACTGACTGGCGCGGCGCCGGCCTCGGGGTAGCGGCTGTCCGCTGAGCGGGAAGCCAACGCGAAACGAACGTGAAATCAATGCAAAGCCGAACGCGAACCCGCACGTGAGCAGGGCACAAGCAGCACATCGGCGGACCATCAAAACGAAAAACCGACGTGAGGAGACAGCATGCCGCGATATAAATCTTTTGAACGAGTCACCCAGCGCGCTCGCGCAACACCGTCGCGGGGTGGGCTCGCCCGTCTTGCCGCCGCGCTATGTGCCGCGCTGCCCGCCGTCGCCCTCGCGCAGGTGAAGATCGGTCTTGTGTTGTCGCTGACCGGGCCGGCTGCGTCGCTCGGCATTCCGGCACGCGACACCGCCATGCTGCTGCCCAAACAGATTGGCGGGCAGAACGTCGAATACATCGTGCTCGACGACGCGTCCGACACCACGCAGGCCGTGCAGGACACCAAGAAACTGATCTCCGAGAATCACGTCGACGCGATCATCGGCTCATCGATCACGCCGAATTCGCTCTCGATGATCGACGTAGTTGCTGATGGCGAAACACCGATGATCTCGCTGGCCTCGTCGGCAAAAATCATCGAACCGGTGGATGCGAAACGCCACTGGGTATTCAAGACCCCGCAGACCGACGCGATGATGGCATCGGCGATTGCCGAGCACGCCAGTGCGCACGGCGTCAAAACGATCGCGTTCATCGGCCAGGCCGACGCGCTCGGCGAAACCTTCTACACCGAAGTCGCAAAGTTCGCGCAGTTGCATCACATCAACATGGTAGCGAGCGAGCGCTTCAATCGCACCGATCCGAGCGTGACCGGCCAGGTCCTGAAGATTCTCGCGAGCCACCCGGATGCAGTAGTGGTCGGTGCGGCCGGCACGCCCGCCGCGCTGCCGCCGAAGACGCTCAGGGAACGCGGCTACAAAGGGCTGATCTATCACAATCATGGGGTCGGCAATAACGACTTCCTGCGCGTGTGCGGCGCCGACTGCAACGGCACGTTCCTGCCCGCGAGCCCGGTGCTGGTCGCCGCGCAATTGCCGGCAGACCATCCGGCAAAACGTCTCGCACTCGACTACATCGCGCGCTTCGAGACATTGCGCGGACCGGGCAGCGTGTCGGCGTTCGGTTCGTACACGTGGGACGCCGGCATGCTGCTCAGCAACGCGATACCGATCGCGCTTAAAGTGGCCGCGCCCGGCACACCGGAATTTCGCCGTGCGTTGCGCGATGCGCTGGAAGCGACGCGTGGTCTCGCGGACACCAACGGCGTGGTCAACATGAGCGCCACGGATCACCTCGGACTCGATCAACGGGCGCGTGTGATGGTCGAAATCAAGAATGCGAAGTGGGTTTATCAGCCGCATTGAATTTGCATGGGGTTTGCGCTGACATAGCGCCGAATGTGCCGAATGTGCCCTTAGGGCAATGGTTTCAACAGATACACCCATAGACGGACTGCTCACCATGTCTCAGGCACCCCATAGTAACGACGCGTTTTACGCGCACTACCGGTCGCTGCAATTGCACCGTCACCCGCACGGTGTGCTCGAAGTCGTGATGAGCGGCGAGGGCGCGAACAAAAGCGGGCTTGCCACCGCTAACGCGCGGATGCACTTCGAACTCGCCGAAATCTGGCGCGATATCGATCGGGATCCTGAAACGCGTGTCGCGATCATTCGCGGCGAGGGCAAGGGCTTTTCGGCCGGTGGCGACCTGCAACTGGTCGAAGACATGGCGACCGATTTCGACGTCCGCGCACGCGTGTGGCGCGAGGCGCGCGATCTGGTCTACAACGTGATCAATTGCAGCAAGCCGATCGTTTCGGCGATGCATGGCCCGGCCGTCGGCGCGGGGCTCGTGGCCGGACTGCTCGCCGATATCTCGATCGCGACGAAGTCGGCGCGGATTATCGACGGTCATACGCGTCTGGGCGTTGCCGCCGGTGATCACGCGGCCATTGTCTGGCCGCTCCTGTGCGGCATGGCGAAGGCCAAGTATTACCTGCTGTTGTGCGAGCCGGTGAGCGGTGAGGAGGCCGAGCGTATCGGCCTCGTGTCGCTCGCCGTCGACGAAAACGATCTGCTGCCCAAAGCGTTCGAAGTCGCGCAAAAACTGGCTAACGGCTCGCAAACGGCGATTCGGTGGACCAAGTACGCGCTGAACAACTGGCTGCGCTCGGCGGGGCCGGCGTTCGATACGTCGCTGGCACTGGAATTCATGGGTTTCGCCGGGCCGGATGTGCGCGAAGGCGTGAACTCGTTACGCGAGCGGCGCGCGCCGGATTTTGGCGGTGTGGACCCGTGGAATGGAAAGCCGCATCAGACCTCGGGCGGCGGCGGCTCGGGCGGTGATCGCGCCTGAAAATCGGAGAACGGCGCGTATTGCGCAAAGCCCCGCCGGTTGGCACTTGAGGTGCTGCGCGAGTGGGGCAGACGCAGCCCAAACTAAGCGCGGTTCGCAGCGCCATGCGCGGTATGATCGAATCAGACGCGCGCGGGATGGCGCAATTTCCTTCCCCTTATGCAGCGAGGCGACAAGCATGACCGATACACCTGGCACCACGCCGCCCTTTCCCGGCTTTCCCGGTTTTCCGCCCGCTGAAATGCTCGAACGTATGTGGGGCATGATGCGTCTCTCGCCGTTCAACTCGGCGTTTTCCGGCGCGCAGCCTGGCAGCAGCCTCGGGCCGTCGTTGTCGATGATGTCCGACATGTTGGCGCCGCTGACCAACGTCGAAGAACTCGACAAACGCATCACCGACATGCGAGCTGTCGAGCAGTGGCTCAAGCTGAATTTGAACATGCTGCAGTCTGCCATTCAGGCGCTCGAGGTGCAGCGCGCAACGCTCGCGACGCTGCGTGCGTTCGGCGCGTTCGCGCAGTCGTCGATGGCGCAGCCGGCTTCCGGTGCTGCTGCGCCGAGCCCCGCGCCGACCGGCTGGCCGCATCCGGAGACTTCTTCGGCTTCGAGCAGTGCGAGCTCATCGGCCACAGCCGAGGCGGCAGCTGATGAAGGTGGGGCCGCCGCGACACCGTCGTTCGACGCCTCTGCCTGGTGGAATCTGTTGCAATCGCAGTTCAATCAGATCGCCCAGTTTGCGACGACGCAGCCAGGTGCGGCAGACGATTCGGCGACGGGTTCGCCGGAGGGCGCGAAGAGCGCTTCGGCGTCGGCAGGGAAAGCGGCTGACGCGCCGGACGCAAGTGCAGCGGATGCCGGGCCCGCTACCAAACGACCGGCAGCGAAACGGGCCGCGACGTCAACTTCAACGTCGGCGAAGCGCGCAAGTAGTTCGGGTGCCGCTCAGCGAGCAGCGACGAAAAAGTCTACTTAACGGCAGGAATGAAACAGGGCAGCCCGACTCATGCGACGAGGGCGCAAAGCCAGACGGGCCGGCAACGCAAACCAGGCGAATTCGCCACCTGTCATGGTTTTGACCCCGATCGTCGGCCACACTCCACGAATCGGCTGATTTATTGAGAGCGGTCAATCAGGCACTGGATTTGCGTCTGCCAAGGCACGAGAACCGTAAATTCAGCGTGCTATCATTGTGTAAGCTTCATTTGGTTTTTGGGCGTGCGCTGAAAACAACCAATCCGGCCGCCCTTGCTCCATTCGCCGCCGGCACTACCGGCGCAGGGCTGGACGGTGCGGATTCATCGCAGACTGGCTCGACCTCAGGCATAGGGTATCCCTCACCCACGGTTGGCCGCGTAGCGCGTAACTTCTGGTTAGCAGCGCCGCGCAATCGCCTGGACTTCTTTGCTGCCCGGTGCATCTAGGCGGCGGATTACCGCGTAAAATTGAATGCTTGGCCGATAAACGAGGCACAAAACGGTGCGTTTCGTTCGTCATAAGCAAAAGTGCTACACGTAGTAGTTACAGACACAGACAGTATGCGCAGAACAGGGGTGGGACTATGAACACCATGCTTTATCCGGAACTTTATAAATCGCTCGAATCCGTTCGATGGGACATGGAGAAAGACATTCCCTGGGACAAGTTCGATGCATCGCTATTGACCGACGAGCAGGCCGCGACGATCAAGATGAATGCGATCACCGAATGGTCGGCGTTGCCCGCCACGGAAATGTTCCTGCGTGACAACCATCACGACAGCGATTTCTCCGCATTCATGAGCGTGTGGTTCTTCGAAGAACAGAAGCATTCGCTGGTGCTAATGGAATATCTGCGCCGTTTCAAGCCCGAAATGTGCCCGACCGAAGAAGAACTGCACGCGGTGCGGTTCGAATTCGACCCGGCGCCGCCGCTCGAAACGCTGATGCTGCACTTCTGCGGCGAAATCCGCCTGAATCACTGGTATCGCCGTGCTGCCGAATGGCACACCGAGCCGGTCATCAAGGCCATCTACGAAACCATTTCGCGCGACGAAGCGCGTCATGGCGGCGCGTATCTGCGCTACATGAAGAAAGCGATGGTGCAAACCGGCGACATCGCGCGTGCTGCGTTCGCCAAGATCGGCGTCCTGATGGCATCGGCGCGCCGCACGGAAAAACCGCTGCATCCGACCAACCTGCACGTGAATCAGGCGCTGTTCCCGCGCGACACGATTCAATCGCGTTTGCCGGATCCGGAATGGCTCGAGCGCTGGCTCGACGAGCAGATCCGTTTTGACGACGGTTGGGAAAAGAAAGTGGTCGAGCGGATTCTGCACAACCTGTCGATTCTGTTCGAGCGCACGTTCAATACGGCGCAGGAATTGAACCGTTATCGCAAGGAAGTCGTCGCGCGCTTGCAGGCCGATCAGAAGTCGGCTGAACAGCCGGCATGATGGGTTCGGGTTCCGCGGGTGGTAAGTCGCTGGCTTGAGACCGTGGATCCAGGTTTGTGGTTTGAGTCCGCGGGTTTGAGTCCGCGGGTTTGAGTCCGATCCGGCGCTAGCGCCGCGAACCGGTTAAGGTTTTTAAGAACGGCCCGGCAGGCATGAGCTTGCTGGGCCGTTTTGCTTCATGCCGTTCGCCGTGTATCGTGGCGGCAATTCTCTTTTCTTTGCGACTCCGTTATGGCTGCCATTTTTGAACGCAAGATGTTGACGCGCGATGCGCTGGTGGAGCTTCGTGCTTCGATGTCCGCGCCGGTTGTATTTACCAACGGGGTGTTCGACATCCTGCATCGCGGGCATGTGACTTATCTTGCCGACGCCAAAGCGCTCGGCGCTTGCCTGATTGTCGGCGTCAATAGCGATGCGTCAGTGCGCATGTTAGGCAAAGGGGATGACCGTCCGATCAATAACGAGTCTGATCGGATGGCTTTGCTGGCGGCGTTGGAAAGCGTCGATTATGTGGTTTGCTTTGGCGAGAAAACGCCCGTGGAGCTTATTTCAGCGCTGCGGCCGGATGTGCTTGTCAAAGGCGGCGACTACGAT